>PAQH01000023.1 GCA_002709225.1 Planctomycetaceae bacterium
GACGTATCGTCCTGGGCAAGAACACCAGCTGGCAGCCAGCAGGCAATTCCCAACACCAACAACAGACAAACCAGGCGATTCATTTTCGGATCCTCAGAAATAGATAGAACGTCGCGACGCAAACTGCCTCTTCGCAGTCGAGGAAAGGGCACCCTGCCAGGACGGCAGTAAGCCCGAATTCCACCGATATACCAATGCCTTCCTGGTATTGCTCTTGCTGCTACCGACCAACCACTGCATCCAGACGCTCCGGGAAACTAGATTCGAGGGTTGGTCAAGCAAGGGGCCGTTTCCGAACCACAATGGTAACGTGTGGGGGGCTGGCTGGGGAAGCAGAGATCACGAAAGTCACGGCACCAGATCTCCAGCACCAGCCATCTTACCGCCATGGAAATACCCCATCCTTACTTGGGTGGACTCGCTTCAGCTCTCGGCCGTTTGGCCAGCGTAGTCCGGCATTTTTCGCCCAATCGAACTGCGCATGATACGCATCCGGGTATTGTTCACCTCATCAATACGAATCGTAATCTCAGTGCTGTCCTCCTTCGCCTCGATCACGGTCCCCAGGATCCCACCGGCCGTCACGACGCGATCGTGTACTTTCAATGTCTGCAGCTCCGCGTCGCGTTCGCGTCTTTTCCGGTTCTGGGGCCTCAATATCATGATCCAAAACATGAATCCGAGCAGCCCAAACATAAACAGGGGACTACCCAGAATCTCAGCGACACCCCCTGGATTCTGGGCTGGCGCCTCCTCAACCTGAGCTAATATGACCATGGTCCAGCCAGCGTGGTGAAACATCAGTTCCATACCCCTTCGCAACCCGGTGAGGCCAGGCTACTTACAACACAGGAATTTATTTGCGAACAAACCGCTCGGGGCTGCCAGCCACCGGTCGTGGAAGACTCCCCCCAGCAAACGCACTTGTCGGCTGAACCTGCCCGGGCTACCCCGTGACAGCCACAGGAGCAACAGAAAACGGCCCCTGGCTGGGGGGCCGCGGGAACGCGTACTGAGGCGCCATCTTAAGGCGCTGCGCGCCCCCCGACAAGGGCAGCCCTAACGGGGGCGGGGCCCACTTTCACCGGCCGCCCAGGACCCTGGGGCCGGCGACACGGACCAGTTACTCCACCATCTGCCAGCCGGCCATTTTTTCCCGATAACACTCGTCAAATCGATCCGCTTTGATCGCTTCACGTACGGCGGCCAAGAGACGTTGATAGTAAGTCAGATTGTGGATCGAGAGCAGAATCGGCCCCAACATCTCCCCCGCGATGAACAAGTGACGCAAGAATCCTCTGCTGTGTTGGCAAGCCACGCAAGGACAACCCTCCTCCAACGGTCGAGAATCTTCTCGGTGCACGCGGTTTTTCATCCGCAAAGTACCCCGATCGGTAAATGCCAGAGCATTCCGACCATTGCGGGTCGGCATCACACAATCAAACAAATCGACCCCGCGGCGAATGGCTTCCAAGAGATCTTCAGGACGCCCCACCCCCATGAGATAGCGCGGTCGATCCTGCGGCAGCAGCGGTGCGGTAACATCCAGGATGCGGTACATGTCGGTGGGTGCTTCACCAACGCTCAACCCTCCGATGGCGTACCCGGGAAAATCGAGCGCTACCAATCGCTCCGCGCAAGACTGTCGCAATTGAGAATCAAGTCCTCCCTGCACAATAGCAAACAACGCCTGGTCTTTCCTGACTGCCGCGGCCTGGGACCGCTCAGCCCAAAGCACGGTCCGCTGGCAGGCCTCTTCAACCAGCGTCCGCGGGCTCGGCAAGGCAACCACATGGTCCAGGACCATGGCGATATCACTCCCCAGCTGCTCTTGAATCGCCACAGCCCGTTCGGGTGAAAGCTCCAATAGCCGACCGTCAATATGCGAGCGAAACTGCGCACCGGCATCGGTGACTGCGGAGATCCGAGCCAGACTGAACAACTGAAATCCACCACTGTCAGTGAGAATCGGCCCACTCCAGCCACTGAACTGGTGCAGGCCGCCCAGTTCTTGAACCACGTCTTCACCGGGACGCAAAGCCAGGTGATACGTATTGGCCAGCACCATCTGAGCACCCGTCGCCCGCACCATCTCGGGTGTCAGTCCCTTGACCGTCGCTTGCGTCCCCACCGGCATGAATGCGGGTGTACAGACAGGCCCGCGCAGTGTCTGCAGCTCACCTAACCGGGCACCGCTGGGCAGGTCGATGTGCTGAAGTTGGAAATGCAAATCGGCGGGGAGGCTGCGATCACGTTCCATCGCGACGCTCCCTTACTTCCAACTTTCTGGGCAAACTCGCGTACCACACAACTCCAACGGGGATGAAACACGGCGCAATCGCCGCGGCATGCGAGTTTGGTTGGCAGCCCCAATCACCGGCTCTGCGGATCGCTTGTCGGGCGTTGGAAGACACCTGCATCCACCCTGGCTACTGGCCCGGCACGACGTGCGCCGAGGCGCCGACTCAGCCGCGTACTAATCACCCCGCAACCGGAGATTGGCCTCGGTCAGCTTTTCGCGTACTTCATTCAAGCTGGTGACACCAAAGTTCTTGCACTCTAACAGGTCATCACCCGTTTTGCGGACCAACTCGCCAACCGTGCTCAGCCCCATCCGGACCATGCATTTGCGCGCTCGAACGGAGAGATTCAGATCGGAAATCGGACGTTCCAACAATGCCTGTTCATCGGGACTCATACCGGAAACGTCGAGCGGCGGCTCAGCTTCGCCGGTATCGAGCGCAAACTGTCCGAGCTCCAAGCCCTTGGAAGCCAACATGTCGCGAATTTCGATCAACGATGTCTCACCAAAGTTCTTACTGGCCAACAACTCCTGTTCGCTCGTCCGACTCAGATCACCCAGCGTGTTGATTCCCATCGTCTGCAAACAGTTTCGGCTGCGCACCGACAACTCGAAATCAGCAACCGGCACATTCAGAACCTGTGCCAGCCGATCGTGCGCTTTCTCCGCCGCTTCATCAAACAACATGTCACTCGAAGCGACCGCATCACGCAGGTAAAGTTGCGCCCGCTGGTGACTGGGGAATGCGTCCAAAACCCGCTGATAACAATGCTGGGCACGTTCGTACTCCTGCATATCTTCATACAGAATTCCGAGATTCATCACCGCACCAACGTGGGTGGGAAAACAGTTCGCGGCGCGCTGGTATAAGTCCAGTGCCTCATGGTCATTACCTCGCCGGTCATTTTCAATCTCCATTCCAAACAACGCGCCTGGATGATAGGCGTCGGCTTCAACGGCCCGTTCGTATAACGCGATGACCTCCTCGGGATTGCCACCCTGAGCCGCAACAGTCGCACCACGCTGGTAAAGGTACTCCGATGTTTGCTCAACCGGACCAAACAGGGTGTCTAGAACGGTCATTGCCGTATCCGGCATGCCTTGTGAACGGTGTGACTCGACAATCGCCAGCGAAGTCTCATCCCCGTCGTAACCCGCTTTCTTGGCAGCTTCAAGGCTATCCACCGCAATGGTCAACTTTTCCAACGCCAATTGTGATTTACCAAGATAGAACAACGCCAGTGCGCTGCCGTCCGCACTCGATAAAGTCTCCTCGGCGCGCACGAACCGGCCCAACAGAAAATAGCAGACTCCCAGACGCACCGCTGCGGCGGGACTCCGGTCTTCGCGAACTTCCAGCTCGGCTACCGCATCGCGGAGGAACGAAAACTGAGTGAAATCCGCGTGAATCGCGCCCACTAACTGCTGAATTTCCCGGGGCCCAAAGGTCGCGTTGGAAAGGACGATATCTTTGACTTCTGATTCCAACACACTCGCCATGAGTTGATTCTCCAGACAGCAACCCGGCGACCACCGCGCCGGAAAGTGAATACACAGGATCTGACTAGAAAAGCCAGCGGTGGGAGTCGAACCCACAACCCCCGCATTACGAATGCGGTGCTCTGCCGATTGAAGCTACGCTGGCGTTGGCTCAGCGAAGGAATCCAAAGGTAGTGCAAGACTAGAGTTAGGTCAAGAGCCGGGCCTTAATCCAACCCCGCCGCACTCACCAAGCCAGATTCACTCCAGATAGTCGCCATAAATCAGTTTGAGCTATGATGAGCCTCTCGACAAGCGGGCCTGGGAACAGATATCACTCTCTGGTCCGTTCATTGCTGTTAGCCCGCATTGAATAACATCCGCCGCCGCCATGCCTCCACGCCACCCGTTCGAGACGGCAGTCAGCCGCAACTGGTCTCCTGCTGATTGGTCCGATGTCACCGTCCTGGTCGCTGTCTCGGGCGGTCCCGACAGCGTGGCGCTGCTCCGAGCCTTAGTCCGGCTGCACCGCGGTAAGCTCGAAAACCTGGTGGTCGCACACTTTAACCACCAATTACGTGCCCAGGAGGCTGACGACGACGAAGGTTTTGTCTGCGCACTGGCCGCTCAATTGGGTCTGACCTGTCACACGAGGCGCTGGCAGCGTCTCCCTGGTGAAACGCATCCGCAGAGTGAAGCCGCTGCACGCGACCAGCGATACCAGTTTCTGACTTCTCTCGCGAAGCAAATCGGTGCGCGGTATGTGGCGACCGGTCATACCGCCGACGATCAGGCTGAGACGATTTTACATCGGGTCATTCGCGGCACCGGAATCGGCGGCCTGGCCGGGATGCCTCGCAGCCGACGCTTGTCCCAACTGACTACGTTGCTGCGACCTCTGAGGGAACTCCGCCGGCAGCAGGTACGCGAATACCTGGAGCACTTGCAACAACCCTTTCGTACCGACTCCAGTAACACGCAACGCATGTTTACGCGAAATCGAATTCGTCTCGATCTGTTACCCCAGTTAGAGCGCGACTTCAACCCTCGTGTTCAGGAAGCGCTCTGTCGACTGGCGCAACTGGCAACACAAACCCAAGCCTTGATCGACCGGCAGGTCGCTGTCTTGCGCAACGCGATTCAACGGGACGGGAAAGACGGAGTGATCATTCTCGATTGCGCGCATTTAGATAGTGACGACGTATTCTTACTGCAGGAATTGCTGATCCAGATCTGGAAAGAACACGGCTGGCCGTTGCGAGAAATGGGCCTGGAACGCTGGGAATCGCTGGCCCATTCATTGATCACCGTTTCGGAAACACCCAAACGTTTTGAGTTTCCAGGACAAATTCGCGGCGACTATGCGAATGGTCGCCTGCAGCTCAGCAACAACCAAGACAAAGCTTCGACGCGCTGATGCCAAACACCTGTTGAACGCCACTTAAGGTTGCGCAGGAATCAAGCCACCGGCCAAGTCAATTCAACCGGTTGTCCCCGGGCGGCAGACGCTTCAGCGGCTTCCATCACGATCACTGCGCGAGCCGCTTCAATGGGGGTCACCACCGCGGGTGCCTGCTGCCTGCGAACGCACTCCGCGAAGTAGTCCAATTCAGTACGCAAGGCTCCCCCGATCTGTCCATGCTGAACGGGCCAATAACTGGTGTCTTGCATCTTGGTCCCGTCGGCATCGAGGAGTTCCAATCCTGTATGGCTGCAGTCAATTTCCAACTTGCCTTGGGTACCAACGATTTCCATCCTGGCATCGATCAGAGTCGCCACGTTGGCGGGTAAGCCCCAATGCGTCTCAATGACCCCAACCGCGTGGTCACCGAATTCCAGAATTGCCCAACCGGCTTCTGGGAAACGTGTCTTCCGGGAGTGAAGCTGTCGACCATAAACCCGACTCGGCAGGGTCCCGGTAAACCACATCATCAAATCCGCGTCATGCACACCGTCACCCATCAGAGGTGAAATCTTATCGAGCCGCAATGGCGCGTTGACCGGCAAGTTCCGTTTGGCCGACATACTCACCACCTTACCGATACGTCCTGAAAGAATTGCTTGCTGCGCCAGCGACACCCTGGGATCAAAACGACAGATATGCCCAACCATAAAAATGCCCTTGGCGTTCCTGGCGGCGGCCAGCACCTCCAGGCACGCGTTCCTCGATGGAGCCAACGGTTTCTCCAACAGCACATTCTTGTCCGCCGCGAATGCCTGCAGCGTCAGCTCATGGTGATCCTGCCAGTGCGTGGCAATCGTCACTGTGTCGACATCGTCACGGGCTAACAGTTGGTCGGCCTCCGACATTACCTCCACTCCAGGGAAGTCGCGTGTCGCCTGCTCCTGATGCCGTGGATTGCGTGTACAGAGAGCAACCAACTCGACACCCGGCATGTTTTGCATCGCACGAGCATGAATACTGCCAAAACGCCCCGCTCCAAGAACCGCCCAGCGAATGGAATCCATCTTCCCGGCCTCTCTGCGATGTGTGTAACCCAACGGCATCGCCTGCCGTCTCGCTACATCGAGTATTCAATGACGCAGGAACTCNTAACGAGTGGGCGCGGGCGCCAATATAGCTGNCCAGACTGTCGCAGCACACTGGTCGGTACGACCAGATTCGTAGCTGCAATACGCATCANCGCGCTCTGGAAAACCAACTTCTGGTCGGACACAACAGGGGCATTCAAGCAGTGGTGTCAGGTCAGCCGAAACGGATTCTGATTGCTTCTCTCCCGATGGAGCAGAAGCCGCGACGGCGGTCACTCAGCACAACCGGAATAATCCAACAAATCAGGCCGTCGCGTTATGGGTTTGTGAGCTATGTTTTCAATGTCTAATTCGGTTTGGCAGTCAACCGATGCAGCACTCTTCAACGTCAGCTATCCCGTCGTGAAAGTCCGACCATGATGACCATGGCTCCTACTCTCCGTAGCCCTGATACCGGGGCGACGGAAACGCTCGAAAACCTGAAGCGGGATATCCACAACAAACTCGTGGACAAACTCGACCTCACGAAGGTCGGAGAACTTCAAGGCGAGGTGCTGCGGCGCGAGATCCGACTGGTCGTTGAGCACTTGTGTGATACCGAAGAGACGCTGCTCAATCGCGCCGAGCGTGAACAACTCATCGAAGAAGTACTCGACGAGACGTTTGGCCTGGGACCTCTGGAGATGCTGCTGAAAGACCAGACAATCAGCGACATTCTGATCAATGGCCCAAAGAGCGTTTATGTAGAACGCAGGGGAAAACTCGAGAAAACGGATGTCGAGTTTCGTGACAATCAGCATTTACTTCAGATCATCGACCGAATTGTCTCCAAGGTTGGGCGGCGGGTCGACGAAGTCTCTCCGATGGTTGATGCGCGGCTACCTGATGGCTCCCGCGTCAACGCCATTATCCCTCCGTTGGCGTTGGATGGAGCGGCGGTCTCTATTCGGCGATTCGGATCGAATCCGCTGAAACTAGAAGATCTACTTCATTTTCGAGCATTCACTCCGGAAATCGTACTGCTGTTGGAAGCCGCTATCAAAGGGCGGCTCAATCTCGTGATCAGCGGCGGAACGGGATCCGGAAAAACAACCCTGCTGAACACCTTATCAAACTTCATTCCTAGCCACGAACGGATTGTCACAATTGAAGATGCCGCGGAATTGCAGCTCCAACAAGAGCATGCGGTACGACTGGAGACTCGGCCTCCAAACATTGAAGGAAAAGGCCAAATCTCGGCTACTGACTTGGTACGAAACGCACTTCGCATGCGACCAGAGCGGATCATCATTGGTGAATGTCGAGGCGGAGAAACTCTCGATATGCTGCAAGCGATGAACACTGGGCATGACGGTTCGTTAACGACGATGCACGCCAACTCGCCTCGCGACGCCATCAGCCGACTGGAAACGATGATCATGATGTCCGGCTTCGAAATGCCCATCAAAGCGATGCGTCAGCAGATTTCCAGCGCAGTGCACTTGATCGTTCAAACCAATCGACTCCAAGGTGGCCCACGACGTGTCACCCATGTCACGGAAATCGTCGGTATGGAAGAAGACACCGTCGTCATGCAGGACATTTTTCGTTATGTACAAGAAGGAGTTGATGAAGCAGGCCGAGCGCGTGGTCGCTTTGAATCAACCGGGATCCGCCCGAGCTTCATGGAACGCCTAGAGTCCGCCGGTATTCGCTTGCCTCCCAGTCTGTTCCAGCAGCGGGTGATGCTGGCGGATTGACGTCGAGCTGGACACCCGCATCGCCACGTCCAGATTCTCTGCAGACCTTTCCACCACATCATCGATCTTCGCGAACCAATCCGAAACACCAGCACACTGGCGATCCGCTGACTCCGACTCCCATGGCCACCAACGCAGACCACACCGTTCCAGGAGATACCACACAATGATGGGAACTCTGTTGATTTCCGGGTTGGTGTTTGTCTCGATCACGACGGCGATTCTAGGCGTCGGGCTGATGTTGCAAACCAACAAGAACACCGAGTTAGAAAAGCGGCTGGCAACTCTCACGTGCAATCCAACCAGCTCAAAGGGGCAGCCAGCGACGACCAGTGTGCTGGCTCAACCTCTCAAGGCGGAAGCCGGATTCGGACATTTCCTTTCGACCAGGTTCGTGGTTTGCCGCCTCTTCCTGGAACAAGCGAATTCACCGTGGGCCGTGCAGCGCATCCTCGCGATCACCGTGGGCTTGGCAGTCGGAGGACTGACGATCGGAATCACCACCCTGCAAAACAGCCTGTTGGCATGCCTCCTGGCATCACTCAGCGGCGTCCTGCCCTGGAGCTGGCTCTACGTGCGCCGCCACCAGCGTCTCCAGGAGTTTGGCCGCCAATTGCCCCAGGCACTCGATCTCATTAGCCGAGCCTTGCGTGCCGGACACAGCCTGTCGTCCGGGTTTGAACTGGTTTCATCGGAACTGCCCGACCCCATCAGCTCCGAATTCAGACGCTGTTATGAAGAGCAAAATCTCGGGATACCATTTGACGACGCGGTCAAGGCGATGGCCAAACGCGTCCCCGATCTGGATCTGCGTTTTCTCGCCACCGCATTAATTCTCCAACGTCAAACAGGTGGTGATCTGGCTGAAGTGCTCGACAAAATTGCAGATTTGATCCGCGGGCGCTTCAAATTGCGAGGCCAGATCCAAGCCCTTACCGGAGAAGGCAGACTCTCCGGCATCGTACTACTAGCCTTGCCCCCCGTTTTGTTCCTTGTCATGTACTACATGAATCCCGCCTATTGCCGCCCGTTATTCGATGACCCCCTCGGACAGCAGATGTTGATGGCCGCTGTGGCCTCCCAGATCGTGGGCGCGTTGGTCATTCGAAAAATCATCAACATCAAGGTGTAGAACGCATGTTCGACCAACTCACCGAACTGCTCACGTCGACTTACGCGGTCCCGCTTGCCAGCTTCGGCGCTATCGGCATCGCCAGCTGGTTGCTGCTCGACTGGCTCTCACCTCAAGCGACGCGAGCCGAACAGCGACTAAAGTCCGTGTGCGCTCCACGTTCGCCAAGCGAGACGCAACAGTCCTCGACAGAGTCGCGCGCCAAGGCTGTCTCCCGTGTCCTCGAACGTACTGCACCTGCGCTTGCCAAACCGCTGCAACCAACACGCGAGGTCGATGCCGGAAAATTGAAATCCAAACTGCAACAAGCTGGGTTCCACGGATCCAATGCAGCAAACGTCTTCCTGGGGCTGAAGATTGCCTGTCTGCTGGCTGGCATGCTGGTTTGTGGAAGTTCGCTGGTCGCGATCTTCACCCTCAACTCGCTGTCCATTTTGCGTGCGGCGATCATCGCGATCAGCTCGTTCTATTTACCAGACGTGGGACTCTGGTTCCTGACGCGTCAACGCAAAGAACAGATTTTCCTGGGATTACCCGACGCCCTGGACTTGATGGTCGTCTGTGTTGAATCCGGCCTGGGAATCGATGCCGCCATGCGCAAAGTCGCGGAAGAAATGGTGGACTCATGCCGGGTACTCTCCGAGGAATTCGGCCGTTGCAATATGCAACTGCAAATGGGACGTCCGCGTAATGCTGTGCTAAAGGACCTGGGAGAACGTACAGGAACGAGTGACTTGCGTTCACTGGCTTCGATTCTCATTCAGACAGAGAAGTTTGGCTCCAGTATTGCTCGAGCATTACGCGTCCATAGCGATGCGATGCGCAGCACGCGCAGGCAGATCGCCGAGGAGAAGGCGGCCAAAACCGCTGTGCAGTTGATCTTTCCGCTCGTACTCTTCATTTTCCCAGCCGTCTTTGTCGTTCTCGTGGGCCCGGCGGCGATCACCATGATCCGTGAAATGCTGCCCCTGATGTCGTCATGATCGTCCCACTCGCCACGAACCCAACCGTCTTCCCGCGCCCACCTGCGGCCGCCACACCAACTCACAACCAATCTATTCGCGAAAATCGCCAGAGCCCGGGCAGTCTCCGGCAGGCCACGGACGCGGACTTGCGGCTTCGGTAGCCCAGTATGCTGCATAATCGAAAAAACTGTCGCGCAGTCGAAGTCGACAATCGGAGGCACCGATAAACGAAGATGCCCCACCCAGGCAGCATGGATATGAGATTTCTGAGGAAGCAGAACTGGACCTGCTTTGTTGTCAAGGATTTTCGTTCCCGCTACGAAGGCGAGCGCTAGCCCCCTGAGGAGACGATACGATGCGATTGATGGCCGCCCAACTCCTCGTGCTGCTGTTATTCTTGAACGGTAGCTCAACTGCCCAGGCTGGCAAGCTGTGGCACCAATTCTGGGACACTTTCCGCGATACGCATCGCTGGCCCAAACCACTCGACACCGTTGACCGCCACAATGTGCGGGCTGTCTGGAAAATCATGCAAGACAACGGCTGGAAACTTCAAAACACGCTGGGAGATCACCTATTCAAAGGACGCGGGCAAGACCTGACGGCAACAGGCAAGAAACGAGTGCGCTGGATCGCAGCACAATCAACACGCAAGCGACGTCAGATCTTCGTGTTGCGCGGCGAGAACAATTTCGTCACACAGCGACGTATCGATTCGGTACAAGCCGAGCTTGCTGACTGGAATACAGACCAGGACGCCACTCCGCGCATCCGTATCAGCGACCGTCAGCCTCCGGCGGAATCCGGGATGCGAATACACCAGATGCATCGAGAATTTCAGGAGTCACAACCAGCTCCCCGCTTGCCGGCGGTCTCCGCGAATACCCCCGCCAATTAGTAGCCAAGGCACGGGTCCGGGACAGACTCACGTGCGGTTCACCGACGCCGGCAGTCTGTTCTCCGCCGGTGCATAAAACACCTGGAGTTATCCAAGGTCCCGGTATCCAAGGTCCCGGCTCACCTCGTGCCCGACGATTGAGATCGTGGATCAATTGTCGCCAAAGAAACGTGTCGATTCTTCACCAACCAACCGAGTGTCCGGATCCTCCGCTTCCAATTCGACACGAAACCTGAGGTTTCCTGCCTCAAAGGCTCGAGCACGCACAGTGAGCGTCACCGTTTGTCCAGGGCCGACGCTGGGAATCGGTTGGAACCGCACCTCGCCCTCTTCCGCGATCAATTCTCCCGGATGCCCAGCCACGTTGGTCGGTTCAATTCCCTCGGAGAAGTAGGCTCTGACTTGCACGTTGGTCGCCGCCTTGGTGCCGCGATTTATCACCTTGATCTCGTATTGCACATCATCCCCGACCGGCTCAGGCCCCTGCGGATCGTTCAAAACGAGCTTCAAGTCAGCTACCGCTTCCACGCGGGTCGTAAAAGCGTGGGCCGCTGTAAGTTCATTGGCGTCCTCAACACGGATCGAAATTGGATGGGCACCTTCGGTGAGGAGTTGGCAGCGTATCTCAAAAGAACGCTGCGCACCCGGCTGTAGTTCACCGATCGTCCAACGCACGCGTTCGGTTGCCAGTTCAGCAGTGGCGATACCACCCAAATATTCCGCGCGTTTCGGCAAAATAGCCGTGGCGACAACACTACGGGCCACAGCATTCCCAGTATTGGAAACACTGACGCGGTAGGTGGCCGCGGTACCCGCAAACTTCAGTTTCGGGCCAGTCGTCTCCACTTGCAGATCCGCACGACGGACCTTTACTCGCTTTCGACTCACAATCTCCAAGCCACCCACGGCAGTCGCAGTGGCGCTGATTTCCATCATACCCGCGTCACGCGCGGTCATCTCGACCTCCAACTTACGTCGCGCACCAGCAGCCAATGTACCCAGCGTCTTGGCTTCCTGGTTGGCGGCGCCGGGTCCCAAACGAATTTCCACTCCTTCGGCAGGCCCAGTACCAGGATTCGAAATTTCAATCGCATAGACTCGCGTCTCACCAAAATTGACATCGGCCGGTCCAGAAATCGCCATCTCTAGCCGCGGCACCTGAATTTCGATCGCTGTCGTCGAGTTCTGTGGTCGCTGAGACCAGTCGACGGCAAAATCAAATACCACGGCCGCAGTTGGCAGCAAGACCAAGCGGAGCGATTCCTCTTGCCCCGCCCCGAGCTCGTCGAGTTCCCAAACTACTCCCTGGCCTCCCTCTGGCTGCGATTGAGTGCCGACCGAACCATCACTCGTCTCACTAGCCCGAATTTCGATCGCATCCGGGATGTCCATTCGCAAGACCACATCGTGAGCCATACCGTCGGAACGACCAACTGATCTCGCCGACGGATTCTTGACACGAATCTCGAACGTTGCCGGTTTCCCAACAATGATCGACTTCGGCCCCAGCGCCACGACCTGGATGTCGGGAGTGCGCCCAACAAAGAGTGAATTGACGGAATTGTTCGCCCGTTTCACAGGATTACTGAGCTGAATCGCACGCCCGGTCGAAATGGGTTGCGGTTGCTCTTTTTTCCGAAACTGGCGAGGCGCCGTACTACGCAAACTCGGCGTGCTGCGGGGCGGTGTCGGCCGCAGTTGGCCCGCTCGAGACCGACCACGCCTCGAAGAACGCCGTGACGACTGGCGATTGCTGCCCACGCGCTCGGGAATCGGCTCCAAATCAACAGGTTGCGAACCCAACCGTTGAGGAAATTGTCTCTTTTCAGGAACGTCGCTGAGTTTCTCTGAATCGTCTGCCACAGAGCTCGCGTCAGATCGCACACGGCGGCGCGTGAGACCACGGGGCTGTGATACTTCCAGGGAGTCACTGCTGTCGTCGAGCTCACTGGAAATCGAACGGCGCTCTTGCTGCCCCGTAACGCGAGGAGGATCTTGCAAAGGTGGCCGACGGGTACTTTTGTCATCCGTATCGTCGGCGACCGTGTTCGTTGCAGGAGCCACCAGTTCTAATCCTGCCGTCTCGGGAGCAGGGATTTTTCTGGCAATTTCTACTGTCTCGGTCTTGATCGGCTGTGGACGGCTTGTCGAATCCTGAGCTTGGACAAAAGCGACTGCGGTCACCACCAGGGCGAACAGGACCGTCGTGTAGGCAACTCTCCGGGACATGTGTTTTTCCTGTTTGGTCGAGGTACAATTTCTGCTCAATTCCGTATCGGTTGTAGCGAACGTAGAGGTTTAATCGATTTTCCCCACTGGTAAATCTAGGCTATCTGAGAGGTCCAGTAGGGGCAGTGTCGCTCGGGAGCCGCACACGCTGGACCAGCTGACTCGACCAGGGAGGGATTCACTGTAACTTTCCCACCTCTGTTGTCGCCTTGTTAGCGACCGGGACGGGCAACCAGCCCGCCGCAAATTCACAGTAATCGCACGTAAATCCCACTTACGTGATTCACGAACGCCACTGTATATCTACCCTCGTAACGGAGCCTATGCCTTGTCCCCTTATGTCTTCAGCCGTGAACAGTGCTCTTCCCACAACATCTTTCCAGGGGTCAACATCCACACGCTGAGCGGTGAAACTATGACAATCTCACTCGTTGAATTCGAGCCACACGCGACCGTCGAACCACACAGCCACCCCCACGAACAGATGGGAATCCTGCTCACAGGTAATTTGACCTTCGTGATCGCAGGTGAATCACATCCGGTTCATGCTGGCGGCATGTGGCGGATACCAGGTGGAGTCGAACACAGTGCAATTGCCGGATCGGAAGCGGTGCAAGCAATCGACATTTTCCATCCGGTTCGCGCGGACTACCAATGACGCGCTTACCCGCGCGCAGACCCTGGTGAGGTAGCTAGTCGACGCACCGTAAGCGCGGTTTCCAGGCCAGCGAGCCTGTCCCCAGGCATTGCTTAGGCATCACAAATAACATCTCGGCGTATCGATCGCCGGCACCACAGTCACTAGAATAACGGCGTCATTTGCCGGGAACGCCATTTGCCGGGAACTCTGTGTAGGGATTTGACGATGACCGCCTTATTGCTTACCGAAGATTTGATGTTCACTTCACGCGTAGGCGCTCAAGCGAGCGCACTGCACATCCCAGTTGAAACCATCAGTTCGCTCACCCAACTCGACGAGTCTCTGGCTTGTCAACCGACCTTGTTCGTGGTTGACCTGGCGGCTGTGGCAACAGATCAACTGGAGACTATGGTGGCGACGGTCCGCGACCGCGTGCCCGGCGCAACCATCATCGCTTTCGGGCCGCATGTCTGGGAAGCCAAACTTCAGGCTGCTCAGCAAGCCGGTTGCGATCAGGTACTCAGCCGTGGGCAGTTGCACAAAGAGATGACAGCGCTTCTGCAGCAGTACGTGCCGGGATAGCAAGACGCTCGACCTGTACGACCACAGCACAGCCATGGCGGCAAGCACAGACAGCCGCTCCGCAATGGCGTCCTATTTCCCGGCGGCCAAATTGACCTCGCTACGGCTCTGGCCTAATAACCGCGCAGCTTCCGACAACACAAATTTCGGGTCCATAAACGGTTCGTAGCTAATATCCTGCCAGCGCACCAAACCCCGTTCATCAATCAAGAACGTACCGTGTAGTGGCTGTTGCTCAAAATCATCGAACGCACGATAGGCTTTAAAGATATCCAGACTGGCATTCGCAGCTAACGGAATCGGCAGATTGCCTTTGTCATAGTTCTCGACTGACTTCTTCAAATCTTCGGGTTTGTCGGTGGAAATAGCACACATCGCCAAACCCGCTTTCTCGAATTCGGGTACCATCGGCGCAAACGCTTGAAGTTGCTCAGCACAGTGCAAACAACCGTAGCCCAGGTAGAAAATCACTACCACAGGACGACCTTTGAACTGTGACAAAGAAAGCCGCTTGCCAGCGGCGCTTTCCAGATCCCAATCAGGGGCGGCCAACGGCTGCCATCGAAATGGCCCCAGGTCATCCAGCGTGGGCCGTATCCCAATATCGTCAGCTGGCGCCGAAACCACGCGCCAATCCTCAGGTAAGCCAAGTGATTTGGCGATCGGTGTCAAACGCGTGAACACAGGAGATGCCAAATCGACTGTCGTCGAAATCGCACGGAGTTTTTCGAAAGCCGCCCGCGCCTCATCTTGCTTGTCAGCTTCCCACAACAACTGGACATAGGTCGCCAGCGGATGTACCTCACCGGGGTGCTTATCCACATACTTTTGCGCGGCTTTGATCGCCTTTTCGGTATCACCAGCACGATGCTGGAGCAACGCTCGGTAGCTCTCATCGACACCACCAGATTTCTTGAAACGCTCCAATGCTCCCTTGAACTCTCCCGCCGCGACAGACCGGTGCCCTTGGATTTCATCAATCGCCTTCTGCACCGCGGTAATCTGTCCGTCCAATGGTTTGCGTGCATCTTTTTTCGCTTTTTCGACCGCCTTCTTCTTTTCTTTGAGCTGCTTCTCTTTCGCAGTTTTCTCAGCCTCGGCACCCGCCTTGGCTACTTCCGCGTCATCAGCGCCGTCATCCCGTGCTTTTTTTTCGGCTTTTTCACGCGCCTCTTGAACTGGTTTTTCGTCGATCGCTTTTGCACTCGCCTTTTTGTCCGCAGCTGCAACAGCCTCGTCTCGCTCCTTTTCCAGGCCCTGCTTGCGTTCTTCCAGCTCTTTGAGCACCCCCGTACTACGATCGTCTTGGCCACTGCGGATGCTGGCAACACCCACATGCCGGAGTCGCTTGACCTGCTCTCCCTTCTTATCGGTCGGAGGCAAGTAAGGTGTATCACTCAGAGCCAGTAGTTCGGACCACAATTCATAACGTGTCAGAGTTTCGAATAACCGCGTTCGCCCATAACGAGTGCTCCCAAACTTATCGAGCGTGTTATAGCGCGGGTGGCGTGGCAATTCGATCATATTCTTTGCCAGATTCACCGCGTCTCGGACACGGCCAACATGATTCAAGTTGCGAATAAACCACTCGTTGTTGTGGGCAAAATTGTGAATTTCATCCGGTAGCAAACGATCTCGCATCATCCGGTGATGGTCGACACGCGCAGATGCCTCCTGCTGCCAGCAGGCATCGTTATAGCGCTTTAATCGCGAGTAAATATGACCCGGCATGTGCCACATGTGGGCAATGGAAGGTGATGACTGACCACACAGCGCTGCTGACGAAAGCGCCACTTCCGGCTTCTTGTAGTCCCAAAGATGAATTCGGAAATGGTGCGATGAATGGTTTGGCTCGACCGCAAACACCTGCTGAATCAACGAGTCAATAGCCAAATAGCTCAGTGTCTCAATACCAGCCCGACGATTGTTGTACAGCTGCAACGCCAATAGCGCTTTGGCTTCGACATCGTCGGGAAACTTAAGCGCGATTGTTTCCAGGTCTTTGGTGTATTTTTGTGCGCGTTCTTTTTTCTTCTTATCTCCGGCTTTAAGAAACGCATCAAACGCATCGATGTAAAGGCGTTCTCGCTCAGTTACCTTGTCCTTGTGTTTGACAGCCTCAGCGATGAAACCCTTGGCACGTTTTTCCTTACCTCGTGTCGCCTGGGCAGCTCCCCAATAAGCCATGGCACAATCCGGATCCAACGCCGCCGCTTGTCGAAAAGAACGCTCCGACTCGAGGAACCAGAAACCATAAAGCTGACCGAGCCCTTGCTCCACAAACTTTTTGGCCATCTCATTGTTCGACGTAACGGGAAACCGAACATGCCCCGTACCGGCCATCAAATAGGCTTGTTGCCTTGGCCCCGCGTTAAGGAACTCCCCGTGGTAAGAATGCCCAGCCGGCACTTCTGTCTTGACTGCTTCCTTATCGGTTTCCTGTTTTTTGTCCGAGTCATCCTGGGACCACAACAACTGCCCGGAAAGCAAAACGCAAATTCCAGTACACACCAGATGACGCGTTGTAATCATGATTATCTTCCAACAATTGGAGGCCCTAACAAAATCCACTCAACACCCCAGGTTAGATCCTCGCGCCCGAAATGACAACCTTTCCAGCGCGGACCGCCGCTGGGCGTGCCTCACTCAGACCGCTATATTTTGGTATCCCCCTCGAATGGGGTCGATGTGGTAGCAGGGAGATTCGCAGAGCATGCCCAAGAAGAACATTGCAGAGACAGACGTGCACGGTAAAAGCGTGCTCATGCGGGTGGACTTCAATGTCCCGTTGGATGAGCAACTGCAGATCACCGATGACCGTCGCATCCGGCTGGCGCTACCATCGATTCAGTCGGTACTGGAACGCGGCGGTAAGCTAATCCTGATCAGTCATCTAGGCCGTCCCCAGGGCGATGCCGATGACCAACGCTTTAGCCTACGTCCCACAGCGGCGCGCCTGGCGGAACTACTCGACAGCCCGGTCGCCTTTGCCACCGACACTGTGGGAACAGACGCACAGACTCAAGTCAACGCGTTGCAACCCGGACACTGTCTCGTTCTTGAGAATCTGCGTTTCTGCGCAGGTGAGAAACAAGGCAATGCTGAATTTGCACAACAACTTGCCGCGTTTGCCGATATTTATTGCAACGACGCCTTTGGTACCTGCCATCGGTCAGATGCATCGATGGTGGCAGTTCCCAGAGCGATGGCCAGCCGCCCCAAAGTTGTCGGCGCCCTGGTCGCGCAAGAAATTCGCTACCTGACCGAGACCATCGCCAATCCGAACCGCCCGTTCGTCGCCATCTTAGGTGGTGCCAAAGTTTCGGATAAAATCGGCGTTATACGTAATTTACTAGACCTGTGTGACCGCGTCCTGATCGGGGGCGCCATGGCTTACACCTTCGCCCTGGCCGTCGGTGGCAAAGTTGGCAAGAGCCTGGTCGAACCTGAAAAAGTCGACCTCGCACAGGAACTTATCCACCGCGGCGGCGATAAATTGATGCTACCCTGTGACACACACTGCGGTAGTGCATTTCAACCCGATTGTGACAAGCAAGTCGTGCAGGCAGGTGCCATTCCAGACCAATATGAAGGGCTCGATATCGGTCCTGAAACCGCTCGTCGATTTGCCCAGGAAGTCCAGACAGCGGCCACCGTGGTCTGGAATGGCCCGATGGGTGTCTTCGAAATGCCGCCTTTTGATGCCGGCACGCGGGCCGTCGCCGCAGCGATCGCCGAATCAAACGCGGTGAGTATTATCGGTGGTGGAGATAGTGCCGCAGCGATCACTCAACTTGGCTTCGCAGAACGAGTAGATCATATCAGCACGGGTGGCGGCGCAAGCCTGGCGATGCTGGAGGGACAGGTTTTCCCGGCAATGGAACTGCTCGACGAGCAGTAGATTTCTGGTATTGACCCCCCAGTGTGGAACGACTACCGTCCCCACGCCATGTCTTTTCTCCGCAGGGCAACCGCCCCTCTCACCGTCGGCGTGATGCTGTTTGCCAGCTTGCTTTCGGCAATGGATCCTCGCGCTCCAACAACGCCAACACTGCTCGTGTTGCGCAATGGCCAGATATTGCGAGGTAGCGTGACGCAGGTCGGCGACTATTATCTGGTGATCATCGGCCCGTCTAGCCAGGTGCGAGTACCCGCCGACCAGGTCGACTACGCCTGCCACAGCCTGGAGCAGGTCTACCGATCCAAGGTTGCCAACACGCGGCTGGCTACAGCGCGAGAGCACCTGAAATTGGCCGAATGGTGTTTACACTATCAACTTCGATCACGTGCTGCCGACCATCTGCTGACAGCTATTGCCATCGATCCCAACGAACCTGCGATCCCGCGTATCCAACGTTTCTGGAACGCTTCCACCCAAGCACCGACTAAGCCCAGACCCACTGTCGCCGTGGCACCATCGATTAGCAGTCACAAGGAAATAGAAGCAGAGCTGAGAAGCTTACCACGGAAAAGCGTGGAACGTTTCACTCATAAAGTGCAACCGTTGTTGTTGAACTACTGCAGCAACAGTAACTGTCACGGGCCTAATTCAGAGTCGAGTTTTCGGCTCGTGCGACCGCTGTTCGCAAAACGAATGACGCGTCGCTTTACTCAGCGAAACTTGCATACCATTCTGCAATACATCGACCGCACCAAACCTCAAGAAAGCCAACTACTGACCATCCCGAAACAGCCCCATGGCAATCTAAGTACGCCAGTATTTGGAAATCGGCAGGAGGTACAGTTCCAGACCCTTCAGCAGTGGGTCACAAAACTCAGCCCAACAACCACGGCCGCTACGCCACCACCCCGTGTCGCACCTCCGCCGCACGCGGTACTGACCAAACCCGCCGACTTCCAGGAAACCGCCAAAGACCCAAAATCTAACGACGAAGACTCGATCCTGGATGAACTCGTCAATACACTTAACAAAGAAGAGGGTGGCAAAACCCCAGTACAAACGCCAAAGCGTCGTCGACAATTCGTGCCGCGAGACCCATTTGATCCGCAGATTTTCAACCGGCGGTACTTCGCGGAAGACGTACCCTGAAGTCAGGGCGGCAGGTCACGTCGATTCATGGCGGCACCGCTGTGCGTACCGCAGAGCACACAATTTTGTCCAGCCGCGGTGTGCA
The DNA here is from genome assembly GCA_002709225.1 of Planctomycetaceae bacterium. Lineage (GTDB taxonomy): Bacteria > Planctomycetota > Planctomycetia > Pirellulales > Pirellulaceae > UBA9264. The sequence continues at coordinate 19,595 of PAQH01000023.1, forward strand.
GTAAAGGGCTGCCGTGCTTCGCCTGCTTTTCTTCTCTCGCCAGCAGCCATCAGGGCACAGCAACTGGCAGTAGAGTAACCGCAAACCTCCGCAAGACACGCTGCTCCCTTTGACATTGAACCCCAACTGCCAACATGCACCCTGCCGAATTGCCCGTTGCCAGGCTGCTGACGGATTGTTCGTTCACGCGCACGAAAGGAAGTGGACCGGGTGGCCAACACCGCAACAAGGTAGAAACGGCGGTGGTGGTAACCCACCTGGCAACCGGAATTCGGGGCGCCGCCAGCGAACGCCGCAGCCAGCATCAAAATCGCCAGGTGGCAATTTTTCGCCTACGGCTGCAATTAGCCCTGGAAATCCGCACTAAACGCGATCCGGACCAGGTACCTTCGCAGCTGTGGCAAGACCGGGCCCACGGTGCACGACTACCGCTCAAGGGTACCCACAACGATTTCCCTGCGATCTTGGCAGAGCTCCTAGATGTGTTGCACAACCACGAGCTGAATTTCCAGCTGGCAGCCAGACAACTGGGCTCGACGCCTTCCCAGTTGATACGCATCTTGAAGCGTCAACCCGCCGCATGGCAGTGGACGATCACGGTCCGCTCGGAGCGTGGTCTACCACCTCTCTATTAAGACGCGCGCCGCACGCGGCAACCCCTGCGCACCACGCATAGGCAACTCTTACTCCGCCGAAAACGCGTGTACTGTCGTCTGTCGATAACTCTCACCCGGCTGCAGGATCGTTGTTGGAAAGTCAGGTTGATTGGGCGCATCGGGGTGATGCTGAGTCTCCAGGCAAAAACCGTGGTATTGCTGGTAGCCACCCTCGTCATCGCCGCCTTGAAGAAAATTGCCGCTATAGAACTGAATCGCTGGCTGTGTAGTTCGGATTTCCATCACCCGACCGGTTCCGGGATCCTTAACGCGTGCGGCCAGTTTGAGTCCGGCAGCGGTTTCGCGCAACACGTAGCAATGATCGTACCCAATCGGATCCGCATCGATCTTGTCGAGATCATCGCCAATCTTCTTGGCTGCCGTAAAATCCAGCGGCGTTCCTTTCACGTCACTCAACTCTCCAGTGGGAATCAAAGTTGCGTCCACTGCCAAGAACTGGTCGGCGGCAATCATCAACTCGTGGCTACGGATGTCACCAGATCCCGCACCAGCCAAATTCCAGTAATTGTGGTTGGTCAGGTTCACTGGTGTCGCCTGGTCAGTCGTCGCGGAAAAATCGACTACCATCTCGTTCTTGTTCGTAAGCGAATAGACCACTTTGACATCCAGGTTGCCGGGATACCCCTCTTCACCATCCGGACTTCGGTAGGAGAATTCAACCCCCACAGCGTCTTCGGTACGCCGCTCTGTGGCAGTCCACACCACTTTATCAAACCCGACATTACCACCATGCAAGTGATTAGGATCGTTGTTCGTCGCGAGCGTGTACTCCTTGCCAGCCAGGCTGAATTTGCCTTTTGCGATACGATTACAAAACCGTCCCACAGTCGCACCAAAATAAGGATGCCGTGGCAAATAGCCCGCCAGGTCATCAAACCCGAGTGTGATATTCGCCAGTTTCCCGTCGCGATCGGGCGTTTCCAGAGAAACAACGATCGCGCCGTAATTGGTAAGCTTCATCACCAGCCCGTTTGCATTGGTACAAGTATAAATCTCCACTTCAACTCCTTCAGCCGTCTTACCAAACGGTTCTTTGGTGATCCCCGCGGTCGATGTTTCATCCTGCCCACTTTCGCTCGGTCCGCCGGATGGCGAGGCAGGTTCCGCCGGTGTTGACTCCGGCCCGGAAGACGCGGTTTCCGAACGCCCCGCGTCACTCTCACTTTCGGTACGACAACCGGAAAATAACACCATCCCCAGAACCGCCAGGGTCAGGGAAAACTGAATCGTTCGAGACATGAGCAACTCCGAACGCAATGAGGGTAAAAGGCAACGTGAATATGCAGTCCCGCAGACGCTTATCGGTGGCGACAGGCGGTCGGTTCACGAACGTCCCTATTATGGAATCGGTGGAACCGAGCGTCCAGCACCGCGCACCGACCTGCACTGCCATCGGAAAAGACCCCGCCTTGCCAAATCAACAGCACTTCAGCTGTCATCGCAAACGCCTTTGACAATGCGCGCCTGCCGAGATGCGAGCGCCCTCGGGCTGCTGCGTTATTGGCGTTCTACAATAAGCTTTCCAATAACCTTCGCATCTTGCGCATTTCCGCCATGTGGTCGACGTCTTCCATGTTAGATATGTGCACACACAAAGCACGGCGGTAATCCACTATACGGAGTTGGCTGATCAGACGACCGTAGTCAACCTCACCCTGTCCGACACGAACCTGAAACGCATCTGGGCTCGCATCGCGCAGGTGGACGTGATACACGTACTTCATCAGAGCATCGATGCTCTTGCCGCGATAGGGGCCACAGATGTAAGGGCTAGGATCCAAAGTCAAACCCAGACCTTCCACGTTATCGCAAAGCACAGAGACCGTATCCGGGTCTTCAGAGAAACGGCCGATCTGGCTCTTCATGCTGACAATGACGCCTTCCATTTCAGCTATCTTCACCAATTTCCGCAGTCGCTCCACTTCCTCATTAAAGGGCGTCTCCGTGGGACCCG
>PAQH01000024.1 GCA_002709225.1 Planctomycetaceae bacterium
GCGGGTTGATTCTTCGATCACAAACCACATTTTTTTGTCGAGTGTCTCCACCATATCGACGTGGCCACGGAACGCGTACATGTCTCGGACTTTTTCAAAGCCCCACCCTTCAATCAAGTCCGCGTAGTAGGGAGGGTTGTAGGTCATCATAAACGTGGGCGGCGCGTCGAATCCTTTGACCAGCAGCCCCATTTCGTAATTGAAGGAGGGGTTCATAGGGCCGCGGATGGCCCGCATGCCGCGGTCGGAGAGCCAGTCTCGGGCTACATCCAATAACGCTTTGGAGACCCCGGTGTCATTGATCGACTCAAAGAAGCCGAAAAACCCTCGTTGTTCCTCATAGGTGCGATTATGCACGTGATGGATAGTGGCCGCGATTCTGCCACATACTTGACCATCGCGAATGGCCAGAAAGGTCTGCATGTCGGCTTCGTCATGGAACGGGTGTGGCTTGCCGAAGCGCCGACCCAACGCCGATTGATAGCCCAGCAGCTCGTGGTGATTCTGGAGCAGCGGGGGAACCCAATTCGGGTCCTGCGCGTAGAGTTTCCAAGGGAGCCTGACGAACTCGTTCTGCTGGGATCGCGTTTCGACAGCCTGAATCGTCACATTGGCCATCCGTTTTCCTCCCTGCCATCGTGTGAAACTGGCGGACTGTGGGGATCGTCAGCTTGACTTCCAGGAGGTTGCCTGGCCAATGCGCGACGTGGCACATGTTTGGTTGCCTCCTTTATAATCGGCTAGTTTGACACCGAACATGACCCGGGGTGGGGCTGCAGATGACGACGCTGGTGACCGGAGCGACAGGCTTGCTGGGCAATAACATTGTCCGCCTGCTTCTTGAACGAGGCCAGCCGGTCCGTGCATTGGTGCGGGAAACGGCCGATCCACGGCCACTGGATGGTCTTAATGTCGATGTTGTGGGGGGCGATTTGCAGGACCCCGTTTCGTTACAGCAGGCTTGTCAGGGAATCTCTGAGGTCGTTCACGCCGCCGCGTTTGTCGCGATTGGACGGACTGGAGAGGCGTCGGCGCAGCGCATTAACGTAGAGGGTACGAGGGCCTTAGCCGCCGCCGCACAGGCAGTCGGTGCCAGGATGGTTCATGTATCGAGTGTCGATGCATTGGCCCCCGCGACACGGCAAAGTCCGGCGGATGAGGAGACACCGGGTAGCAAGCCGGCTTGCCCTTACGTCACCACCAAACGGGCCGCGGAAGGCGTCATCCGGCAGGCCGTGCAAGGCGGTTTACAGGCAACGATTGTCAATCCAGCCTTCATGCTCGGCCCGTGGGACTGGAAACCGTCCTCCGGACGGATGTTGTTGGAAGTCGCGCTGCGATTTTCACCGGCGGCACCGTTGGGAGGCGTATCGATCTGTGACGTCCGTGATGTGGCCGCCGGTTGCCTGGCGGCGCTGGAACCGGGGCGGATGGGACGCCAATACATCCTGGCGGGCCACAACATGACCTATTTTGAGGCCTGGACGTTGTTTGCCGAGGCAGCCGGCGCGCGCGGGCCCTGGGGCCAGGCCCGCCCCCCGCTGACCACCCTGATCGGTTGGTGTGGTGACCGAGTGGCGAATTGGACTGGTAAGGAGCCGGATGTCAATTCGGTGAGTGTGAAAATGTCCCACCTCTGGCATCATTACAGTAGCCGTCGCGCAGCGCAGGAACTGAATTACCAATGCCGCGGGGCACGGGAAACGGTGGCCGACGCTTGGCAGTGGTTCGTCGAGTATGGCTACAGCTGACCCGCCAACGGGCCTGCCCGGAGCCGGCTTCCGGAAGTAATTACCCGTGGGAGCCATTCTGGCCAGCCAGTCGCCTGCTGAGCCGCTGGACCGCAGTTCATACCTGACCCCCCGGTTTGGTGGCTGATTGGGGGTCGCGGCAATACCCAGAAATTGGCATCCTCGCGTTGCTTGTGCTCTTTCCGATCGGGTATAAACCAAGAATTGCTGATATGATGGAGAGGTTGGCGCCTAGGGGCCCGATAAGGTCTTGCGGGCGGATACCATTCGTGTTTTCTGGAGTTCGTAAAACGCCATGGGAAACGACTTGACGCGCGCTGGCTGCTGCGCGGGCCCGCAGCGCAATCCGCGTTTGGGCCGCCGCGAGATTTTACGCGCTGGATTGGGCGGATTTTCCAGTCTCACGTTATCGCAGCTGTTTCGTCTGCGCGCCCAGGCGGCGCAAGCCCCCCGTCAGGATACCGCGATCATACTGGTGTGGCTGCGTGGTGGCGCCAGTCACCTGGAACAATGGGATCCGAAACCCGCAGCGCCCTCGGAATTTCGCGGCCCGTACAATGCGATCGATACCAATGTGGCGGGTATTCGGATCAGTGAACTGCTGCCGCGTTTGTCGAGGATTGCCGACCGCTATGCCCTGCTCCGTTCGGTGGCTCACGATGCGGGGGGGCATCCGGCCGGATCGTTGCGCGTGTTGAGTGGCGACCCCGACCGCGCAGATAAACCGAAGCCCGTCTATCCCGATTGGATGACCGTTGCCAATTATCTACGGGATCGGCCTGGTCGCGTACTGCCGAATTATGTGGCGGTGAATCCCGTTGATCGTTACGACAGTTTTGTGATTGCTGGTGCGGGTCACATCAGCCCTGCATTTGATCCTTTTCGGGTGACCGGAGATCCCAGCAAACCCAATTTCGAGGTTCCCAACATTGGTTTGAAAGATTCCAGCCAATTATCGCGGTTGCAAGAACGCGCTGCGTTACGTCGTGGATTTGATCAGTTGCGGCGAGACTTGGACGGTTCAACTGTGGTCGACGCAGTCGATGATTTTCAACGGCAGGCAATCTCCATGTTGACCAGTTCGGAAGCCGGTAAAGCGTTTGATTTGTCGCTCGAACCGGATGCGATTCGAGATCGCTACGGTCGACACCAATGGGGCCAACAGTGTTTGTTGGCGCGTCGACTGGTTGAAGCGGGTGTGGAGATTGTCACGACCGAGTTTGATGGTCCGCTCTGTGCCCGGCCGAGTAATTGGGATGACCACGCGGTCAATAATCACGTATTCAATGCCAATAAATACCGGGCACCCTACTACGATCAGGCGGTCTCCGCATTGATCGAAGACATCTACAGTCGCGGATTGGATAAACGTGTTCTCGTCGTTGTCACGGGTGAGTTTGGCCGGACACCACGTATCTCCTATTCGCCCAGCAGTGGCGGCGGCCAGGCCAGCGGTAAGAAGGGAACGGTCCAGCCGGGGCGTGATCATTGGCCACGGGCGAATTCGATGTTGTTTGCTGGTGGCGGTATTCGGACCGGGCAGGTGATCGGCGCCACGGATCCACGCGGGGAAGATCCGGTCGACCGGCGCGTTACTCCGTACAACTTTCTGTCAACCTTGTACCGTCACTTGAAGATCGATTTTGATCCTCGGGTGGGGGTTGAATTCAATGGCCGTCCCATTCCCAGTTTACGTAACGGAGAGCCGATTCGAGAGTTGAGTGGTTACACGTCGTGACAAAGGCTGCAGCCCGTCTACCTGCCGGGCGAACGGCACGCTGCCGCTGGAGGACATGCCCAGCGCCTCTGCCAGATTGGATCGATTTAATCCGTTAATTCGCTGAATTCAGAGCCGAACCGTGAAGTTACCTTCCAAAGCTGATCGCCGTCGATTTCTCAAGTGTAGCCTGCTCGCGGGGAGTGGTGGTTTACCGCTGGCCGACATCCTCCGGCTGCAGGCCGCCGAACGACAGGCTGGCGCTACCACCAAAGACACGGCCGTTATCCAGATTTGGCTCGGGGGTGGTCCCAGCCAGTTTGAGACATTCGATCCCAAGCCTGATGCCCCGATTGAATTTCGCGGCCCCTACGGCGCGATTGCCACGCCCTTGCCAGGCATTCAGTTTTGCGAGACGATGCCGCGGACGGCTCAAGTGATTGATCAGACCGCTATTATTCGCACCGTGAGCCACACTACCAACGGGCACCTCGAGGGGGCCCATTGGCTGTCGACCGGGTATCGCAAACCGGGCCAAGCGTATTATCCTTCGACGGGCGCGATTGCGTCCTATTTTCGCGGTCCGGTACGGCCGGGCCTGCCTCCCTACGTGCGGATTTCTGAGGAATTTACACGGAACCCCACGATCGCTGCGGTAATGGGTTCGGGGTACCTGGGTGCCGCCAACGCCGGTTTTGTCGTGCGACAGGATCCGTTCTTTCAGGCGTTTGATTCCCAGAAGATTCAACGGGCGACCGCGAACCTGAAATTGGCAGATGATTTGACTTTGGCGCGGACGGCGGACCGCCAGTCTCTGTTGTCGGAACTTGATCGGCTGAAACGCAACGTCGATGCGACGGGAGCGATTTCGGGAATCGACGAGTTTAATCGCAGTGCGCTGGAAATTGTTACCAGCGGCGCTGCCCGCGAGGCGTTCGACCTCAGTCGGGAATCACCCGCGACCCGGGAGCGTTACGGCAGTCATCGGTGGGGCCAGATGGGTCTGTTGGCTCGACGTTTAGTCGAGTCTGGCGTGACCTTTGTGACGATGAATACCGCCCCCGATTCACTCTGCTGGGACTGGCATCTCAACATCGTTAATGACAAGCGACCGGCCGATGGCTCGAATGGGCCTTCTCGCGGCATGGATATTTCCGGACCCCCGCTGGACCAGATGTTGTCCGCCTTGGTGTCGGATCTCTACGAGCGTGGTCTGGATAAGCGCGTGTTGCTGTTGGTCTGGGGTGAATTTGGACGCACACCTCGTGTCAACGCCACAGGCGGACGTGACCATTGGGGCGCGTTGATGAGTATTCTGATGGCCGGTGGCGGTTTGCAGATGGGCCAGGTGATCGGCGCCTCGACTCCCAAAGGGGAGGTTCCCGCGCAGCGAGCTGTTCATCCCAATGATGTACTGACGATGGTCTACCGCCATCTGGGAATCGATCCTGCCGGTCACACGGTAAACCTGGATGGCCGTCCGATTCCCATTCTTCCCGACGGTCAACCGATTCGTGAGTTGATCTGATCGTGCGTCAGCCCGCTGTCGCTGTGACTTGCTGGAAGGACTCAATCGCGGTTGCCACGCGCTCGACATCTACGGGCGACATTTCTGGGTACAGTGGTAGTGAGAGAACCCGCTGGGCGTGATGCACTGCCGTCGGGAAGTCGGCGGGCTGCCCGTTGCGGTATGCGTAGGCGGGAACCAGGGGCAGCGGGCAAGGGTAATTAATGGCGGTGGGAATCTCCCGTTGACGGAGATGGTCTCGCAGGCAATCACGCCGCTCCGTTTGGATCACGTAGAGATGAAAGACATGCTCACAGCCGGGCCGCCGGGGTGGAATGGTGATTCCGGGGATCCGCGACAGCTGTCGGTCGTAGCTGTCGGCAATGCGGCGTCTGGACTTGGTCCAGTCAGAAAGGTATTTGAGTTTGACATTCAAGATAGCTGCTTGAAGACCGTCCAGGCGACTATTGATGCCTTCCATCAGGTGTTGATGTTTGCCCCCATGGTGGGCAAAGAGTGCTGCGAATTCCGCCACGTCGTTGCGGTGAGTCACCAGACAACCCGCGTCACCCATTGCTCCTAGGTTCTTACCGGGATAGAAGGAGAAGGTGGCCGCGTCGCCCATGGTGCCTACCGACTGGTCTTGGTAACTGGCCAGGTGCGCTTGCGCGCAGTCCTCGATGACCCAGAGATTATGCTGCCGGGCGATTTGCAGGATCGCTTCCATATCGGCCGGTTGTCCGTACAGGTGGACTGGGATGATGCCACGTGTGCGGGGCGTGATCTTGGACTCGAGTTGGTGTGGATCGAGGCAGAAATAGTCTGTCTCGGTGTCGCAGAAGACGGGCGTACCACCCGCTTGGGTGATGGTTTCGCTGGTCGAAATCCAGGAATGCGCCGTGGTGAGAACTTCGTCGCCTGGTTCCAGACCGAGTGACTTCATCGCGATGTAAAGCGCATCGGTTCCATTGGCACAAGAGACGCAGTGTGGAACACCGATGTGTTCCGCAAAGGCAGTTTCAAAATTGGCGACGTGCCGACCACGTACAAATGAGGACTCGGCGATGACCACGGCGATTGCCGCATCGATTTCCTCTTGAATCGTCAGATACTGTGCGTGGAGATCGACAAACTTCATGGGCAGTCGCTTCCGGTAGAGTTTGGGGGAGTACTGCTGAGATGGCGCAGCAAACGAGCCGGGTTCCCGGCGTAGATGCCTGGCTCACCAATATCGTGCGTCACTACCGATCCCGCCCCAATCACGACGTGGTCACAGACGCGAACTGGCAGCAGCGTGGCGTTACTGCCAATCGATACGTGATTTCCGATGCACGTTGCTTCCCAGAGGTCACGGTTTCCGCCAGCCGGACCCCCGGTTGCGTAACGGTCGTTGATGAACATGACACCATGGGCGATCGCACAGTCGTTTCCAATGGTCACTTGTTCACAGACAAAGGAGTGGGATTGAATGCGTGTACGCGAGCCTACGTCGACACCGCCTTGGATCTCTACAAAGGGGCCGATAAAGACATCGTCTCCCACAGTGCAATCGTACAAGTTAACCGGTTCGACAACCGTCACGCGGTGGCCGAATTGTACGTTTCGTGTTGTAACGGATTTGATGTTGGGGTCCATCGTATTTTCGAATAGATAGCTTCGATCATTTCTACCGTCTTGAGACCTTCAAAAGCGTTGGTGGCGATGACGCCATCGCGTGTCAAAACATCGACAACGTTGCCGTAGACGCGGTCATGATTCGACATGGAGCCTTCGTAATGGCCGTAACGATTCGGTGTGTTACCGGGTGGCAACGCAGGTATTTCATAGTCTTCAATGTCCTGGTATTCGAGTTCGTTCAAGTACTGGCCGCCAATTTTTAGCGTGCCGCGTTGGCCGAACAGGGTCAAGGATCCTTCCATGTTTCGGCGGTGGCTGTTGACCGTGAAATGAATCGTCCCCAGGACACCGTTGCGGAAACGTAAAGCGACGACGCCGCAGTCTTCAAAATCGACCGTTTGCTTGTGGGCAAAGTTATCGGCAAAGGCATGTACTTGATCGATGNCNCCNACCATCCANTANANCAGGTCGACAAAGTGGCTGAATTGGGTNAACAAACAGCCGCCATCCANANCGAGNGTTCCTTTCCATGACTCTTGGTAGTAATCTGGGTTGCGATTCCAGAAACAGTTCAATTGAACGCTGTAGATTTGNCCCAATTTGCCCAGCTCCAACGCCTCTTTAACGGCTGCCACGGGAGGGTTGAAGCGGTTTTGCTTGACGACGAACAGGCGTCGGTTCGCCCGTTCGGCCGCTTGAATCATGTCACCACAGTCGGCGGCAGTCAGGGCCATTGGTTTTTCACAAATAACGTGTTTGCCGGCGCGCAGGGCCTGGATGGCATGCGTTGCGTGCAGGCCGTTGGGACTGCAAACGGAGATGACATCGAGGTTTTTTTCCGATTCCAATAACTCATTGAAGCACTGGTAAGCGGTGGCTGAATAGGGTTCTGCTAATTGTTGGGCTCGAGGTCGCAGGACGTCACAGGTGGCGACCAGGCGACCCGCTGTGGCGATGTGTTGTGCGTGCCGCTGGGCGATGCGCCCGCAGCCTACGATCCCGAAGTTAAGTCGCGGTTGGTCCATCGACTGAAAGCCCTGCTGGGGGTTGTGCTGTAATTCGATACGTGGTTTGCAGCAGCCGGTGTCTGCGATTCCCTGCGCGGAGAATCCAATGCAACTCTCCGCTGTACGAACTTGCCCAGGTGGTCGCCGCAGAGCGGTTCCGCTGACGTTTTCCTATGCGACGAGTACTGGTTGAACGAGGTAGCGGGTGATCCACCAGTTGCGTGATCCGCAAACCGGCTTTCCATTTACTCTGCTTGAGAGGCGGTGATTTCTCTAGCGAAATTCCAGCGATCAGTGCGTTGTGTGAACGTTTCACCAGAGCGTCCGCCAGACAGGTCCTGCGGTCGGCATAATCGGATTATTCCGACCGGTGTTCCATTGGGGGTGAGGAATGTAGCTTGCGACCCAGAGGCCGGTTTCGGAACCGCAGTCGTGGCTAATAGTAGTAGGGCGGTTGAGAACCTGTGAGGAAGCGAAGAAGCGGGTTGGTCGCACAGAATAATGATTGAACAGGCAGCGAATGCGAATCAAGATAAGGAGCGGTCCGGTTGTTTCTGGTGCGAGGTAGTTCCTATGTTCTGCACCTGGCGGTTGAGCATGGTTTGCGCCCGTTGGCGGTACATATGGACAACAACTGGAATAGCGAAGCGGCGGCTAATAATATCAAGAACTGGTGACACGATTGGGTGTCGATCTTTATACCCACGTGAGCGAATGGCAATGCTACCGATTGCTGTTGCAGGCGTTTCTTGATGCAGACGTCGTTGACATTGAGCTTTTATATGACAACGCGTCACAAGGTGTGGTTTATCGACAGGCAGAGAAGCGCGGTATTCGACACATGTTGATGGGATTCAACGCCGCAACCGAAGGGCTGATGCTGCCTCGTGGCTGGCGGCACTATAAATGGGACCTGTGTAATATCCGAGACATCGCCAGGTCTGGGGGTGCTGCGACAAGAAAGTTTCCAGGCATCGGTATCTGGCGGCGGCTGTACTACCACAAAGTGTGCCGTATGCAACAGGTTCGGTTGTTGAACTACGTGGAATTCAACAAGTCACAGGCCCTCGAGTTGCTTGAAGAACGTTACGACTACAAGCGTTACCAGTACAAGCATGATGAATCCATTCTGACCCGTTTTTACCAGGGCTATTTGCTTCCGGTAAAATTCGGCATCGACAAGCGACGCGTACACGCCTCAACTCTGATCATGACTGGTGAAATGACTCGGGCGGAGGCGCTCGAGATGTTGGCAGGTTCGGCGTACGACCCAGCGGAGATTGAAAGAGACCGCACGTACTTCGTGAAGAAGATGGGTTGGACCGAACGTCAGCTGGATGACTATTTGGCGCGCCTACCCCGGCGTCACGACGAATTCAAATCCGACGTCCCCTTGTGGACGAAGATGCGCCAGTTGCGCGGCTGATGAACAGGTTCGTTTGTCAGGACAAAACTTCCATTAGTTCCTGGTAGCCGGGATAACTGATCAAGACGGCCTGGTGTGGCCCCTCAAAGACGAACATGCGTCCGGCACCGAGTGCGGCCGCGCCGGCGCCCACAGCGGTTGCGAAGTCCTGAATGTTGCTGGCGCCACCAAGCGCGATGATGGGAATCTCGACGATCTGAGCGGCTTCGGAGATCGTTGTACAGTCGTAGCCTTGGCCCGTACCATCCCGGTGGACCGCATTCAGTAGAATCTCGCCGGCACCGAGTGTCTGCACAGTGCGTAGATGTTCTTTCCAGTCTCTCCGCAAAGGCCGCTGTTCTTTGGCCGACCAGAGTTTGATCTGTCCGCGCCAGTTCCTTCGTATATCGACGGAAGCGACCACAGCTTGATTGCCGTACTTTTCGGCAATTTGCGACACCAGGTCAGGAGCCTGAAGAAGACTCGTTTGCAGAGAGACTTTTTCGATTCCCAAATCAAACAGGCGCGTAGCTTGGGCCACATCACAGATGCCACCTCCATAGCCAAGTGGCATAAAGCATTCGGAGGCACAGTCTTGGATGAGTTCGTAATCAGGTTCTCGGTTCTCGCGGCTCGCAGTGATGTCGATCAGAAAGAGTTCGTCCACTTCTTTTTCATTGAAGATTCGGATCGCGTTAATCGGATCCCCCACGTAAGTGGGCTGACGAAACCGATGCGTCTTAACCAACGCTCCGTCTTGCAGCAGCAGGACTGGGATGACTCTATGTGTGATCATCGAAGGTATCAATGAAACGGTTCAAGAGGGTTTTTCCGAAGCGGTGACTTTTTTCGGGGTGAAACTGCACTCCCCAGAGATTGTCGCGGCGGAAACCGGCGACGAATTCACCACCATGATCCACCGTCATCAAAACGTCGTTCCCGTCATGCCAGGTGACAAAATACGAGTGACAGAAATAGAATCGATGGGAGTGTGAGGCACGATGTTGTCTACGATCCGAGCAGATTTGGTGGATATTGGTTTGGTGACTAATACGACGTGCGATCTTGTAATCGGTAGACGGCGGCGAAGATTTGGCGCTTACAGCGAATTCACGTGGTAATGATGTGTTAGGTACTGGTGGGTTTTGGCAGTGACCGCGTTTGTGGCTGTGTCGTAGAGAGATTCTGGCTTCCAGTTCCAGGCCTGCGCGGCAACAGATCTGGAATCCAAGTCGTCTGTTTTGACCGCCCAGTCGTCAAATGTGCAGCTCCACAATGTCCTGATCATGAAGCACGTAGTCGCCGCTGACGGTGGTCGCGTCGTGAACGTGCTGGCCCCACACGCGGGCATGCTTCAAGTCGCGGGCGAGATCTTTGTGAATGAGCTGGGCAATTTCCACTAGGGTGCCACCGCGCTGAATCGTGAATGGGCGATCGTAATCCGGTTCCTTGTTGTTGGGCAATTTCGTGTAGACCCGGACGACGTTCAATGCGTCAAAGATGGCCTCAGCCAGGCCTGTCAGGCCTTCGCCCGTGGCGGCGGAAATGGGGAAGCGTTCCCAGTCGCGTGGGAGGAACGCGTCCAGTAGCGGTAGATTTTGCGCAAGATCGGGCCCATCACATTTATTCAAAACGGTCAATGTGCGCGTATAGGAAACTCCCAGATCGTCCAGGTCGAGATAGGAACTGGGCGCCAGGCGCGTTTTTGTCTGCTGCAGGTGTTCGATGATCCGCTGGGTCGCTGCGATGCCGTCTGCCTCTCCCGCGTCAATGACCAGCAGTGCCACGTCAGCGCCTCGGATCAGGTCTAGTAGCGTGGAGTCAAATGCTTCGACGATGATTGGGGGTGTATCGATTAACTGCACCGTCACGTCGTGCCAGGGCATCATGGCTGGTTGTGGTTGCTGTGTTGTAAAGGGGTACGGCGCCACTTCTGGATGCGCCCGGGTGAGACTGGTGACCAATTGGCTTTTGCCTGCGTTTGGCGCTCCGATCAAGACGGCCCGCCCCGCGCCCTGACGTGGGATCCGCCGTCGATGGCCGTGACCGGCAGCAGAACGGGGCGCATCACTTACCAGCTTCCTGGCCTGACTGATCTTTCGCTTCAGGTCCGACTGTAGCTTGTCGGTACCCTTGTGCTTCGGGATTTCCCGGAGCATGGTCTGCAAACAGTGCAATTCCTCTTCCCTGGAAGTGGCCCTGCGGTAAGCAGCTTCTGCTTTCCGGTATTGGTGGGTGAGGTTGGCCGGCATCGCAGCTGCGAAGGTGATAGAGCAAACAGAGTAATCGTTCTGCCAGGGATCAGTCCACCAGTTGTTCGATGGCAGCCAGTAATTCCGCTGCGGGCGGCATGAGCGACAAGACCTGGGATTCACCCGTGGCCAGCTCTTTGAGCTGGCACTGCTGGGCATCGAGTTCGTTCGACCCCGCGATCAGAGCTACCTGAAAACCACGTTGCCCAGCGTATTTGAGTTGTTGCCCGAGTTTCTTGGGATCCGGGTAAATCTCGGCACCATATCCGGCCTTGCGCACCAGCGCCGCGATCTGTAAGTAGTCGCTCAGGCGATGCTTGTCAAAGAAGGGAATGAAGACCGGTGCAGTCGTCTGAGTACGTTCGAGTCCCCCTAGTTCTTCCAGTGCCGCGAGCAAGCGGTCCAGACCCAGCGAGGCACCGATGCCCGGTAGCTCTTGTCGCGTGTAGAGTTGTGCCAGGTTGTCGTACCGTCCGCCTGAGCAAACGCTCCCGATTTCCGGGAGTTGATCGAGGAAGGTCTCGTAGATGACTCCGGTGTAATAATCCAGCCCGCGCGCGATCGAGAGGTCGAGACGAATGTGTTTTTCAGCGATGCCGGCAGCTTGAAGTCCCGCGAGAATTTCCCGCAAACGGTCAAGCCCCGCCTGGCCCGTTTCCTGGCCGTCGACCAAGGGTGAGAGCCGATCCAGGATTTCACTGTTGGTGCCGACGAGGCCGGCCAGTCGCAGTACGGCATGCGCCTGATCCGGGCTGGCACCGGCTTGACTGGCCATTTCCGCGGCGACTTTTTCGGGACCAATTTTGGCCAGTTTGTCCAGTGCGCGGAGAATGGGGAGTGCCTGTCCTGCCAGGCCGAGTTTTTCCAACAGGCCGTTGAGCACCTGGCGGTTGTTCAGATGAATGGTGAAGTCCGTCAGCCCTAACGCTTGCATCAGGTCGTGAATGACGAGGCCTGTTTCAATATCGGCGGCGACCGAACGTGTGCCGATCGTATCGAAATCGCACTGCATGAACTCGCGATAGCGACCTCGCTGGGTGTTTTCTCCGCGCCAGACGGTCGCGACGTGATAACGCTTGAAGGGGGTTCCCAGATTGCCCGCATGTTGGGCCATGAAGCGTGCCAGTGGCACCGTCAGGTCAAAACGCAGCGCGACTTCACGGCCCCCATGATCTTCAAAACGGTACAGTTGCTTGTTTGATTCCTCACCCGCTTTGCCTTCGAGGATTTCTCGATATTCCAGGGCTGGAGTGTCAATCGGAGTAAACCCGTAAGAACGGTATACCTGGCGGGCGATATCGATTAATCGCTCGCGGGGAATCATCGAAATGGGTAAATAGTCGCGAAATCCCTTCAACGTTCGCGGCGTAATCAGTGCTGAGGGGCGAGATGGATTGGTTGCGTTCATGTGGCAGATTCGGTTCTAATCTTGCGCTGGCGGACACGCGTTGGCCAACTCCCGGCGCCTTGTGTGTCGCGCGGGCGAGGGAGGGTAAATCAAGGCTAAGATTCGTGATCGGAGTAGTCGCGTCGGCAGGGAATAAGGCCCAAAGCAAAACACCGCATTCAATGACGCTGGCAGGCGCTGGCTTAGACGAGTGGCAACAGCGCGGGACGCGGGCTGCGGAGACCTTGTCCCGCTTTTTTCTTGAGGACGGCTTCGGCGTATTCCGCCACCTGATCGGCTGTTTCAAAATAACGGTCGTACGTCCAGTCGTCTTCATATTCACAGCCGTCGGTTGAGTAATCCCGGCAGATCTGCGGACGTGTTTCGTAGATCCCACAGCGGTTATCGGCTTGCAAATGTTCGCAGACCGTATGCACCAGCAAGTACCAGCTGTCGTCTTCGACAAAAACCGTCGCGCGATCATGCAGCAAGTACCAGCGGATGAAGTCGAAATCCTTACCGCGCGTGGGTTCTTCGATCGGCAACGCGAAATACTTGCAGCACTTGGCGGAGCAGTAGTCGCAGAGACACTCGTCTGGTTTTAGTGAATCGCGAGGTGGTTTTCTGGTGCGTACCATGAAAGCGGCGACCTTCCCTGATGAAACCGTAAGACAGGACGAAGCCCTGGTCCAGGCGAGCTGATTTGTCAGGCGAGAATTTCTGGGACGACACGGCCGTGGACGTCGGTCAAACGGAAGTTGCGCCCTTGAAATTTGACCGTTAATTTCAAGTGGTCAATTCCCAGCAGATGCAGCATGGTGGCGTGCAGGTCGTGCACTTCAAAGACGTTTTCTACCGCGTTATAGCCAAAGTCATCCGTTGCGCCGTAGCTGGTACCCGGTTTGATACCACCACCCGCCATCCACATGGAATAGCCTTTGATGTGGTGATCGCGGCCTGTTCCTTGCGCCATGGGGGTGCGTCCAAACTCCCCGGCCCAGATCACCAGCGTTTCCTCCAGCATGCCCCGTTGTTTGAGGTCCTGGACAAGCGCGGCGCAGCCCTGGTCAATGAGTCCAGCAGTTGTTTGGACACCTTTCTTGATCCCGCCGTGATGATCCCAACCGCGGTGGTAGAGTTGAATGAACCGGACCCCCCGCTCGGCCAGCCGTCGCGCCAGCAGACAGTTGGATGCAAAAGAACCGTCAGCGCCTTTGGTTCCGTAGAGATCGAGTATCTTCTCGGGTTCATCGCTCAGGTCCATCAATTCTGGCACGCTGGTCTGCATACGAAATGCCATTTCATACTGATTGATGCGTGTGGAGATTTCGGGATCGTCGACCAGGTTGTCGTAGAGGCGGTTCAATTCTTGCACCGCGGTGACCACATCACGCTGACGTCCAGAGGTGACGCCAGTCGGGCGATTCAAATAGAGCACGGCGTCGCCGGTTGAGTGAAAGGGTACGCCTTGAAATCTGCTGGCCAGGAACCCACTATGCCACTGTCGGGCTGCGATCGGCTGGCTTTGTCCACCCCCTACGGAAGTCAGCACAACGAAGCCCGGCAAGTCTTCAGAAGCACTTCCCAGTCCGTACCACAACCAGGATCCCATACTGGCGCGACCCGAGATGGTGGTGCCGGTATTCATGAATGTGTGTGCGGGATCGTGATTGATGGCTTTGGTGGTCAGGGAACGAATGATGCAAATGTCGTCGGCAATTTTTTCGCCAATGTGCGGTAACGCCGTGCTGATACTCTGCCCACTCTTGCCATAATTCTGAAAGGAGTGCTGGGGTCCCAGGCATTTGAGGCTGTCCCGCTGCCCCTGCAATTGCGCGATCGGCTGCCCCTGGGTGATGGACTTGGGCATTGGTTTGCCGTCGTGTTTCGCCAGCTCTTCCTTGTAGTCGTATGTTTCCAGATGCGAGGGCCCCCCTGCCATGCAAAGGAAAATGACCCGTTTCGCTTTTGGCGGGTGATGCAATGTCTGCAATACTCCGGGCCAACGATCAAGCGGTTTGTTGGCCGGAGTGCTTTCCGTGGCCATGAGTCGCGGGTCGAGCAACGATGCCAGGGCCGTCGCTCCAACTCCAATGCGCGATTGAGAAAGGAACGTACGACGGGAAATCCCGCGTTGCAGACCAGAGGGAGATTGCATGTGATGTTCTCTCTGTTCGATACGTGTTGCAGAGCACCGATCCGTGACGGATGCCCTCCCATTTCCGCGGGGAGGAATTTCCGTGGGTGGTGCTGTGGGGCGTGTTCGATCAATAACGTGTAATGATTTCGTGGAGATTGAAAACGACGCGTGCCAGCGAAGTCCAGGCCGCCAATTCCACCGGATCTTGGGCCTGCTTGACGGTCTGGTCTCCGACCTTAAGCAAGGCGTTGGCCGCCTCTGGATCTGCTTTGTAGTCGGACCGGTGTTTTTCGAGCAGTTGGGCCAAGACAAGCCGTTCTTTGTCCGTTGGCTGACGGGACAACGCTTCCCGAAATGCCCAGTCGATTCGTTCCGTTGGGTTAGCGCCGCCATGTTTCAAGATGCGTTCGGCAAAGACCCGCGCGGCTTCGACATACGAGGGGTCATTCAGCAGCACCAAAGCCTGCTGGGGTGTATTGGAACGAGGTCGTTCGGCAGTGCACTCTTCGCGGGACGGGGCGTCGAAAGCGACCAGGCTGGGGTGCAGGAACGTCCGCTGCCAGTGGGTGTAAAGTCCTCTACGGTAGAGCGCGTTTCCGGCCCCTTTCTGCCATTTGCGTTGCGGAAAGTTGAGATGTGCCCAATACCCAGCAGGTTGATAAGGTTTGACACTCTGGCCCCCCATCGTATTGACCAACAGGCCGCTGATTGCCAGGGCGTTGTCGCGCACTAGCTCAGCATCCAGACGCCAACGTGATTGCCGCGCGTACCATTGATTGAAAGGATCGCGTTCTCGCAATGAAGCCGTGGGGCGGGAGTCTTGCTGGTAGCTCCGAGACATCACGAGTGTTTTTACCATCCCCTTGATATCCCAACCATTCTCGATGAATTCTACCGCCAACCAGTCGAGTAGTTCGGGATGCGTTGGCCATTGGCCTTGCACGCCGAGGTCGTCCAGGGTGCGCGCCAAGCCGTATCCGAAATACAGTTTCCAGAGTCGATTGACAAACACACGACTGGTCAGTGGGTTCTGGCGATCGACGATCCAGTGTGCCAAATCGAGACGTGTTGCGCGGCGGTCGCCGACGTCGAGGGTACCCAGGATGACAGGTGTCTGCGGTTCGACCTGGGGGCCTGAGTCATCCAGCCAGTTGCCGCGTGGCAGCACGCGCATCAAACGCGGCTCACGAGAGATTGAGACAAGTGTGGTTGGTAGTGCTTTGGTGGCGGCCTCGTGTTCCTTTTTGAGTTTGGCGAGTTGCTTGCGGGAGGCATTCAGGCTAGGGGCAATCCCCCGATAGTACTTGGACAGTTCCGCCCGCTGCTTTTCGTCGCGCTCGGCCACGGGCGTCTTCAGGATCGCCAGGACGTTGTCGGGCAATCCACTTCCTGTTTTCTGGAAAATGAAGCCGTAGCCCCCGCTGGCATTCGCCACCTTCAAAAGCAGGCGGTTTTCCCCTTCTGCCAGCTGCAATGTCAGCTTTTCCTGGCCGGCAGCCACGCCGCGCTTGACTTTCTTGTCCAAGACCAGCTGCTCGTTGAGCCAGATCTTGATGCTGTCGTCGCTT
>PAQH01000025.1 GCA_002709225.1 Planctomycetaceae bacterium
GAGCGTGAGTTGGACACGATACACAACAAAGTTACACAACAAAGTTCGGCAGTGTGCGTCCCGTTGGCCGCGTCATCTCAGTACGTAAGAAATCAGCGTGTGAGGGGCGGGGGCTTTGAACAGTCGCTCGGGAAGAACGTCTGTGGCCTGACTGGCGACGGCGAAGTTGGCGCAAAGGCGTTGCCGTTCAGGGAATGGCTGCGGTCGCCGGCTTGCAGAGTACGGGACGATCGTGATCCCATTTGATGCGTGTCAGGTACAGTCCCGCACAGAGCCCCGCTTCGTCTAAAGTTTCGCCACGGAAGGTGGGCGTTCCCGCGGCGCGGCACTGCCGACGGTGTTCCGCCTTGTAACTTGACGTCATCCACCATTGACCCTGGTGGACAAAGACTTTGGCGACATGGAAGGGCCCCATGTCGTAAACGCCGCCTGCTGTTGCGGACCGGATGTCTTGCGGTTGCATAAATGCTTCTGGGCTGTTGCTGATGGCGTGCCACCAAGAGTCTCCTGCCGCGACCATCAAGTGCCACATTCCTTCCCGTAGGAAAACGGTGGGTGATTCACAGCCCTGAGTCCCACGGTAGTGGTTGGGGAATTTGATCTGGACGCCGTGGTCATGAAACGAGCGAAAGTCGCAAGTGCTAATCAACGAGACTGTCGACGTGCCTTCGGCCAGGTTGAGGTTGTAGTAGACATACCAGCGGCCCTCATGTGCTACGACACAGGGAGCTTTGCAGACGGTGGTTTCGCCGGCCCAGGCGGGGGGAGCCCAGAGGGGATTGGCGGGGTCGGCGGTCCAGTGAAACAGGTCGGTCGACCATTCGATGCAGAGCCGCTGCCCCCGGGGACTCATGGCACAGTGTAAATTGGCCCAGCGCTCGCCCACGCGAAAGACGCAACTGTTCGTGTGGGCGAGCGTTCCCCATTCTCCGTACGGGGAAGTGAGCACGCGGCCCACTTCTCGGAGCTCGACCAGGCGAGGCCCGGCGAGATGGCGGTCCCCGATGGTGTAGGGATGTTGGCTGGCGTTATCCCAGTCTGCCGTGCGGACGGCTTTGACAAGGTGGGCATGATCATCAAGTCGGTTGCTGAGAACGAACAGGTGCCAGCAATCATCAGTGTGGACCAGGCAGTGATCATGGGCGACACAGCCGGCGGGCGGCTCCCAGAAACGCGTCATGACGTCGTGGAAGCGAAATGGCGCACTGGCGTAAACCGCTCGGTGGAACCTGGCTTGCCGTTTGGCAAAGCGATCTGGCGACAGTGTGGGAGTGGATCTGACCACGGTGGGATTCCGATCGGCATGGGAAAGCCGCTGCATACGGTGTGGCCCAGGGCGTATTTTAGGTGCTGCCCGGCCAGTGTCTATTGGCTTCTCAATTGGAGCACGGTTGAGTTGTGGGAGCCGAGAGGCTACATAGAATGCGTAAATGATGCCGCAACGGACCGGCTGGTAGTAGGTGCCAGGTGCCGGGTGCGCATATTGTGTCAAGGCGAACAGATAAGGATGGTAACCATGAAACACGGCAGTGGTGTGAAGTCCGTAATGATCCAAATTTGCTCGTGTCTGGCTGTCGTCGTGTCTCACGGCGCACGCGTGGCGGAGGCGGAGCAGCTGGTCGAAGGCGCCTTGAAGCCCTTTCTGGCGGAGTCGCGTCTGGAGATGCACCAGGTTTTTACAGACGAACGGTTTCCGAATGTCGTGGTAACTTTGCAGGGAACCGTGTTGGCGACCTGGGGGACCAAAAGCGTGCGCGTCCGTCGTAGTGAGGACGGGGGAGCGTCGTGGGGTGAGGAAATCACCATATCCAGTCCGGGGTTTCAGGGAGGTGGCACGACCGTCGATGAAAGCAGTGGAGATGTTCTTGCTTTCGTGGAAGCCCGACATCCGCCAGCGCCCTTGACCGTCTATCGCAGCCGCGACGATGGCCGTACCTGGTCAAAGCAGCCAGTCAAGGTCCATCCCGATAGTAAGGGCAATGCACCTTCGATGCATATGAACGAGCATGGAATCACGCTGCGGCATGGCAAGCATAAAGGGCGACTGCTGCGGCCGTCGAGGTTCTACGCCGGACGTAACGAACGCAGTAAGTGGCCAGAACACTATACAAACGCCGTATTCAGTGACGACGGCGGAAAGACATGGCAGACGAGTGAACCCTTCCCCGCGAGGGGGACGGGGGAGGCGACGCTGGCGGAGTTGTCAGATGGTCGCGTGTACTACAACTCACGTCGACATTGGGCGCCGGCGGGAGCGAATCCACGCCGAAGGTGGACCGCTTGGAGCGATGATGGGGGCGCGAGTTGGCAGGGGCTGCTGTTTTGTGAGGCGCTGCCGGATGGGCCACAAAATTCGAACTATGGCTGTATGGGAGGATTGGCTCGGTTACCCGTCAAGGGGCGAGACATCCTGGTTTACAGCAATTGCGATAGTGCGAAAGGGCGAGACCACGGTACGGTCTGGGCGAGTTTCGACGGCGGTCGCACTTGGCCGGTTAAACGCCTGGTGTTCGCTGGCCGCAGCGCTTATTCGTCAATGGCGGCGGGCCGGCCGGGAACTGCTAGCGCGGGTTGGGTGTATCTCCATTTTGAGGGCGGTCCCAAGGGGGGATCACAGGTCGCCCGCTTTAATCTGTCGTGGGTGTTGGGCGGCGAACGCACCGGCGATGGTGAGATTCCCCAAGATCTCGGAGGCTAATTCATCTGGACAGTCAACTCCCGGGCTGAGAAAACAGTAGTATGACTTCCGCGCAGCATTCGAGCCGATCCGTTTTGGTTGCGGTGTGGTACTCCGTAGTGGTGTTGTGTGGTCTATCAGGAGCCGCAATTACGGCCGCGGAGGTGGATTACCTCACGCAGATCAAACCACTTCTGCAAAAACACTGCTACGCATGCCATGGGGCGTTGCGACAACGCGGTGGTTTGCGTCTGGACACTGTGCTGCTTGCCAAACGTGGTGGAGAAAGTGGTCCGGCGGTCGTGAGCGGAAATCTGGCGGAGAGCCTCGCCTACCAGGCGGTCACAGGCCAGGCTGGGTTTGAAATGCCACCCGAGAGTGAAGGAATTCCGCTCACTGAGGTGGAAAGGGCGCTGTTGCGGCGCTGGATTGAGGAGGGGGCTCGCGGTGTCGCCGACGAGACGCCAGCGGAGGACCCCCGAACATTTTGGTCCTACCTGGTTCCACAGCGCCCGGCGCTGCCCGCGGCCGAGTCGGGGTCGCTCGATAACCCGGTTGACCGCTTTCTGCAGGCGCAACGCGTACGACATGGATTGACTCCCCGACCGGCAGCGTCGCCGGCGGTTTTGTTGCGGCGTTTGTACCTGGATTTGATTGGCCTGCCGCCGACACGGAGCGAACTCCGAAGTTTCTTAGCGGATCCTAGCGAAAAGGCCTACCACCAGATCGTCGATGCGCTGCTAGCTCGCCCCGAATACGGCGAACGGTGGGGACGGCATTGGATGGATGTGTGGCGGTATAGCGACTGGTATGGAAGCACTAACGAGATTCGCTATGGGCGGCGCGGTATCTGGCGTTGGCGCGATTGGATCGTGGAGTCATTGAACGACGACAAGCCTTACGACCGCATGGTCATGGAAATGCTCGCCGGCGATGAACTGGCGCCAGGGGATCGCGGTGTGGTGCGCGCCACAGGATATCTGGGAAGAAGCTGGTACAAGTTTGATCGAAATGTCTGGATGTTTGATACGGTGGAACATGCCGGCCAGGCATTCCTGGGGCTGACGCTGCGTTGTTGTCGCTGTCATGATCACAAATACGACCCGATCGCACAGGTTGATTACTATCGGTTTCGTGCATTCTTTGAACCCCATGATTTGTTGACGGAGCAGGTACCTGGCGCACCGGAAAGGGTCAAGGACACCAAGTACGGCCAAGTATTGAAAAATGGGTTGCCGCGGGCCTACGACAAGAACCCGAGTGTGCCGACTTTCAGGTTCCTCCGCGGCGATGGACGCTATCCAGATAAGGAATCTCCGCTGGAGCCCGGTGTTCCACCTGCATTGGGTGGTGGCGTTGTGGAAGTACGTGACATTGCCTTGCCACTGGCGGCCTTTTATCCGGCACTGCGTGACGACGCGGTGCGCGAAACGCTGGCGGTGACGAAAGGTAAGGTAGCGGTCGCGTCTAGGGCGGAGTTGGCGGCCGAACGAAAACGCGATCTGGCGGTCGCGGCGGTCGCCAACGCGGTCTCTGACGGGTTAGCCGAGGATCGTTCGCAACAAGAGCCATTTATGCGAGAGTTGTTTGGCGGCGACGCCTCCGCACGTTGGCACATCAAGTCGGGCCAATGGAGATTTGGACAGGGCACGTTGACACAATCCCGGGTCACGCGTTTCGCCACCGCGGTCTCGCGGGAGACGCATCCCCGTGATTTCTTCGCCCGTGTCCGCTATGTGACGCTGAAACCGGGCGGATTACGTTCTGTTGGCTTTAGTTACGACTACCGAGACAAGGGGGGCAGTTCGCACGACATTTACACCAGTACCAATGACAATTCCACGTCGATTCAAGCTTTCCATCGCAAGCACGGGCGTCAGTTCTATCCACCCGCTGGTGTGGTCAGAACCCCCATCGCGCTGGGAGCGGAAACGACGGTGGAGATTGAGGTTCGCGAGCGGGCCTTGACCATCTGGTTGAACGGTGAGAAGAAGCTGGAGTACCAGCTTCCCGAGCCACGGGCCGAGGGTCGGTTCGCACTGTGGGTCCATGAAGGGGCGGCGGAGTTTCGCGAAGTGACCATTCGGTCGCTGCGAGCGACGGTGGCCGATTTGCGCAGGGTGGCGGCCGATGCCGCTCACGCGGTGGCCGTGGCACGCCTCCAGCTGAAGGTCGCGCAGCAGGAGCATGCGGCGGTACAGATGCGGGTCGCTGCCGAGCGTATCAAGTATGGCACGGCACCGAACGCGGACGAACTGACGGAAAGTGCGGAGGCTGCCGAGAGGGGGGAAGTCGCGGTGTTGCTCGCCCACGCTGAATTGAAGTTGCTGCAGGCGCGTCGCAAAGCCGCGTTGTTGGCGGCAACGCGGCGGCCGACGAAGGCGAGCGAACAGCGGGATGCGGAACAGAAGATTCGCGCGGCGGAAAAGGAAAAGGCCGCGGCGCAGACGCGGTCAGAACGTGTGACGGGGAAGTACACACCCTTGGGTACGGTCTATCCACGCCGCAGCACCGGGCGGCGGTTGGCACTGGCCCGCTGGATTGGCAACCGGCAGAACCCGCGCACAGCGCGGGTCGCAGTGAACCACTTGTGGTTGCGTCATTTCGGTGCCGCTCTCGTTCCGTCTGTGGCGAACCTGGGTTTGAACGGGATCCCTCCCACCCATCCGCGGTTGCTTGACTGGTTGGCGGTTGAGTTTATGGAAGGTGGGTGGCGGATGAAGCGGATGCATCGGTTACTGGTGCGCTCACGGAGTTACCGTATGGCCAGTTCGGCGGGGAAGATGGCGGGGGCTAATCTGCAGGGCGATCCGGACAACCGGTTCTTGTGGCGGATGAATTCACGGCGCGCCGAGGCGGAGACGGTGCGCGATAGCCTGCTGGCGGTGTGCGGTTCACTGGATACGACCATGGGGGGACCGGCGATTGCGGAAACATTGGGTGAAGAGATCTATCGTCGAAGCCTCTATTTTCGGCTTACACCTAACGAAAAGATGAAGATGCTTGAAGTGTTCGACGTCGCGGACCCGAATGCCTGTTACCGGCGGCAGGTAAGCGTGATCCCTCAGCAGGCGCTGGCACTATCCAACAGCGGTTTGGCGCTGGAGCAGTCGCAGCGTTTGGCGGATCGCCTTCGCGCACGGCACCCAGATCCGGTGGGATTGGTCCAGGCGGGCTTTGAAACCGTGTTGAGCCGGCCGGTCGGCACGGCCGAGTTGGACAGCTGTATCGAGTTTCTGTCGACACAGACCGAGACGCTGCGGGAGTCGGGAGTCGTGGAGGCGGAACGCCGCGCCGCGGGGAACTTGATTCATGTATTGCTCAATCATAATGACTTTGTGACGATCCGCTGATGAGCCAGGTGGTGGTCCGCGATGTTTCCGCAGAGATCAATCGCGGGTGCTGGAAGATAAAACCAAGGTGAACACGATGAATGGCGCAAGGCAATGTGGAAAGGTACAGCGACGCACGTTCCTCTCCGATTGTGGCATGGGATTTACGGGACTGGCGTTGGGTGCGACCCTCTACCGCGATGGGGTGGCGAAACCCGTGGAGCTGGAGACGGGAGTGGGCACACCGCATTTCCCCGTGCGTGCCAAGAGCGTCATCTGGTTTTTCATGATGGGCGGCACGAGTCACCTGGAGAGTTTTGATCCAAAGCCTGCCCTCAACCGCTATGCGGGGCGCTCACTTGATGAATCACCTTTAAAAGAGATCATTACGGACTCGCCCTATTACCGCAAAAACGTGCGTGATTTCGCCGGTGTGCTGCGTGACTTGTATCCTCGAGTGTACCCCCTGCAAATTGGTTATCGGAAACGGGGCGAGAGTGGCATTGAGGTGAGCGACTGGTGGCCGCATCTGAGTGAGTGTATCGATGATATGGCGGTCGTGCGGTCGATGTGGACAACGGACAATGATCATGCGGCGCAGCTTCAGTTCCACACGGGACGTCATATTTTTGATGGTTTTTATCCCTCCATAGGATCCTGGGTGCATTATGGACTCGGCAGTCTGAACGATAATCTGCCGCAGTTTGTCACGCTGGGCAGTGGTCCGGGCATCTGTTGCGGCGGACCCGGCGCGCACGATGGCAGCTACTTGGGGCCCGCCCATTCCGCGGTGCCAATGAATGCCTCTGCGAGAGAGGCTTTTGCCTACGGTCAACCGGGAGTCAAACAGTCACCTGCGGAGCGGCGTGGGAAGCGGCGATTATTGCGAGAACTCAATCAACTAGCCGGCGTGGAATATCCTGAGGATGACCAAATGCGGGCGCGGATTCGCGCGTATGAGTTGGCGTTTCGCATGCAGTCCGAAGTGCCCAAGGTGGTGGACCTCACCGGCGAGAGCCAGCGAACGCTGGATCTGTATGGGCTGAACAACAAGGCGACGGCTGGCGTTGGCCGGATGAGTTTACTGGCTCGCCGGCTGGTTGAGCATGGCGTCCGTTTTGTACAGATTTACCACGATGGCTGGGACGCCCACAGCAAACTCAAACAGAACCATACAACGCAAATAGAACAGGTCGATCGTCCGATCGCCGGGCTGCTCAAAGACCTCAAACTGCGCGGGATGCTGGATGAGACACTGGTGGTGTGGGGTACGGAGTTCGGCCGTACACCGGGTGCCGAGCGGTCGGATGGGCGCGATCACCATCCTTACGGCTTTTCGGTTTGGTTGGCGGGCGGCGGTATCCGAGGCGGCACGGTCGCCGGAGCGACGGACGAATTGGGGTTTCATGCGGTCGAGGACCGTCATTACGTCACCGATTTGCACGCCACGGTGTTGCACCAACTGGGCCTCGATTCTCGGCGACTTGAGATCCCCGGGCACAAACGTCTGGAGATCGATTTCGGGAGGCCGATTCGGGAGATCATCGCTTGAAACATAGGGGTTTGCGCGTCTGTGGCGGAGGCCCTGGCCGGGTCCGTGAACGCTGGGGATACCGCATCATACCCACGTTTATAGATGGTTCTGATCGCCTATTTTGGGCCCGAAAGCCGGCTTGCGATGCAGCCCTGCCAGATTGGTTCTTACAAGATTCTCCGTTCGATTGGCCACGGCGGGATGGGAGAGGTGTTTCTGGGGGAGGACGGTCGGCTGGACCGACAGCCGGCCATCAAACTCCTGCCGGTGGAGCTTTGCGAAAGCGCGGAACGGCGGCAACGTTTCCTGGAGGAGGCGCGGTCCGCTTGGGCGATTAATCACCCCAATACCTGTGTGATCTACGACGTCCGCGAAACCGACGCCGGCCAGCCCTTTATCGCCATGGCGTTTGTGGAAGAAGAAACGCTGCGGACACTGGTCAAACAAGGGCCACTGGCCACTGAGCTAGTGGTGAAATTTGGGATACAGTGGGCTACAGAATGCCCAGGCACGGCAGGCCGCCCACGAGGCACGGCTGATTCATCGCGATATCAAGTCGACCAATGTCATGATCGACCAACGTGGGTACGCCAAGGTGCTCGATTTTGGGATGGCCAAACGATTGGATGAGGAGCAGCGGCTGGACGAGACCAAGGCCATGTTGACCCACGAAGGACAGGTCGTGGGCACCCCCACCCTTATGAGTCCGAAGCATGCGGTGGGCAAGGCGGTGGACCACCGATCGGACCTTTTTAGCCTGGGTGTTGTCTTCTATGAGATGTTGACAGGCCGCCTGCCATTCACGGGTGACACGCTGGGCGACATCACGCGCCAGATCTGTCAAAAAACGCCGCCGGCCATCGCGCGGTTCAACTACGATCTGCCACAGGAACTTGAGCGGATCACGATGAAGTTTCTGCAAAAGGATCCCGACAGACGCTATCAATCGGCAGCCGAGCTAACGGTCGACCTGCGCAATTTGACCGCGGCACTCGCGCAGCAGCAGGTAGACAGCATTCCGGTGGAAGCGACCCAGTCGATGGTGCGGGTGGTGTCGCACCCGGGAGGCAGCCATATGCCCTCGGCTGCGGATATCCAGCAGAGCGATATCCTGTTGTTCGCGGCTGGATAACCAGCCTCACGGCCAGGTGGGGAGGGAGGGGGCAGATTTCAGCGAAACCTCAAAATCCGACTTGAACAGCTGACGGGTGAACGTACGCAAGTCAGCTTCTACGAGATGCCGGTGGGCGACACACGGATCGAGGCGACCGCGTTGGAGGCGATTCCCGGGGACAACGCCATGGTGGTTGTACTGTCGCCCCCTTTTGCCAAGTTCACAGGGTGCGCGGACCGCACGGAAAAATATTGGCAAGGGGTGGCACAGAAAACAGGTGGCCTTGTGGTTGCATTATGGGAATGGCAATGTGCCAGTCGAGGCCTATGTGAATGGCGTGTTGGTGTCGGACTTCAAAGCATGTTGGTTTGGTAACGCGATCGAATTAGGGGGGGCTGCGCTGGCGGCGCAGCAGGCGGGTGAGCCTGAGCCGGCAAACACCTGGTTTCGCAAGGCGGAGGGTTGGTCCAGGGAGAATGCGACCGGCAAGCCGATCATGAATGAGTTGTTTCGACGGTACCAGCGGGCTGCCATAGAAAGCAATTAGGTGCCCGCGCCAGTGGTGCGGGTCGCTGCGGCTACGAATCCGCCAGGGCTTCAGAAAGAGGCCGGGACGCCGCGTCGAAGTGGGGTCTTCGTCCGTTCATTCCAGGTCGCGGGCGCATTTTGAGTGCACGCCTTTATCGGCAAGGAACACCCGGTCTTACGCATGACGCCCGCCAGGTGTCAATAAACAGCAGTTGGACTTCTGGCAGCGGCACGGCATAATGGATTTTGAAGATGATATACCCTTGAGGGGTAATGGGTTACTGCGCTACCGGTGAGGTGAGGATGGGAATGACGTACGTGCCAGGGGGCGCTCGTGGGGTCCGAGAGAGGACCCACGCAAGCCTTTGTATGGTGTGGCTACTGGGGGGGGCGCTCCTGTTTCCGTTCGGGTTGAACGCGCAAATCAGTATTCATCGATCAGGTGCCGAAGGCGAGGTGCTGGCGGTGGTGACTCAGGATGACAGAGAGCGCGACGAGGACGACAGAGAGCGCGACGAGGACGACAGAGAGCGCGACGAGGAAGGCCGGGAGCGGGACGACGAAGGTGGCGACCGGCCGCCAGATGCGAACAAGCTCTTTGGCGACCAGGATCGGAACAAGGACGGCAAACTGTCAGTTGACGAGTTGTCGGACGAGATGAAACCCCATTTCAAAAGCATTGATCGGAACAAGGATGGCACGGTTGATCGCGGAGAGTTCAGCGGTGCAGTCCGATATCTCTGGGAGCAGAAGAAACGGCGGCGCGGCCGGGGCGAAAAGAATCCAGATGGCAAACAGGATCGGCGCGGTGGCAAGGAGAAAACGCCTCAGGTCAAACCCTTGACTCGGCAGGGCAGCGCGCCTGGCAGACCGGCGGCGGAGGAGTTGTTGGCGGCGCCGGATGAACAAGGTCGCGTTAAGTTCAGTTTCTACGGTCAGAAGTGGGATGATGTGGTCGACTGGGTGGGCCGCATCTCGGGGCTTTCGGTTGACTGGACGAAATTGCCCGGGGATTATCTCAATCTGCGTACTCCCGCTGCCTCGTTGGGCTACACCGCAGAGGAGGTACGGGATCTGATCAACAAGCATCTGTTGGCACGCGGTTACACCATGATCGTCGTCTCGGATGGTATTTCGATCTATCCGACCGAGGACTTGAATAATGCGCTCGTTCCGCGCGTCCGCAGTAGCGAGTTACACACGCGTATGCCGTATGACTATGTGAAGGTCTCTTTTCGTCTCAACTGGATTCTCGCGGATCGGGCGGCGGGGGAGTTCAAGCCCTACATCAGCAAGAATGGGAAACTGGTGGCGCTGAACACCACGAATCGGATTGAGGCCATGGATGCGGTGGTCAATCTCAGGCAGTTGGCGGAGATGATCGGTCAAGAGCAGTCGGCGGATACTCAGGATGCGCTGGTGACGGAAATTCGCATACAGCATCAGCGGGCGAGTAAGATTCGAGAGAAACTGGCAGAGTTTCTCTCCTTTGAGATCAAGGCAAAGAACACGGGCCAGGAGGAGGAACGCGGCCGAGGGCGCGGCGGGCGCGAGATGTGGGAGGCCATGAAACGGATGCAGGAAGCGCTTAAGCGTGGGGGCGGCAGGCGCGCAGCGGGAAAGGAGCCTGAGAAAATCAGCGTCATCGTTAACGAAACGCGGAACAGCCTGATTGTTTCCGCGCCACCTGACAAGATGGTACGTATTCGGCAGGCGGTTGAATTACTGGATGTGCCCACAGCGAATTTTCGAAATGTGGACAGCTACGTGGAACGGATGCGTGTGTACCGGTTGGTGTCATTGGATCCACAGGAAGTAGTTAACATCCTGGAGGAAACAGGCGGATTGACGCACGAAGCGCGTTTGCAGGTTGACGCCAAGGGGAAAGCCGTCGTGGCGCACGCACCCCCGGAGGATCACTTTGTGATCCAGAAACTGGTGGCCCGACTCGATGGTGCCGGGCGCCGTTTTGAAGTGGTGCCGTTGCGCCGTTTATTGGCCGACGAAGTGGCGGGGACGGTGGGTGAAATGATCGGGAAGCCGGCGAAGAAAGAAAGACGTCGACGAGAATGGTGGGAAGATTGGGGCGACTGGAATCGTCGGAACCAGGACGAAGATAGTGGTGATCAGTTCAAAGTCAGCGCAGACATTGAGAACAATCGATTGCTGTTGTGGTGCAACGATACGGAGTACAAGAGCGTCCGGGAATTGCTGGAAAAGTTGGGAGAGCTTTACCGCCCGGGGAGTAACCTGTCGAAGGTGAGGCAAGTTGACGTCAGCGGTGTAAGCGATCTTGATGGCCTGTTGAAACAAGTGCAGGAGCAGCTTCGCAATGTCGCACCCGAGATCGAATTAGAACTCCCTGCGCCGGCGCCTGCCGCCACCCCAACACCTGTGCGGCCGGAAAGAACGCCTCTTAAGATTCTCGAGGACGACCGCGAAGGCACCCAGGATAAGGCCACCAAGGAGCCACGGGATGCCACGTTCCCCGACCCGGGAAATGAGGCGCGTGCAGCGCGGCGCCGAGTCACTTTTGTCGTTGACGAAACGGGTGCGTCGTTCGCTACCGATAAAATGAAAAAGGCCGATGCCGGAAAGGTGGCGGACCCGAGAACGCCGCCGGCGGACACAACCGAGATTGCCGACGATGAGCGGGAACGATTGCGGCGGACGGTCACCCCGCCACCAGGTTTCCTTCCTCAAGAAGCGGCGTCGGGACAGAGGGAGGTTGCGGCGTCGCCACGTATTAAGATTTCACGTGGTGCGGACGGCCATTTGGTCATATCGGCCTCGGACCCGGCGGCGCTTGACGCCTTGGAAGAGGTGTTGGGGCGGATGTTGCCGAGACGAAAGAAGAATTGGAAGAAATTCGACTTGAAATATGCCTCGGCGAGCTGGGTAAAATTTAACCTGGTCGACTTTTTTATGGACGACGAGTCGAACAGCCGGCGATCGTTTTTTGATTGGGGGTGGGATCGACGAAACGGGCAGGGCCAGAGTAGTCAGCTGTCGACACGTCGTAAAGTTCGTTTTATTGATGACCCGGACACGAATACGATTGTGGTACTCAACGCATCGCAAGACCAGCTGCGGACGATTGAGGAGCTGCTTGAAATTTACGATATTCCTGAGCCAGCGGACTCGCAGGCGGCGCGGGTGACGAAGTTGATCACGGTGCGTTACTCACGGGCTACCCTGATTGCCGAGACCATCAAAGAAGCGTATCGTGACCTGTTGAGTTCGAATGACAAGACATTTCAGCGGGGCCGGCAAGAGGACCGTGGGGGAGAACGATTCGCCGGCGGTGGAGAAACGTTCATTCGATCGTTTTTTGGTGGGCAACAAGAACGGCCCGCCAGTGAACGGGCGCGGATTACGTTCAAGGGCCAACTTTCCATTGGGGTTGATGCGACGAGCAACTCGCTGATTGTGTCGACAACCGGCGAAGGTCTGATGAAGATTGTCGAACAGATGGTGGCCGCCTTGGATAAGGCGGCCCAGCCGGCACGCCGAGTGGAAACGGTAGAACTGAGCGGCCGGGTGAATGGCGCCTACCTGAAGCGAATGTTGACGACGGTCATCGCGGAAAAGGAAACCAAGAATCCCGACAACCGTCGCAGGCGGGATGAAGGTGAGGAACGCGAAGAGGAAAACAGGCGACGCGATCGTGAGCGTGAGATGCGGGAACAGCGTGAGGATATGATTCGTCGGTTCTTTGATTAAGGGCTGCCGGGCGACGGCCGAGCTGCGTGGGGATCATTTGCGGTGTCAGGAAGTTAACGGGGAGTGTCACTGATGTTCCGACTGACGGACCAGGGAAGCAGATTGTGCGATGGTTTGCCGCGCCGGGAGCTGTTGCGGGTCGGGGGCATCGGCCTCGGAGGACTCTCCCTGGGATCGTTGTTGCAATCGCGGGTCGCCCAGGCCGCCCACGGATCTTTCGGGCGGGCTAAGTCCGTGATCTTATTCGGGTTGGTCGGTGGCACTCCGCAGCATGAAAGTTGGGATCCCAAACCGGATGCGCCGGCGGAGATTCGCGGTGAATTTGGGTTGATTGATTCAGCGACTCCGGGATTGCGGGTGGGCGAACTGATGCCGAAAACCGCGAAAATGTCCGATAGGATCGCCGTGTTAAGGGCCGTGGTGAGTGGCGACAATTCCCACTCGTCGAGTGGCTACCAGATGATGACGGGGATTCCACATCAGCCCCTGAATCGAGAAAGTGCCTTGCCGAAGCCACCTAATGATTGGCCCAATATGGGTGCCGTGGTGCGGGCGCTGCGCGACGGTCCGGGCAGGTTGCCTGCGGCGATTACATTGCCGGAACACATCTGGAATGATGGGAACTTTCCCTGGCCTGGCCAGGATGCTGGCTTTTTGGGCCGACGTTATGATCCGTGGTTAATCCACTGTCAGCCGCAGGATGACCAGTTTGATTTTCCTGGGTTGGCGCGGGGAGCGGATCTTCCGGAGTTTAGGTTGGACCAACGCCGCAGCTTGTTGGAGCAAATGAACGCTGCCTATCAGCGACTTGAAGAAGGGGCCGCGGTGGGAGGGTATCGTTTGCACGCACGCCAGGCGATGGATTTGCTGGCCGGCTCACAGGCGCGGTCCGCGTTTGATCTGCGGCAAGAACGGCCCGAGATGCGTGAACGTTACGGGATGGGGCGGTTCGCACAAAGCTGCCTGCTGGCGCGCCGGCTAGTCGAGGCGGGAGTTTCACTGGTCCAGGTAAATTGGACGAGAATCAAGGGGTACGAAAATCAGGGTGGCTGGGACACGCACAAGAAACACGGCGAATCACTCAAGAAGTTGTTGATGCCACGGATGGACCAATGTTTTACCGCGTTGCTGGAGGATCTCGAGCAACGCGGCCTGTTGGAAGAGACTCTGGTGGTCTGGTTGAGTGAGTTTGGCCATACGCCGCGGATCAACGGCAATGCAGGGCGCGACCACTGGGGGCATGTGTATTCTTTGGCGCTTGCGGGCGGCGGAGTTCGCGGCGGTACCGTGCATGGCACTAGTGACGGCCATGCGGCGTATCCGGTTGATGGAATGGTGCGCCCGCGAGATCTGATCGCAACGGTGTTTCATTGTTTAGGGTATCCGCCGGATGCAGAGGTGCGTGACCCGTTGGGGCGCCCGCTGGCGATCAGCCGTGGCCGCGTAATCGACGAAATCCTCTGAATGTTTGGAGGGGCGTCGTGAGGCTGGCGCGCTCACCTATTTGACTGGCTGTGGCACTCCCTTTAGACTCGCCGCACATGCGCAGCGGACGTTTGTGGGAAACAGACCGTTGGCACTGGGAGACGCGCTGCGGAGTTTCGGTATTGGTAACGCGGGGGACAATAGAGATGGACGGTAGATCGCAGTGGATGCAGGCGAAGACAGAAAACGTCAGTGGGGCACTGGGCCGGCGTACGCTGATGGCTGGCGTGGGCGTGTCAGCGTTCGCGCTGGGGGCGGGTGGCGAGGCGGCGAGCGTATCGGAAGGTGAATTCACGGGACCCTTGGTGGGCCATGTCGACACGCGTTCGGCACGCGTCTGGTTGCGGCCTGGCGAGAAACTGCAAAAGGTACGGTCCTGGACGTGCGAGGTGAAACGCGGGAGCGAGGTAGTGACTCGAGCGGAGGCACGCCTCGATGCGGACCATGATTACACGGTCGTGTTCGAGATGGGCGGGTTGACCGCTGCGACCGAGTATCACTTTGGGATCTCGCCGTCGGGGAACCCCGGTCGAGTGCGGGCTGTGGGTGAGTTCCGCACTCCGCCGGCGAGCGATAAGGCGGCACGGGTAACGCTCGGTGTGGGTTCGTGTGCGCCTTCGAAGCCGAGCCATGTCTGGACTCGTATCGTCCAGGAGGAGTGTCAAGGATTTGTATTTCTAGGCGACACGCCGTACGTGGATAGCACAGATCTTGCGGTGGCACGCCAACGGCATCGAACATTTCTGGAGCAACCTGAGATCGCGAAGATGATCGCCAGTCGGCCCTGTTGGGGTACCTGGGACGATCACGATTTTGGACTTAATGATGGTCACGGTGATTTTCAAGGTAAACATGTGGGGCGGCTGGCTTTTACCGAATATCGCGCCAACGCAAGTTTCGGACAGGATCCCAGCGGCCGCCCACAAGCCGAACGGTTTGGCCCCGGCCGGGGAATCCATACGTCATTCCGCTGGGGACCAATTGAGATGTTCTTGATCGATCCGCGGTGGTTCAGCAGAACGGAGGCCAGTTGGGCCGACCCTGCACGTCCAGGGTGTATTGGGAAAGCGCAGTGGGAGTGGTTACGGGCGTCGCTCAAGGCGAGTCGCGCGCCGTTCAAGGCGTTGGCTACAGGAATGATTTGGGACGATAAGAAGAACTCCGAAAAGGACGATTGGCACACCTATGCGCATGAACGAGATGCCATCTTTGATTTCATTCGCGACGAACGAATTGACGGTTGTTTCCTCGTGGGAGGAGACATTCATGTGTCACGGGCGCTGAATTATGGGCCTCGTTGTGGATATGACCTGTGGCAGTTTATCGTGAGTCCCTTGCACGATTCGACGATTCCCAGCCTTGATGTGCCGCATCCGAATCTGGTGCATCACGCGCTGGAACCGCACGTGTTTTTGAAATTGGTCGCCGACACCACTGTGCAACCGGCCAGCTTGACGGCGACATGGATCAACCGAGATGGTAAACGCATTTTCCAGGTCGAGACAAATGTCGATGAACTTGCCGCGTCAGGTGGTTGATTGGAGAGGGTGCTTGGATGGCGGCCAAGTGGAGTGTGGCATTCTTGATGGCGTGGCTGCTGGCTGCGGCTGCCGATGGATTCGACAGGCCGCGATTCGTGGTGATTATGGCGGACGATCTCGGCTACGGAGATGTGGGATGCTACGGTAGTAAGCGAATTCGCACGCCGCGATTAGACCAGCTGGCGGACGGTGGAATACGCATGACGGACTTCCATTCCAGTGGCGCAGTGTGCAGCCCGACAAGGGCGGGTTTGGTGACGGGCCGTTACCAGCAACGTGCCGGAATTCCAGCCGTAATTCTGGCTGATCCACAACGTCCCACTCACCCGCATGGATTGCAGGAACGGGAGACGACATTTGCAGAGCTGCTCGGACAAAGCGGGTATGCGACGGCGCTGTTTGGCAAATGGCACCTCGGCTATTACCCGAAGTACAATCCGGTGCGGCATGGATTCGACCAGTTTCGGGGTTACATTAGCGGAAATGTGGATTTTTTTTCCCACGTTGACCAGGCGGGTCGGCTCGATTGGTGGCGTGATGACCAGATCGACGACGAGCCAGGTTACACCACGCACCTGATCACCAGGCACGCGGTCAGGTTTATCGAGGCGAATTGCCGTGGGCCGTTTTGCCTGTATGTAGCGTACGAGCCACCGCATTACCCGTATCAGGGGCCAGGCGATGCGCCGATTCGTAAAGTGGGGGTGCCACGTGGAGCGGCGGAGCAGCGCCAGCCGTTTGCATCGAAAAGGCGTGCCTATCGCGAAATGGTTGAGGAAATGGATCGGGGCATCGGTGAGCTGATCGACGCCCTGGTCCGTTGCAGAATTGACCAGCAGACGTTGGTGCTCTTTTTCTCGGACAACGGCGCCACCTCGTTGGGCAGCAATGGCCTTTGGCGTGGGCATAAGGGACAGCTGTGGGAGGGTGGGCATCGGGTTCCCTGTATTGCCTCCTGGCCAGGCAGAATTCCGGGCGGCCGGAGCAGCGGTGAATTGAGCACTACCCTGGATGTCATGCCGACGCTGTTAGCGGCGGCCCGAGTTGAACCACCACCGGATCGTCCTTTGGATGGGCGTGATTTGATGGAGGTATTCACCCGTTCCGCGAGCCTGGGCGGTCGCCGCGTTTTCTGGGGTCATGGGCGCGCACGGGCGGTACGGGAGGGGCAGTGGAAGCTGGTGCGCGGGATGCGGCGGCAGCGGCAACCGCAGTTATTTGATCTCAGTCGGGATCCGGGTGAGCGCGAGGATCGGGCCGCATCCGAGCCCATGCGTGTCGGGGAGATGTTGCTGGCATTAGGCGAATGGGAACGCGCGACAAAACGCGGGGCCACGCCCCAACCCCACCGGGTTCCGGAGAGACGCCCATAGAAGCGGGTCATGTTGTGCCAGGTTTCAGACAGGGGAGAGCGCAATGCGAGGGCTGATGGCGACGGCTATAGGGTGCCTGATGGCTGCGAGTGTCGGGGCGGAACAAACCAGGCCGAACGTGGTGTTGTTTGTCGTGGATGACATGGGGGTGATGGATACGTCGGTGCCGTTTCTGACAGATCAGCAGGGGAAGCCAGTCCGTTATCCACTCAACAGGTTTTACCGGACCCCGCACATGGAAAAACTGGCTGCGCAGGGTGTCCGGTTCAATACGTTCTACGCGATGAGCGTCTGTTCTCCGACGCGGATCTCGATCATGACGGGGCAAAATGCGGCGCGGCATTTGACCACGAATTGGATACGTCCTGATCGTGACAACCGGGGTACGTTGGGGCCCCATCGCTGGAATTGGATGGGGTTGTCCGACCAGGCTGTGACCTTGCCGGCGTTGTTACAGGCTGCTGGCTATCGGACCATTCATGTTGGTAAAGGACATTTTGGCCCCCGTGTTGCGCCCGGCTCGGACCCCAAAAACCTCGGTTTTGATGTAAATATTGGTGGTGGTGCGATCGGGGCACCAGGGAGTTATTTCGGCATGCAGAATTTCGGTGCGGGTACGAAACGCGCTTCACACGCCGTTCCTCATCTCGAGAAGTATCACGGGAAGGAAACGTACTTGACCGAGGCATTAACCCAGGAAGCGCAGACCCAGATTAGTGACGCCGTGGCAAAGGAGCAGCCATTCTTCTTGTATCTGTCGCATTATGCCGTTCACGCGCCCTTTCAGGTTGATCAACGGTTTGCATCGCATTATCGCGACTCGGGGAAATCACGACGGGCACAGGCTTTTGCCACTATGATCGAGGGAGTGGACCGTTCACTGGGGGATTTGCGAGCCCACCTCGTACGTGAAGGAGTGGCTGAAAATACCTTGATCCTGTTCGTTGGAGACAACGGTTCGGATGCGCCTTTAGGGCCAGCACATGGGGTGGCCTGTTCGGCGCCGTTGCGGGGAAAAAAGGGGGCTCATTATGAAGGTGGCATGCGCGTGCCCTTCATCGCCGCCTGGGCGGAGCCAAAAGATGACAACGCACACCAACAACGCCTGCCGATCGCCCCTGGTGTAATACAGGAGCAGCAAGCCGCGGTGTACGACCTCTTTCCAACCGTGCTATCGGTCACGGCTGTGGCGGAGCCGGTGGGCCATGTGAGCGATGGCGATGGGTTGCAGCGGCTGTTTTCCGGCCAGCGTGACCCGGCTCGGGCGGAGTTCTTTCTGATGCATTATCCGCATGGGCCACACCGTAGTAATTACTTTACCTGTTTGCGGGATAGGGAATGGAAAGTGATTTACCACTACGTTCCAACGGCCGCCTCGCACGGTTCGCATTACCAGCTCTATCATCTAGCCCGCGATCCGTTTGAGTCACAGAATCTGGCGAGGGCTGAGCCTGTTCAGTTACGGAAGATGATGCGGGAATTGATCCGGCGTTTGGAAGCGTATGGGGCGGCTTACCCGATTCGCGGAAAAGAAGATCGCCGCCCGAGGCTACCGAAATTGCCACCGGCAACCCGCCAACAGCTGTCGGGCGTGGCCGGTGGAACGCGGTCCACCAACGGTTGAGGGGATTCCCGCAACGACAGTTGTTTCAATCGTGGAGATGCAGTAATGGCATTGAACGTCCGTCGTGTTGTCACGGGGCATAATCTCGCAGGGCAGGCTGTGGTGTTGTCGGACGGGACACCTCCGCAGTGCGGTGAGGATCCTGACGTAGGGGTTGGGATCGCCGAGTTATGGGTGACAGACGTATTTCCCGTATCGAATGAAGGCAGCGAGGAGGCAGTGCCAGATCCGTTGCCCATTGCGCCCGGCGAGCGGGGGACGGTGTTTCGGATTGTGGAGTTCCCGCCAGAACAGGGGGAACTTCCGAACACCGAGGCGGTGCAAGCGTACCTGCGCGAACATGGTACGGTTACCCCGGAGACGGCGCGGCACCCGGGGATGCATAAGACCCGTACCGTCGATTACGCGATCGTTCTCTCTGGCATGGTGGACCTGCTACTCGATCAGCAGGAAGTGACGCTGCGGGCGGGTGATACCGTAGTGCAACGGGGTACATTTCACGCGTGGGCGAACCGCTATGCCGAACCGTGCAGGGTCGCATTCGTCCTGGTGGCCGCGGAATCTGCAGCTTAGAGGTGAAGGCCGTGACGCCTTTCGCAAGGCGCTTGTGAGACGTTTAGATTTCTGTGAGACGTTTAGATTTCTGTGAGCCGCTGCCTGGCGTCACCGAATTCCGGAAGTTGTAGTCCCATCCGATCCATCAACGACAGGTAGAAACTGCATAGGCGGCGTTCTTCATCAGGTCGCCCCTGGTAGTCGAGGACGCGTCCTGTGGCCAGGGTGCCACGCAGCCCACCAACAGTGAGGACAGGAAGTTTGCTGTTGTCATGGGCCTGTCCGGACCACATGTTGTTGACAAAGTACAGGCAGCTGTTGTCCAGTACGGTGGTTTCGCCTTCGGGCATCGCCTGTAGTCGTTTGGCCAGATACGCGAGCTGCTCTACGTAATACGTAGAGATCCGCTCGTAGTCGATTTCGGTATCTTTGTGGGATGCAAAATGGTGCGAGATACGGACGTTCAGGAAGGGGTAGACAAGGCTGGAGATGTCACGGCACATGAGGAGAGTGCCGATGCGAGTTTTGTCGGTTTGGAAGGCCATTGCGATGATGTCGCACATGAGTTTCATGTGCTCGCGAATATCCTCGGGCATACCGTTGTCGGGCCGCGGCATGGAGAAAATGGGTTGGCCTTTATCGCGCGCTCGCAGTTCGGCGCGATCTTTTAGAGCCCGCATACGTTCGACCCGTTTCTCCACGTCACGCACGCTGATCAGGAACTCATCCAACTTTAAGCGATCCGCAGCGCTGACTTTGCGCTGCAGATCTTTGGCATCTTCGAGCACTCGGTCGAGGATGCTCTGCGTGCGGCGACTTCCCTTATTGTCGAAGAGATTGTCGAATGCGAGGGACGGGTAGACCTCCATCGGGACGGGAGCTGTGATGTCACGCCAAGAAATGTGTGAGCTGTAAGCCATCGAGAAGTTGGTTTCGTGGTACCCCGTTACAGGCTGCTCGCAGCCCAGCACGATGCTTCCCTGAAGGGTTTGCGCTTCGAGGTGACGCGCTAACATCTGGTCAACTGAAATACCGCCCTTGAGTTCAGCACCTTTCTGAAGTGACGCGCCGGAGAGGATGTTGCCGGTCATGCCGGGGTGAATACCCACTCCGGTGGCATTCTTGTTAAAAAGACCGGAAATCACATTGAGCTGGTCTTTGAATCCCGCTAGTGGCTTTAGGCAATTGCCCAATTGCATTTCTTTTCCGGAACCTTTGGCGTACCACTCCGTCTGATGGACACCATTGCCCATAAATAGGGCCGCGAAACGCTGGGGCGGCGCGGCGTCTGCATCTTTTCCCCAGACGGGTAGCGATTCAAGCCAGGGTAGAGACATGACCACTCCCGTGCCCCGCAAAAACGTGCGACGACTAACGAGGTCCTTGTGTTGTGGCATCAGTCTCTTCTCCGGTGTAAGGGGACTGTCAATCGTAGCATCGTACCGAACCGCGGTGGGCTAGAGCAACACAGGTTAGTCGGGGGACGGCGCCGATGGGCGTTTGGTCAGGAATTGTCGACTGGAAACAATGACCTCGATCAGACTGCTGAACTTCCCGTCGGTGGCGGCCAAGGCCTCGGTCATGCGATGGAGTGTCGGGTCATCTGACAATAGTAGTGTGCGGCCCAGGCCATAGGCCAGTAGTTTCTTGCACAGCGTGTCACGAAATTGCGATTTGCGGTGTTTCTGGAGGTAGCTGAGCAATGCGGGCAATCCTTCCCCAGCGCTGCCGTCGGGAAACTGGGTGCGAGTCTCGACTGGCCGTCCCCCCAAATCGCGGGTGCGAAGTTCACCGATGGGGCCATACGCCTCAAACGGGAGTCCCGCAAAGTCAAATTTGTCATGACAGGCCGCACAACTCTTCTGCTCACGATGCTGTTGCAGCACCTCACGAAGCGTTTTGTCGCCGAGCGCAGACTCGTCGCTAGGAAGTTCGGGTACGGTGGGTGGTGGTGGTGGGATCCGTTCCCCGAGTACTTCCTTCACGATCCAGTAGCCACGTTTGACAGGGCTGGTGCGCAGGCCCGGCGCATTCTTGGTGAGAAAGACCGCCATCGGGAGCAGGCCTCCGCGTCCATAACGGTGTGCATCGTCAATGCGCAGCCAACCACTTGCCGCCGCGTCGGTGGGGCTGTATGGCATGCCGTAGTGTTGCGCCAGACGGGCGTCGACAAAGGTGTGGTTGGCCGAGAAGAAGTCGTCTGTGGAGCGGTCGCGGCGGATAAGGTCCGTCAGGAAATGTACGGGTTCCTGATACATGGAATCACGCAGCTGGTCGGTAAATTGCGTGAAGCGGGTGCGATCGACTGCCACGTGATTGCGAAATTGGTGAAAGCCCAGCCACTGACCGCCGAATTCGGCGGCCAACGCCATTGCCCGTTCATCTTTGAGCATTCGCTGGGCCTGGGAAACCAGGGTTGAGGGCGTTTGGAGGTCGCCACGTTGGGCCAGCCGAAGAAGTTCCCCGTCGGGCATGCTGGACCACAGGAAATAGCTGAGCCGGTTTGCCAACGCGTAGCCAGGCAAACGATGGTCGTCGTCCCCGGGGGCTACCAAGTCAACGCGGTAACAGAAATGCGGCGAGACAAGGATGCTGGTGGCGACGTCTCGAATAGCCTGCTCATGGTTGAGTCCGCGCTGTTGCCGCAGCTGCCGGTAGAACTCCAGGAGCCGAGCCCGCTCAGTGGAGGTCACGGGCCTCCGCCAGGCCTGGTTCGCAAAACGGAGCAGCGCGGCCAGGTGGTGTGATTCCGCGTCGGCGACAAGAGCGGCGTTCGCCTGGATGCGTTTTGAAATGGTGACAAAATACTGTGCGATTTCTGCGATGGCCTCATCGCTGAGGTCGCGTTCACGTACAGCGGCCACATACAGTTTCGCAAACTTCTCGATGGTGGCGGGTGATGTGGCCGTGCGGTCCTCGCCCCGCAGAAAGTCAAACTCGGCGGCGGTAATGACCTCACGTCCCTCAGCCCGTTCAAAGTAGATGTAATCCTGGAACTGCCGCTCCAACGCGTTGGTTATGAAAAAAAGTTCCTGCCACATCTGGTCGATTTGTGCCTGTTGGGCGGAGTTTAGGATTAGGTCGTACAGCGGCCTGTCATCACGGTAATACCCAACTTGTAAGTGGAATCCAGCGCCCAGGAGTCGTCCCTTGTTTTGGTCCTTAAAGGGAAGATTCATGCGGCCCCGTTCGGTGCGTACGAAAGTGTCCGGAAAAATGTTGCAGAAACGCTCAATGGCTTCCCGTAGGTCCTCGTTCTGGCGCTCGTCTTCAGTCATGGTGCCGCTACGCCGCTGCTCGGCAATCAGGCGATTCTTCCAGAGTACACCCGGTTGAGTTGTCGGGTTGAGCTGAGGTATCAGCACAGACGGGAAGTCCGCGACCCGTTTGGCGCGTTCTTTCAAAATCCAGTCGCGAATGCTTTGCGCGGCGGGAACTGGCACCCTGGTGTCGTCACGAGAAGGGATTGGCAAGCCACGCCACTTAGAACGCAATTCGGCGAGCGGACCGTGGTCGTTCCGCTCGCCTTCTAGGAGGGCGTACAGGGTCATCAGGTACTTGGGACTCAGCTGTCGGGATTCCGCGAGACTCTGCAGGGTCGCCTGTTGCCGGCCCAGCACGTCGCGGTGCTTGTACTCCCAGGCCGCCAGCAGGAAATCGCCATAGTCGGTGTTCTGTGCGAGGTAAAAGTCGACGATTCGGCGGACCGCGAATTTGTCCCGATCGGAATACGTGATCGCTGGGTGAGGTGCGAACGTGATGCCGCTGGGCAACAACACAAGGTGGTCGATCACACGCTGCCCGGCGGACAAATATTTGTCGAGCAGTGCGGGTGACATGGCCAGAGATTCGCCGGAGTTCGCGAAACCCGCCTCGTTGGCCGGATCGAGAGGGAATTCTCGGGTGGGACGGATGTCGATACCAGTCAAGTCACGGATGGTGTAGTCATATTCGGCGTTGCTGAGTCTTCGGGCGAGTACCGGTCCAGGGTCGCCGGCATTCAGTTGTGCTTCATAGCGACGTAACGCGCGAATCCAGCGTATCACGTCTGTTCGCACTTGTGGCGCGGGGCGGAGGTCGGCGTCGCCGGGCGGCATCTCGTCCGCGTTCAGACGTTCGAGAATCAACTGCCAATGTCCCAAGTCTTGCCGAACGGCGTCGAGGGTAGAGAAGCCGCTGAGATCGAACTTGGCCTTGGGGTCGCGCGGTCCGTGGCAGGAAACGCAATAGGTGTTCAAGAACGGTTTGACGACGGATTGAAAGTCCCGTTGCAAGCGGGCTGGAATTGCTTCCTGCTGGGATCTAGCGGGAACCATCGGCAGCAGGCCCCAGCTGGCGAACAGCAGTGTCAGGAGGCGATTTGTTCGCATAGCCAGCGCATTCCAAAAAAGGTTGGGGTCGTCCGGAATGATAGCACAGGCTCACGGGCCAGGGCCACCGCGCGGCGGTTTCTCTGAGACATGTGTGCCCCGCGCCGGTTACCGGGGAACCCCAGAAGCTTGGTGACGGGGAAACTAGATTGCCCCGCTCGGCCCGCTTTGTTAGCGTGGAACGGGGAGGGGCGTCAT
This sequence comes from Planctomycetaceae bacterium, assembly GCA_002709225.1. GTDB lineage: Bacteria > Planctomycetota > Planctomycetia > Pirellulales > Pirellulaceae > UBA9264. Next base: position 24,055 of record PAQH01000025.1, read on the forward strand.
CCGTCGCGGCTGCGCAGCTGGTCGCGGTACCCCAGTGGGTGACAGTCGGGAATGCGGAGTTTTGGGCGTGAAAACTATCTTGTGTCGAGGAATCTGTGTCGCAGCCGTCCTGTTGGGACCGTGCGGTATAGAAGGGACGATATTCCCATTGTTTGGGTGAGAGGAGTTGGGTCCGATGCGTGTCGCGACGGGAGCCATCAGCCACGAGACCAGCACTTTTACGCCCATAGCGACGACTGAGGAGAGTTTTTACGAACGGTTTGGGGTCCGCGCCGGAGCAGACATGTTGTCCGCGTTTACTGGCACCAATACCCCTTTGGGTGGGTTTATTGAAGGGGCGGCGGCCCACGAGTTCGAACTGGTGCCGACGCTTTATGCGGAAGCACATCCCAGCGGGCCCGCGCCGCGGGCGGTGTTGGACAAGATCCTTGCACAATTTCTCGCGCATGTTGACGCCGCCGGGCACATTGATGGCGTGCTGTTGGAAATGCACGGCTCGATGGTGGCGGAGGGATTACCCGACGCGGACGGTCACATTCTTTCGGTGATTCGCGAGCACGTCGGTCGCGACGTTCCGGTCGTGGTGCAACTCGACATTCACTCGAATATGTCTTACGAAATGATTCGACGGGCGGATGTGCTGATTGGCCGCGAGACATTTCCGGAGGTCGATATGGCCGCTCGGGGGCGCGAGTGCGCGGACGTTCTTGTCCGGATGGTGCGTGAACGCCTCCAGCCTACGATGGCACTGGCGAAGATTCCGATGATGTGGGGGCTCAATCAGGTGACGGAGCACTTGCCGATGCGCGACGCGATTGGGCAGTTACATGCGCTGGAAGCGAATCAGGACGTGGTTTGCGCTTCGATAGCGACCTGTTTCCCGTTGGCGGATGTACCGGACATGGGCGCATCGGTCTATGTGGTCACCGACAATGATCAGGCGGCTGCGCAGCGTTACGCGGACGGTTTGGCGGAGTGGATCTACCAGAGGCGGGAATCCTGGCAAGGCAGTATGCCCAGTACCAAAACCGCGCTGCAACACGCCGAGGAGGTGGGCCGTTATCCGGTCGTACTGGCCGACCGGAATGATAACACCGGTGGCGGATCTCCCGGTGATAGTACAGGCATGTTACGGGCCTTCGTGGAAGCAAAATTGGCAGCGGCCTGTGTATTGTACCTCGTCGATCCAGCTGCCGTCGCGGTCTGTGCAGCGGCCGGCGAAGGAGCGGTGTTGGAAATCGCGATTGGCGGGAAGGCGTCGCCGTTGCAAGGGCAGCCGGTGTCGTTGCAGGTCGAGGTGCTGGCGTTGTCGGATGGCCGATTCCGGTACGACGGTCCGATGTACGCGGGGCTGGAGGCTTCCATGGGGCCATCGGCGCACGTGCGCGCCGAAGGGATCCACATTTTGCTCGTCACGACGCGAGAGCAGCCGTTTGACACGGCGTTTGCCCGTACGCTTGGCCTCGATCCGCGCGACATGCGTTATGTCGGTGTCAAGTCGGCGGCACACTTCCGTGCCGGATTCGAATCGTGGGCGGGGCAGATCTGCGTGGTGTCCGAACCGAGTGTCCACAGTCCGGAGCACGTTGGGTTTTCCTCGCTGGGACGTGAAGTGTTTCCGCTTACACGGGCCGCCAGCGAAAGCGGGTGAGACTTACCACGATTCGTTCGGTTTGAGACCAAATCCGACCTTCAAGTATTGTCGCATGGTCTCGTTGGTGCTGGCTTCTTCCCAGTGGGTGATACCGTACTTCCTGCAGAGCGCGAAATACTGGCGGAAATGGGGGCGTGTACGCCGTGCTACGTCGGTGGGGAGTTGCTGATCGCCAGGCGGCCAGATCCATGTTAGGGCTTCACTCAAGGCTCCCATATGGGTTCCGATGGAGGCTTTTTCCAACCGGCGCCGGAAGGTTTCGTTGGGCGCCTCGGCAATGGCTTGCTCAAAGAGCTGACTGCCTTGTTGGGCTAACGCGGGGTCAATGCCGTAATGTCGAGCGTGGCCGACCCAGCGATGCTGAATTCCCTTTGCGGACGCGGCGGAGTGAATGCGCTCAATGTAGGCACGGATGCGGGGACCCGCGTCGCCGTAATGGAGGCGCAGGAACTCGTTCATCAGTGCGTCGCTGTCGGCGGCGGGATCCCAGAGCAGCCGCGCGGTGAGATAATTCATCAAGTCGTTGAGGCCTGCGTGTGGCGCGTTGAATACCGATTGTGCGAACACGCCGGTGACTCCCTGCGCCGCGAAATAGCGGAGGTTGGGGCCCAGGGACAGCATGTTGGGGATGGGCATGTGGTACATCGCGAAATCGGTGTTGTAGTACCACAGGTGGACACGTTTGGCGATGCGGCCCCAACCCGCGAGATCACGGCGGAAGGTCACACTGGCAGGGTAATCCGAGGTGGCGATAGGATCCGTGATACTGCAGTCGTGGCTGGTCAATTGGATATAGACATTATCGCGGGCACGGAGTGTCTTGGGTGGTTTTTGCGAATAGTAATAGGCTAGCGTTCCGACCACGACGTCAGGGTGTGTTGCGGCGACCTGTGCCGCCACAGAGTTAACAAATCGTAACAGGCTGCCGGCGCCCGATTCTTCTCGGCGGTCAATCTCTTCGCAACGCTCGCAAGTGCATTTGTGTCCCCAGTCGTTCTGGCTGACGGCAATGCTCCGCTGAGTCGGATTCGCGGCAAGCTCGTTGAGGACAGCCTTGGTCACAATCTGCAACACATCCGGGTTGGTGAGGCAGAGCTGGGCGTCATATTGCTTTTGGATGGCGATCCCATTGCGTAGCCCGAAATATTCGGGAAACGTTTTGGAGTATTTCTGCCATGGTACCTGGCGATAAAAGCTGTGACCGGCAAGGCCGATGGGCGTATTGCCGCCGAGGCGCGGCTGTGGTGTCACGGTATTGCACCGGAGGCGGGCGGCGAATTGAGGGTTTTGGGGGTTGATCTGATAGGCAGGGTACCGGTAGGTGAATTGTGGGCGGTAGCTCCGGTCCGTGCGTGGAAGGGGCGTGTTCAGCGGTACCTGAGGCCTGTGGGTGTGATCGACGGTAAGGAAACGGACTCCCAGGAAATCTTCGAGAAATGTGTAGACACCGTAGAGCACGCCCCTGGTTCCACCGCCCACGATTGCGACTTGTCCCGCGCGAATCACGATTCGCAGCTCTTCTGTTTTCAGGTCGCTGGCATCGATGGCCAGGGCGCTCTGGCGCAGGGCGGCGCTGTTTCCTATGTAGATGCGTTGGTGCGCAGGCTTCGTGGGGGTACTGACGATGGGCAACGTCGCACCCGTTGCCGAGGCGAAGCCCTGCTGGAATTCGGTCGCGGCGTATTTTTCATGGGGCCGCGGATCTGCTGGGATGACGATTTCGTTCGTCAGCAACGCAGCGATGGTTTGTGCAGCGCCGCGGGTGAGGAACAGATTTCCGAGAACGGCGGACGTTACGATGATAAGTATTGGAAACAATCGCATCGCATCGCCCGCGCGTGGAGGCCTGGTCGCCACAGGCCGACTTGTGTGTGGGAAATGATGGGGTAGCGTACCACGTTGGCGGCGCAAACGGAACGGTGAGAATGCGCAGAGGGTGCGTCCAGTGAGGGAGTACTGGTGTCGTTGTGGAAGGTCGCCCAGCGCGGCCCGCTTGTCGGGGTGGCGCCGAGGGTGCACTGCCCAGCAGGACGCAATCAGCGAGGCGGAGAAGGTGTGATTTACCGGGGGAAACAGGGAGGCGGGGGTACGCACGGTTTGGAACCGGCATTGATTCTCCGCTGGGAACGTAGGAAACTAGAGGCACAGATCTGTGGCAGAGAATATGAAGAACGTGGAAATCCATGCCTGCTCGTTTCGGTTTAACACACTGGCAGCGGATCGGGCTCGTCTTTTCCCTGGCGATTGTCCTGGGGGAGGTTCCTGTACGTACGGCGGACCGTTTTGATTTTCATTCGATCCGCAGGGCGCCTGATCTGAGTGGTGCGAACGGGCGATTTGAAGGCGAAACGCATTTCTTGCCGCATGGAAATGCGCGGTTTCAGGGGATGCGGGGATATGGCCGGCAGTGGAGTGGCGACGCCCATTTCTTGTGGGATGGTGTGGCCGGCCAAGAGGCGCGCTTGCGGTGGATCTTGGGGCGGAGGTCGCGGTATCGGATTGTGGTGCAGTTGACACGCGCGCCTGACTATGGCGTCTGCGAGATCCTGGTGGACGACCAGGCTACCGGAGTCGAGGTGGATCTTTTCTCCAGTCGGGTCGAGTTGGCGCCAGCCGTAACGTTGCCGGCGGTGTCGCTTGACGCAGGGGCGCACATCCTCAGTTTGAAGCTGACAGGCGCGAATCCTGAGGCACAGTTGTTCAAGAACAAGGGGTATCTGCTCGGCCTGGACTATTTTCAAGTAATCGATCTTGTACCGGATCCTCGAGCTGCTGCCAGGAAGCCGGCCGCTGCGGGGCGTGACGTTGCTGTGGCCGCTGTGGCCGCTGTGGACCAGGCGGGCGCGCAGAGGTTGCTGACCCGCTTCTGTACGGAATGTCACTCCGGTAATGAGCCTCAGGGAGGGGTGCGATTGTCAGAAGTGGGGCGGGGTAGTCTAGCGCAGGTTCCGCTGGCAGGGATCGAGAAGATCGCCGATGCGTTGGCGTTTGGTGCGATGCCCCCGGTGGATGCGGACCAGCCTGAGTCGCAGCAACGCCGCAGCTTGACACGCTTTTTCGAGCGGCAGTTAGTGAAGCGAACTGCGCGCAGGGAAAGCGTCGCGCCCACGGTAATGCGGCGTATGACACGCTATGAGTACAACAACGCGGTTCGAGACCTGCTCGAATTGAAAGGCGATGTCTACCCCTTGCCTGAACGTACGCTACGGGCGTATCACGAGTACTATCGGCCAGCAACGGGCATGTTCCCGGAACGGATACGTGTGGGGAATCGCACACTGGGAAAAAATCAGGTGGAGAAGGACCTGTTGGACGGCGTCTCGCCGTTTGCGATCGATTTGCAAGCCGAACACGGATTCAATAACCGTGGCGATCAGTTAAGCCTTTCTCCGCTGTTGCTGGAAACCTTCCTGAAGCTTGGGAAGTCAATTGTCGAAAGTCCACAGTTCCGCGAGTACTGTCGGGTGTATGACCGGCTATTCGTTGGCGCCGCGCCGCGGGATCGGGGGCGCGATTTGGAATTGGGGCGGCAGCGGCTTCAGACGCTCTTGGGACGGGCGTTCCGGCAACCGGTGGATAGGGTAACCCACGAACGCTACAGTGCGTTCTTCGCAACCCAGTACGATCGTCATGGTTCGTACACGGTTGCTATGAAACGCACGGTCTCGGGTATTCTGGCATCCCCCCGATTTCTCTATCTGGTGGAGCCGGGCGGTGCCACTGAGGTAGCGGTGCCACTATCCGAACATGAATTGGCGACACGTTTGTCGTTTTTCCTGTGGAACACGATCCCCGATGTCGAACTCGGCGAATTGGCAGCCGCGGGGCGGTTGAGTGATCCAGCGGTGCTTCGGCAGCAGGTTCACCGGATGCTTACCGATACCCGCAGTCGCGCCTTGGCTGAAAACTTCGCACGTCAATGGCTGAGGCTGGACCAATTGATCACTGCGGTGCCATCGATGGAGAGGTTTCCACATTACTATTCTCGGATTGGCTGTGAACAATGGAAGTTTGGTTTGCAGATGATGGTCGAGCCATTGTTGCTGTTTGAGAGCATCGTCGTGGAAGATCGGTCGGTGATGTTGTTGGTCGATTCGAATTACAGCTACCGCTCCGACGAGTTGCAGAGTTGGTATGAAGACGACGTACCGCTGGCTGGGAAGGGGAATGTTAATCGTTTTGATACTTTCCAGCAGGAATACAAGCGGCGCGATCTGTCTACCCGCCGGCAGGGCGGGGTGATCACGACGGCTGCGACGATGACGATGACGTCGTCACCCCTTCGTACGCGCCCGATTTCCCGCGGCGCTTGGGTTGCGACGGTGATTCTGAATCGGCCCCCCCCGCCGCCACCGGACTTGGTTCCGGAGATTGAAGCGGACGACGATGCCATTGAGGCAAACGGGATCACACTGCGCGAACGTCTGCAGCAACACCAAATCAATGACGCGTGCGTGAGTTGCCACACCGCGATCGATCCCCTGGGATTTGCCTTGGAACAGTACGACGCGGTTGGACGCTGGCGGGAAACCTATCGATCAGGGTTGCCTGTTGACGCCAGTGGAAGGCTGTTTGGTGAAGTGGAGTTTTCAGGAATTGAGGAATTGAAGGACAGGCTCTTGGAACGGCCCGAGATTTTTATGCGGGCATTCACTGAGCACCTGCTGTCCTATGCGTTGGGCCGCCCAATCCAGCCGGTGGATCGCCCTAGTATCAACGCCATGGTGCGGCGAATCGCGGCGGATCATGGTCGCTTTTCAACGGTCATCACAGAAGTCGTGATGAGTCGGTCCTTCCGGTACAAGAAAACGGATGAATCCAGGAGACAGCCATGACGATGCGACCCATTTCACGACGGCAGCTGTTGCGCGGCAGCGGGGCCGCCCTGGCACTTCCGCTGTTGGAGTGCATGCAGCGGACGTCGCGCGGCGCAACGGAAAGCGACGTCCCCAGGCGGGCCGCGTTCTTCTATGTCCCCAACGGCGTGGTTCAGTCAAAGTGGAAAATTCAAGATGTCGGGACGCAGTTCACCATGAGCCCGACGCTAGCGCCGTTGACCGCGTTACAGGATAAAGTGGCGGTCTTTTCTGGCTACGACCGTATTAAGGTGTCCGGGACGGATGGACACGCGCAGGCCAGTACCTGCTGGTTGAGCAGCGCTCCCCATGACCAATTGTCCCCGGCTGGCTACCCTTTGGACCGAACTCTGGATCAGGTGATCGCGGACACGACGAGCGAGCAGACACCTTTTCGTTCGCTTGAGCTGAGTTGTAATCCCTATCGGGATAACAAGGAGTCCGTCTATTTCGACAATATTTCATGGTATGGATATGGACACGTAGCGCGGTCGCTGCGTGATCCGCAGCGTGTGTTTCAGCGTTTGTTCGAGGTGCAGCCTGAAGCGGAGAGCCGGAGCGTACTCGATCTCGTCTTGGCGGATGCAAAGTCATTTGGGCCGCGCCTGGGCCGTACTGATCGGCGCAAATTGGATGAATACATGCAAGCTGTGCGGACCGTGGAAGCGCAGATTACCCGTCTGACTGCGCGTCGGGCAATTGTCGAAAAACTGCGCCCGGCGCGGCCGCGGAATCCATGGCCGGAGCTGCGCCGTGGTGAGTATATCCAGCTGATGGGCGATCTAATGATTCTGGCGTTACGGACCGATTTAACCCGCGTGACGACCATGATGGTCGCGCCGGAACGGTGGGGAACACCGCAGACTGTGGAGGGGGTGTTTGAACAACCGATTGTCCACCACAGTATGACGCACGAACAGGGGAACCCGGAGGTCAGCCGGAAATTGGCGTTGCTGGATCGATTTCACGTGGCGCAATTTGCCCGGTTGGTCGCCAAAATGGACGCGGTGAAAGAAGGTGCCGGGACACTGCTGGACAGTATCCTGTTTACCTTTGGATCGGGCCTCAGCAGCGGAAAGACACACGTCTATTCTGACTTGCCGGTAGTGATCGCTGGTGGGGGACGCGGGACCCTGGCAACAGGTCGTCACCACCGGGCGCCCGAGGGGACGCCGGTCGGAAACCTCTGGTTGGCAGTGGCCCAGGCGATGGGTTGCCCGAGAGATAGCTTCGCAGATAGTAACTCCGTAACGCCGCTGGCGTGAGGAAATTCACGCGGCTGCGGTGGCGCGAAGAGGTGGGGCACACCGCTTGTTTTGAGTATACTGCGCCATCGATCGCGGCACTTTTCCCACAACGTCAGGTATGTCATGCGACATTGTTTCAGCTATGGTCTGTTCGCGCTGGTACTGGCCGGCCAGGGTGCCCTCGATAGTCAGGCCCAGGAGAGGGACACATTTGATCAGGCTGTGGCCCCCATTCTGGCCAACCGGTGCCTGGAATGTCACCGTGGGGCTGATGCTCAGGGCGGGCTCGATTTGTCGCAACAAGGAAAGGCCCTGCGAGGTGGTGAAAGTGGTCCCGCGTGGCGGGCGGGGAAGCCGTTGGAAAGCCTGTTGTGGGAGCGTGTTGCCAATGGAGAAATGCCTCCCAAGAAGCCACTTCCCGAGAACGAACGAGAGGTGTTGCGCAAATGGATCGCGGACGGTGCGGCGTGGGGGACCGATACGATCGACCCGTTTCGGTTTACCACAGAGAGCCGTGCGGGGACGGACTGGTGGTCGTTGCAGCCATTGCGGGACTCGCAGGTGCCGGTCGTACGAAATCGAGATCGGGTTCGCAATCCGGTCGACGCCTTTGTCCTGGCGCGGCTGGAGTCGGCTGAGCTTGGTTTTGCGGAAGATGCCGCGCCGCGTCAGTTGATTCGACGTGTCTATCTTGATCTGATTGGGCTGCCACCCACACCGGCAGAGGTGGCAGCGTTCGTTGAGGACCCCAGTGATGCGGCCTACGGTGAAATGGTGGATCGTCTCTTGAAGTCCAAGCATTACGGTGAACGGTGGGGACGCCACTGGCTCGATGTTGCGAGATTCGGCGAAAGCGACGGGTTTGAACGTAACGGGCCACGAAATCATCTTTGGCATTATCGCGACTGGGTTATTGACGCGTTCAATGCGGATATGCCTTACGACGAATTTGCTCGTCTGCAGATTGCCGGCGACGTGTTGCGGAACAATTCGCCAACCGGTCTGGCGGCGGCGGGATTCTGGGTGGCGGGCGTCCACAATACGGTGGTCGGTGGTAGTGAGTTTATGAAAAGGGTAGCCCGCGAAGACGAACTGGAAGAAATGGTGGGAGCGCTGGGGCAGACGTTCGTCGGACTCACGTTCAACTGTAGCCGGTGCCACGATCACAAGTTCGACCCGATACGCCAGCGGGAATACTACCGGTTGACGGCGGCTATCTCGGGCGTGCGGCACGGTGAGAAAGAGGCCGTGGAAACGCGTTTTCACGAGCAGATTGAGATCCTGGAGCAGGAGCTGAAGACGCTCAACCCCATGATTGCCGGCCTGGAAACGAAGGCTCGGAAAGCCGTACTGGCGGCGCGCAAGACAAAAGGCAAAAAGCCCGCCACACCGCCAAAACCCTACGCTCAGTGGGAATTTGAGTCCGACCTGCAGGATAGCCTGGGGGAGTTGCATGGGAAGGCGTATGGCTCTGCCCGTATCGAGAATGGTGGCCTGGTGTTGGACCAGCAGAGTTATGTGGAAACAGCGGCCCTGCCGATCGGTGTCAAGGAGAAGACGCTGGAAGCGTGGGTGCTTTTGGCCAACCTTAAACAGCGAGGTGGTTCAGCGTTGACACTGCAAACAAAGAGCGGTGTCATCTTCGACGCGATTGTTTTTGGAGAACGCGAAGCGGGGCAATGGATGGCCGGCAGTAATGGTTTTGTGCGAACGAAATCCTTTGTCGCGCCGGTGGAGTCGAAGGCCGACAAGGAACCGGTCCATTTTGCCATCGTGTACCGAGCGGACGGCTCGATCACGGGGTACCGCAATGGAACGCTTTACGGGAAATCTTACAAGAGCAGTGGTTTGCAGTCCTATCAAGCGGGTGATAGTACCGTTCTGTTCGGTTTGCGGCACAAACCCGCGGGCGGACCCAATCGTAATTTGGCCGGCCGGATACTGCGCGCGCAATTACATCTCACAGCGTTGTCACCGGCTGCGGTGGCCGCTTCGGCCGGTGTGGAGAGCGATTATGTTGCGGAGGAGGAACTGGTGGCGGCGCTGTCGCCGACGGAGCGGTCTCGGCGCCAAGAATTCTTGACGCGCCGCGCGTCGCTTTTACAGCGGACTGCGGAGTTGCGGTCGAAAAGTAAAGTTAAGTTCTATACCGTGGCGCCGGGCAACCCGGGAACCACGTATTTTCTCACCCGTGGTGACGTCATGAAACGGGGTGAAGTGATGACGCCCGGCGCAGTGAGTGCTGTTCGAGGGGTGACTGCTGATTTTGGCCTGGCCGCGGATGCGAGCGATGCGGATCGACGTGTGAGGTTAGCGGCCTGGATTACGAGTGACAAGAATCCTTTATTTCCCCGGGTAATGGTAAATCGTCTTTGGCATTATCACTTTGGCACTGGGATCGTGGAAACGCCCAATGACTTTGGTTTCAATGGAGGGCGCCCTAGCCATCCGCGATTGCTTGATTGGCTGGCGATCACCCTCCGACAAGCGGATTACCGCCTCAAAGCCGTACATAAGGTAATCGTGACGTCGACAGCTTATCGGCAAGGGTCGAAATTCCGGCCAGCGGCGCATCGGCGGGACGCGGGAAACCGGTTACTTTGGAGGAAATCACCCCAACGCGTCGAAGCCGAGGTGTTGCGTGACTCGATTCTGGCGGTTGCAGGGAAGTTGAATCTCCAGGCTGGCGGGCCGGGGTTCGTGGATGTGTCGATCACTCCGAACAACGGTACGACGTATTATGAGCCGATCGACAAAGAGGACGAGCAATTGCACCGGCGGACTGTCTATCGCTTTTGGCCTCGAGGTGGGCGCAGCGCGCTGCTGGATACGTTTGACTGTCCAGATCCATCCTCTACCGCGCCGCGTCGTACCGTAACCACGACACCATTACAGGCATTGAGTCTTTTGAACAATAGTTTTGTTTTGCGGATGGCGGGTCATCTGGGCGCCCGCGCGCGGCGAGAGGCGGGCGCGGGCGCGGCGCACCAGGTGCGGCGTATTTACGAGCTTACGCTGAGCCGCCAACCGGACGCGGAAGAAGCGAAGTTGGCGGTGCAGCTCGTCGAGCGACATGGCGCCGCGGCGTTAAGTCGGGCGTTGTTCAATAGCAACGAATTCGTGGTGTCGCAGTAAGCCGCCGCCAGGCAAGCCGTTTACAGAACCATGTTTCTGGGAAACATAGATGTATCAAGGAAAACGAAGAGATTTCTTTCACTGGGGCGCACAAGGTATCGCGGCCACGGCGTTACTGTCGTTGCTCGAGCGGGATGGTGTTGTGCAGGGTGCGGCGGCCTCGCATCCCGTCCGTGCCAAACGGGCGATACACATCTGTCTGATTGGGGGTATGAGCCACGTTGACTCATTCGACTACAAGCCCGAGCTGGTGAAATATCATGGCAAGCCACTGGGCGCGAGTGAGAAGCCGGACATATTTTTTGGCCAGGTGGGATTGCTGCGGCAGCACGACTGGGAATTCAAACAACGCGGCCAGAGTGGGCTTTGGATATCGGAAATGTGGCCCCATATAGCCGAACAGGCGGATGACTTGACCCTTTTGCGTTCGATGGTGTCCGATTCCGCCAACCATACGCCTGCTCTGTTTGTGCAGAATAGTGGTTTCCAGTTCAATGGATTTCCCTCGTTGGGCAGCTGGTTGTCTTACGGGATGGGCACTGAAACCGAAGCCTTGCCGGCGTACGTGGTTTTGCCCGATTCACGCGGTGGGCCCAATGGTGGTGCCTCGAACTGGACGAATGGATTTCTCCCGGCACAGCATCAGGGTGTGGTCTTGCGCGGCGGGGCTCAACCGGTCCGTGACCTGTTTCCCGCGCGGGCGATCGATCGGGTCGAGGAGGCCGAGACACGTGAATTCTTGCGGCTGGTGAATCGTAGACATCTGGCCCAAGCGGGGCAGGACGCGGCGCTGGAGGCCCGTGTGAGGAGTTATGAGTTGGCGGCGCAGATGCAAATGTCGGTGCCGGAAGTCAGCGATCTGGCCGGCGAAACCGCGGCCACGCGCGCAATGTACGGAGTGGATGAGGAGCACACGGGAGATGCGGGACGGCGTTGTCTGCTGGGTAGACGGCTGCTAGAACGGGGCGTGCGGTTCGTCCAAATTTATTCGGGGGGACCGATTGCGGGCAACCCGCGAGCCAGCTGGGATGCGCATGAGAGTGTCAAACAAAACCACTCGTTTGAAGCGGGCCGCATCGACAAACCGGTGGCGGCGTTGTTACGTGACCTCAAGCAGCGTGGGATGTTGGCGGAAACCCTGGTGCTTTTCACGACTGAGTTTGGTCGCACTCCGTTCGCGCAGTCGGCAGCGAATCAAGTTGGACCGGGTCGCGACCATAACCGGTACGGGTTTTCCTGTTGGATGGCGGGCGCGGGATTGAAGACGGGAACTTCGTACGGCGCTACGGATGACATCGGTTGGAAAGCGGTGGAGAATCCCATGCCCTGGCATGATTTCCACGCGACAGTGTTGCACCTGTTTGGAATCGATCACGAACAGCTAACCTATTACCACAACGGTATCCGCCGACGCTTGACGAATGTTCACGGTGATGTGGCGGAAGGGATTTTTGCCTGACACGTGCGCCGTACCGGGATGTGCGGCGTGTTTCCTTCAGTCGGCTCAGGGAGACGTGATATGCGCGAGAATGTTGCGGCGCGGCGAGGGGTGCGTTGGGGTAGACCGTGGTGGATCGCCGGCGTTTTTGTAGGGCTCGTAGCCGGGAGTACGGCGGGGAAATCGCCGGATGTGGCGTTTCCGTTGCAGGCCAAACGCGTACTGTTTCTGGGCGATTCGATCACGCATAGCGGCGGTTACATCGCCTGGATTGAAACGCAGTGCCGCCTGCAGGGCGTCGATCCGCTGCCCGAATTTGTGAATGTCGGGTTGAGTAGTGAAACGTGTACCGGTTTGTCGGAACCGGATCATCCGTTTCCACGTCCGGACGTCCACGAACGCTTGCAGCGAGCACTGGACCAAGTTCACCCCGATGTGGTGGTGGCCTGTTATGGGATGAATGACGGGATTTACTATCCGTTTTCGCAAACTCGGTTCACGGCCTATCAGAAGGGCATCGGCCAATTGATTGAGAAGGTGCATGGTGCGGGTGCCAAACTGGTATTGCTGACTCCGCCCCCGTTTGACGCCGTACCACTGCGTCAGCAGAAAGGGAAATTAAAGCCCGCAGGAGAAGAAAAATACGCGTGGTTCGCAATCTACGAACACTACGACCGGGAAGTGATTGCGCGTTATGCTCGGTGGATTCTCGAACAGGAAGGTCGCGTTGCGATGGTGGTTGACCTCCATTCCCCCTTGACCGCGCATCTGGCCCACCAACGCAAACGAGACCCGAGTTACACATTGGCGCCGGACGGTGTCCATCCGACCCCCCTCGGCCAACGGATGATTGGGGAAACGGTACTGCGGGCCTGGGGTGTTGCGGAGACGAAAGAGCCAGGCGCGGAACTCGCATCTCTAATGCAACGCCGCATGGAGATTCTGCATGACGCGTGGTTGACCACCGTGGGCCACAAAAGGCCGGGTGTCAAGAAAGGGCTTCCGTTGCGTGTGGCGCGGAAACAGGCTGCGGCGTTGCTTGAGCAGGCGTTGCCCCTGGTTGCCAAACGACGTTAGCGAGTGGTTCTGGGCGCCGTACCCCGTAGCGGATGCGTGCCACGGGCGGCTTAGAGTAATTCCGAAATGGCGGCGGCGCCTGCGGGCAGCAGGTAGTGGGGTCGTCCCGAGTAATCGGGGAACTGCAGGTTGGCTGGCACCCCTAAGACATGGAACAGGGTTGCCATGAGATCTTTGGGTGCGACGGGGGACGAGGTGGGAAACTCGCCGCGCGACGACGAGGTGCCGACTACCTGGCCCATCTGCAGTCCGCCGCCCGCGAGGGCTAACGTCGAGAGACCCGGCCAATGGTCGCGTCCGCCGAACGCATTGATCTTGGGCGTGCGGCCAAAATCTCCGGTGACAACCAGCAGGATATTCTTGTCCAGGCCGCGTGCCGCAACATCGTCCAGGAAAGCGGTGATCGCGTGATCGAGCGGCGGACAGATCGCGCGTAGTTGCTTAACCATGGGTGGTGCGGCCGGTTGGCTGGGGCCGAGGTGCATGTCCCAGGCGAATGGTGTGTGGGAGGGCTGGGGCGCCCAACCATAGGTCAAGGTGACAAAGCCACAACCGGCTTCGCAGAGCCGCCGCGCCGTGAGTAACTGTTCGCCCAGCCCGCCACCATAGCGGGCGCGTACGGTTTGCGGCTCTTGTGTTAGGTCGAACACCTCACGGGTTTGACCGAGAATCAGGTCGGTCGCCTGCTGCTCGAACGCATCCATGCCAGCCATCGCGTCGGTTTGATCAACGTGCCGGCGCAGGCGGTCGAGTTGATGTCGTAACTCCCGACGATTTGCTAGCTGGCCGGGATCGACGTGCAAGTTAAGGTTCTGACGGGTACCACCGGCGGCGTCGAATGGCGAGTTGGCGCGGCCCAGCCAGAGTGGTTGATCAAAATCGAAACTCACGGTGGGCTTCAACCGGACAAATGTCGGAATCCGCGTACCCGGGTGATTGGCGCCTCGCACTCGCGATGTGATCGCGCCGAAGGAGGGTCTGGTCTGCTGCGTCGAACCGCCCGGATTGTCATTGGCGGTCAGGACATAGTGGGAGGCACCGAGATGGTCCGGGTTGGTGTGGTGAAAGGATCGCACGACCGCCATGCGATCGGCCACACCGGCGAGACCGGGAAAGAGGCCTCCGAATTCGATCCCGGGCAATCGAGTGGACAGGGCGCCGATCATGCTGCGGTAATCGGACGGCGCCCCCATCTTGGGGTCAAAGGTCTCCAGGTGGGGCGCGCCACCTTGGAGCCAAACCCACACGACCGAGGTTTCCTGCGCGACGGGTCGGCCATTTGCCCGCGCACGCGCGCGGAACACATCGGCGAGGCCAAAACCGGCCGCGCCGAGGCAACCGATTTGCATGGCGGCACGACGGTTAATGTGACGCCCGCGAGGCGGCCGTGATCGCTGCTTAAGATGACGCATGACGCATTCTGTACAAGGACGAGTGTGGCGGTCTCAGCCGTGCGTCGGCGCGCGGACGTACTGGCGATGGCCTGACAGCCATGGTAGCTGGTGGCGATTGATGCGCCCAGGCGGAAGAAGCACGCGGTCCGTTGCGTGGGATCAGTGCCACTCCCATCCCTTTCTGTAGTGGGGATGGATGAATTGGTCGGCCTGTGGGCAGTTAGGAACACGCATCTGTTCGCCGTCCCAGTTCAAGGTCTGTTGGGCGCGGAACGCGACGTTGCCAGCCAGGAACGCCTCGGTAAGTCTGCCCGAGTATGCGAAATTCGCCATCGTGGTGTTGCCGGTTTTGACGACGTCGATCCATTCCTGGTGGTGACTCAGGCGTGCTCGTGGCAAAGTTGGGGTTGGGGGCTGGTAAACAACAAACGCCGCTTCGGGAAGCAATTTGTTATGCGCACCGTACATGTCGGTTGTGAGCAGGCGGCCTCGGTCACCAAAAAGGAGCGACCCATTGCTCGGCAGTGGATATCCCAAAGCCAACTCAGCGGGGGGCAAACGACCGTTTTCCTACCAAGTGAGTTCGACCGGAGGCGCGGTTCCCCGCGCCGGAAAAGTGAAGATCATTTCCGCCCAACGGGGAGCTGTTTCCGGCATCAAACCTTCACTGCGCGTCGAGATCCGGCTAGGGTAGGTTAGCTTAAGCGCCATGTAGGCAAGATTAGCGGTGTGGCAAATGATGTCCCCCAGTACGCCGGTGCCAAAATCCCACCAGCCGCGCCAAGTGAAAGGATGGTAGATGGGGTGGTAGGGGCGTTCCGGTGCGGGTCCCAGGAAGAGGTCCCACTGGACGTGGTCTGGGACAGGCGGTGTTTCGGTAGGTCTCGCAATGGAATGTTTCCAATAATCGAAGGGGCGATCGGACCAGGTGTGCACTTCGGTAACCCCACCGATGGCACCGGACTGAATGATCTCAACCGCTCGACGGAAGGAGGGTTCGTAAGTGCCGTGGTTGCCCATTTGGGTAACGACTTTGCTCGCGGCTGCGACTTTTCGCATCTGCCGGACCTCCCCGATGGTCCGGGCCAATGGTTTTGCGCAGTACACACGCTTACCTCGAAGCATGGCGGCGATCGAGATGATTGCGTGTGTATGGTCTGACGTGCTGACAACGACCGCATCGATATCTTTTTGCTCGTCAAGCATTTTGCGATAATCAAACCACCGTCGTGCCGCTGGGTAGCGTTCCAGGTTAGGTCCCGCGTACTGGTGGTCGATGTCGCAGATGGCGACGATGTTTTCGCCGCTAACTCGGCGTAAATTGAGGACGCCTCCAACGCCGTCTTTGCCGGCGCCAATGATTGCGATGTTTCTTTTTTCATTGGCTGCGTAGGACGTGGGGAGGGGGGGATGCCCAGGTCGCGGCGGCCAGGGCGGCGTTCGCTTTGAGATAGCTGCGGCGGTGCAAATGGGTACGCATGAAGACCTTATTGATAGTGAACATTGATAGTGAACATTGATAGTGAACGGGTTCAACGACGGTTCGCCAACCAGCGAACGGCATTTTCGATGATCTTGAGAGGGACCTTCTCTTTTGTAGACGGGAAAAAAGTCTTGGGACCGGGACGGAAAGGGAAAACCGTGCCGCGCCCCTGGCGGCAGACACAGTCGCTGCGAAACCACTCTCCGCTGGTCCAGCGTTCTGCACAGACTACCTCGTCAGTCTGTGGAACCTGGCATGGTTCGTCGTACATCTCCGTGGCAGGTAGTGTGAACCGGGCCGGAATTCCTCGCGCGATGGTAGGGTTGGCGTGGAGTGTGGTTAGGTAACTCGGTTTGCCCTCCTCACGCCAAATGGGAAAGGCGCAGTTGGGCAAGTCGACTTTAAGTGCCGTGCGTCCGTGTGGGAATTTGCGGGCGGTGACGCGGCGCGTGATTTGACTGTTTGGTGCAGGGCCGACAAAGTCCCGGCCCTGCGCAAAGGCGCTGTCAATCAGGTGATCCGCGGAAGCGTAACGTTGAATAGTGCGGTTCCTCGTCACTTCGGCCACCGCTTCAATAAAAGCCAATGACCAGCGCGAGGAATGCAATGAAATCATGGCGAGTTGCCCGCTCTTGATGCGGCGTACGATTTCGCGTGCCTTGTCGCGTTTCACTTCATGGTGGCGGAAGTGGTCTCCGTACAGCAGGACCTGGCAGTTATCCAGGATGTCGCTGCCGAGCCCCTGGTCAGCGTTGTCGAGTTTGACCGAGGGCACCGCCAGTCCGGGGCGACTCGCCAGAAAGGCGGCAATTTCGTTGCCGAGAAAAGTGCTGTGCGCCTGTTTGTGACTGGGTTGTTCATCCCAGACAACGACTGGAATGGTTTGTGTGGGACCTTGGGTCGTCGCCAGCCACGCGGTAAACAGGATGACTAGAAACGGGATGCGTGGCCTGAGCATTGCCTTCTTTCAGTGCTGTTTGAACTAGACGGTGTGATTTGCAGGGTAAGCCGTGGCGGTTGGCAAAGACCATCGATGGTTCGGCTGCGAACAGCAAACGCGTCGGTCAGGGCGACGGAGGGGCTGTTGGCGTCGTGCCCCCCGAGCTCGCGGCGATGGCGAAGACGGCGGTTTCAGCGTGGTGCTTAACATGCTCCAAAACGCGGTGGTGAATGCGATGGATGAATAGGTCCGACCACAACGTCCAATAGGCATGCGGAAACATGTCGAATTGATACCAGGTCCTGCCTGTCAGAAGGGTGCCGCCACCTGCGGCACGCTGGAGGGTGAATTCACCGCGTGTGCTGCGCAGCGCGCCGTCTAAATGGGGCGGATGTAATTTGTGATAGGGGCTCAGTTCGAACATGGGCGCGGGCTGTTGCGTGACATCGAATGCCAAGCGGTGCGGCGCATTCCAGGTGGTTACCGGCTCGACAAATACGCCAGTTGTGAAGATGCAACGCCGCACTGCGCCCACGCCACTGCCGGAAATCTCGGCGCGGATCGGACAGGAGATTCCCCAGCGGTAATACCAGGCTGTGGGTGGTGGGAGATCAGGGAAGTGGATGACACTATTCCAGACCTGGTCAATATCTGCTGCGACATGGATTTGGGTTTGCACCATCCATTCCGGGTGCGGATTGGTCAGGTGTTCGAGGCCGGCGATGCCGGGGAGCAAGAAAAGAATGGTTGAGGTGCCACGCAGTGGACGCCGGGAAGTATCGGCGATGGTTTTTCCAATGGCGCCCCCCAAGGCACCCAGCGGCAGGGCGAGCGGAGCAGCCATGGCGAGGCAGATGATTCCCTCGAGCGCGAAGGCCCACAATACGCCGCCACCCAGAATGACTGTTAGCATCCCGAGGCAAACACTCGCAGAGAGGCGGGTGGGCGCTGCGGCATTGGTGATCACCGAGGCCACCGCCCCCATCAAGATCGGAGTGCCCAGGAAGAGCGAGCTACCGTAGGTATCGAAGGTATACACACTGACGCCGAGCATTCCGAGTGCTAGCAGAAGTCCCGCGGCCAGCCCCGTGAGGGCGGCACGGTAATGCGACACGGTGTGGCGGATGGGGCTCGCTCGGTCGCCAGGAGTGATAGCACGTCGGTTGGGAAGCAACGCCATGATTACCATGGTGACCAGATTGACGCCTGGTACCAGGATCAAAAGGCCGAGCCAGGCACTGCACCCGGCACTGTAGGCGCGGCGGAGGGTCATGGTGACCGCAATCCAGAGAAACGGCAGCGTCCACAGAAACCAAGCCCAGGGAAGCCAGTCCGGGGCGCCACGCACAAGCTCTTCCCGGGCCGTTAACACGGGCGAAACGAATTGCCATGGGGACATCGTCGTTCCGGCTGCCTGTTGCAGAACAACACGTTCCACAACGTACTTCCCGAGCATCAGCGACAAGCCCGAGGTGGCGTAGAAAAGCCGGGGTACATCGCGGGAAAATCCGAACCAGCCAGCCACGAGACCGCGTAGGGTGGCAAATAGACCGTGTATCGCTGTCGCAACAGAAGTCATGCGAAAAGTCTACCAGGCGCGAAGTTTACGGAAGTTAGGCCCGCGCTCGTCCGTTGTTGAGGAATCAGGCGAGGAGTTGGTCCACGACGGTTGCTCCAGAAACCGGGGAATCGGTGAGTGTTTCGTCGCGTCCATGGTGATGGTAGGTAAGCTCATCGTGGTCGAGCCCGAGTTGGTGCAGGATTGTGGCGAAGAGGTCTGGAACGCTCACGGGATCTTCGGTCGCACGGTAACCGACGTCATCGGTAGCGCCGTGGATATGGCCTGGTCGGAAACCACCACCCGCCAGCAACGCGGTAAAACCATTGCGGTTATGATCGCGGCCCTTGCCATTCTGTGAAACGGGCAAACGCCCGAACTCGCCAGTCCAGAGCACGATCGTATCTTCGAGTAACCCGCGTTGCGCGAGGTCCTGGATAAAGCCCGCGGTGGGGCGGTCGGTCTGCGTCGAGATCTTGGCAATTTCGTCCTTGACGTTGGCGTGGCTGTCCCAGGGTGCGCCATTGAGAAATACGTGAACAAATCGGACGCCGGCCTCGACCATTCTGCGCGCCATTAGGAGGCGGGTTCCGTAGCCACGGGTGACTTCGTCGTCCATTCCGTAGAGGGAGCGTGTTTGCTGTGTTTCTTTTGTTAAATCGAGCGCCGAGGTCGCTTCCAGTTGCATCCTGGCGGCCAACTCGTAGTTGCGAATACGCGATTCGAGCTGACGGTTGTGAGGATAGTTGCGGCGGTGGGTTTGATTCAGTTCCGCCAGGAAAGCCAGGTCGTCGTCGCGGGCCCCCGCTGGTAGCGCCTGGGCAGGGGTGAGGTTCAATACGGGTGGACCTTCGGTCCTGACTTGCGTACCCCGATAGATCGCGGGTAGCCAGCCGTTTTGCCACAGTGTGGATCCGGTGGAGGGGTAGCCTTGGGGGTCACGGAGCACGACATAGGCTGGCAGATTTTGGTTGATGGTACCCAGTCCATAGCAGATCCAGGAGCCGAGCGTGGGGCGTCCCGGAAAGATTTTGCCACTGGTAATCATTACCAAACCCTCTGTGTGGTTGTTGTGCTCGGAATGCATCGAGCGAACCATGCAGAGGTGATCTGCAACACGTGGCAGGTGGGGAAGGGCATTGGAGAAAGTCATACCACTTTCGCCATGTTGCGAAAACGTCCAGGGGGATGCCAGCAGCTGGTTCTGCTCACTCCCGGGCTGAAACATTTCAACCTTTTCTCGATACACTCGTCCCGCGCCGGCCGTCAACGCCGGTTTGGGATCAAACAGGTCCATTTGGCTCGGGCCGCCGTTTTGCAGTAGCATTACGACCGCTTTGGCACGCGCGGGGAAATGAGGTTTGCGTGGTTTCAGATGGAGGTCTTGCGGCTTGGTCGCCGCTTTCGATTCCTGATGCAGCATCCAGTTCAAGGCACACGCCCCGAAGCCGAGGCCCGTCGTCTTGAGCAGTTGGCGACGATCTGCCGTTGTTGTGGTGGGTGGCGTGGGCATGGTGCATTTCAGGGTGTGTAGAGAAATTCGTTCGTGCAAAGCAACATGTGGCAGAGATGTCGCAGGGCGTGCGTCAGTGGCGGGTATTTCAGATTCGGCTGCGTTTGATACCGTTGCGAGTGACGTTCCACAAATTCGAAAGACACCCTCCTCTCCGTGGTGTCGGGCATTCGAGCCAGGATCATCTGGAACGCCATGACAACGTGCGCGGCGAGTGACTGGCCCTGGTTCTCATGCAGCAGGCGCCGCGCCAAGGCCAGCGATTGCTCAAACATAAACTGATCATTGATCAACGTTAACGACTGACCGACTACGGCGGTGGCGGTGCGCTGGGTACAATTCTTGGTGAGTTCGGGTTGACCAAAGGCCTCCAGAAATGACTCGTGGTAGCGCCGTCGCTGCAACAGATAAAGGCTGCGGCGGTAAGCGTCGGCGGGGCGCTGCAATCGACCCGGGTCGATCCGCACGTAACCGTCCGGTCGCGGTGTCGTGGCGATGGGGGGACCGCCAAAGGAACGGTCGAGCTGGCCACTGAGGGCGAGTACCGAGTCACGGAGTACTTCCGAGTCGAGTTGTCGTAGTCGCATGCGCCAGAGAAGGCGGTTTTCTGGATCCTTGGTTGGGGGCTGTGCCGGGGGAACACTGGTTTGGCGATAGGCGGCGGTTGATACAAGCTGTTGCAGCAAACGCTTGTACCGCCAGCCCGCATCCCTGAAATCGACGGCCAGGTAGTCCAGGAGCTGCGGGTGATCCGGCAGACTTCCCATGACGCCGAAATTGTCCGAAGTCTCGACAATGCCGCGGCCAAAGAGCTGTTGCCAGACACGATTGACAACGACGCGTGTCAGCAGGCCGGACGCCGGGCTGTTGCTGTCGGTCAGCCAGTGCGCCAGGGTGGTGCGACGCCCCGACGTCGCGGCTGGCGTGGGGAAGGGTTGGTGCGAGTCCACGTCGATGGCGTTCGTCAGCACCCGCAGCATACCTGGTTCGACAACGCTTCGAGGTTGCAAGTGATCACCTCGGGAAAGCAGGTACGTCTGAGGTGAGGTATTGGTGTCATAGACCGACTGGATGGTGCCCCAGGTTTTCAGCTGCGATTGGAAGGTGGAGATCTCAGCCTGTAGTCGGTTTACCGTCGCGCGCTCGGTGGCCGTGAAGGCGACCGCCACTTCGGCATCGCTGACGGCCAGGATGGTACCGAGTTTCATCGCCAGGTATTTTTGGATCGCGTCCTGTTTGTCGGGCGGCGTACGGGTGGCTTTTTCCACGTCGCCGCGGATACTGGCCGGAAGGCCGTTGAGCTTATCGGTTCTAATGCGATTGCGGTGGGGCGTTTGGATCGCGATGATCGCCTGCCTCACGGTGGCGATTTGCCGGTTTCTATCCTTGTTGTGCGCGACGCGCTGGGATTTTTCTTTGGGTGCAATGTCAGCAATTTCCCGCTCGGCCGGCTGGAGCCAGGATTGTGGGTCGAAGGCCGGCGTGAAGCACGCCAATAACCGGTAATAGTCGTGTTGGGGCAAAGGGTCGTATTTGTGGTCGTGGCAGCGAGCGCATTGAATCGTCAAGCCGAGGAGGTTGTGGATTGTAACCTCCATTGTGCGGGCTAGCACTTCATGACGCATGTCCGCGGTATTGAGCTCGTTTTGGAGTGTCTCGTCCGCCGCGCTGCGCAAAAACGTGGTGGCGATCAGTTGGCGGAGCATCTCGGGAGTCAGCTGGTCAGCCTCGCGCCAGTCCGACATCTCGTCCCCGGCGACCTGTTCGCGTACAAAATGGTCAAAAGGCATGTCCTGGTTATGGGCGTCGATGACATATTCTCGGTAACGCCATTTACCGGGTGCCACTTTAGCGATGGTGGCATCGGTGTCGTCGCCGATCGTGTCGACGTAACCGGACGCGTCGAGCCAGTGACGGCCCCACTTTTGCCCGAAATGAGGCGATGCCAGGAGATGGTCGACGAGCTGTTCGTAGGCGGAGGGTGACCGATCGCGCAGAAAGGCGCGGACGGTGTCTGGTGTGGGTGGAAGTCCTGTCAAGTCGAGTGCCAGTCGGCGTAGCAAAGCGGGTCGGTCCGCCGGCGCTGAGAAAGAAAGCCCAGCCGCTTCCAGACGCGACAGGAGGAAATGGTCGATCACGGTACGGGCGTCTGTGACGTTGTGTGGTGCAGGGGGTGGCGTTCGCTGAGGCGGTACGAAGGCCCAGTGGGAGCGATCCGCCGCGTCAATCGGGATGATCGTGGCCGGCTCGGACGGGACTGGCGGTGCGGCGGTGTCGAGCCAGCGACGGAGGGTCGCGATTTGCGCGGAAGTAAGGGGTAATTCATCTTTCGGAGGCATACTGCCAGCGGCGACCTTGCGGTAAAGCAGACTGCGGGCGGCGCTGCCCGGTAGGATGGCGGGGCCCGCGGTACCGCCGCGCAGCAGCAGCGGCAGCGTGCGCAGGTCAAGGTCGCCTGCGCGTTTTTCGAGGCCGTGACAGCTCATGCAATGGGCGCGGAGAAGCGGGCGGACGTCGCGTTCGAAATTGACCGGCGTCGGATCCGGAGGTATTTCACCCGCGTGCAGCGCCGAGGAGGTCAGCCAGAGCCAAACCAGGTAGGCCCAAGTGGTACTCAAACGGAACAGGGAAGGTGGAAGTAGCATGCTGCTATTGTAGCCGGGGCTGATCAGGGGAGGCGAGAGCAGGTGGTCGCCTTGTGCGGAGACGTTTGGAGTACACTTCGATACTTGCCCCAGACCTCTAGAATAGTGCGTCCGCGGTCGGCAACTGCAATCTACAGCTGGTGAGGTTTCTTATGAATCGTCTGGTTGGCTGGCTGGCTCTGGCAGCGTTGGTGGCGGTATGGGACCCGGTGTGTAATAGCGCCGAACCCATCGTCAACTTGCAATTCAGGGATGTGGCCGCGCTGCCCGCGGGCGCGCGGTTTAGCCGCCCCAGTCGGGCGACCTACGTGGGGGGGGATGGTCGTCTTCATGAGATCGGTCCCAACGTCCCCAGGTTTGCCTTGCGGCGAGACGAGAATGGCGTCGAAATGCGGGGCTACCTGGCGGAAGGTGCTGCGGAAAATAGGCTGTCGTGGTCTTCGTTTGAGGTGGCGCTGCCGCGGATCCGTAACAGCTGGAGCGCGCAAGGAGGGGTTCTTGCGACTTACCACAAGGGTGTTTCCGTGCACGGGAATTCGTCGCTGCGCCTCTCCGGAAAGGGAGAGTGGCTGCACCGGTCGCTGAAGTTAGGCGCGTTTGCCGCGCCCGAATTTCGAGGGCACTATTTGACAGCGTTTGTGCGCACGCCAGATGGGAAGCCTCCCGCGGACGACGTGGTACAGGTTTATGCGTCGCGCAGGCGGGGTGGCCCTAACGAGATTCCGGCGTCACGGCGCTTCCGGGATCCTCTGCGGGTGGGCGGCTGGTGGCGCATTGGCGGCTACATCAGGCCTGCGAACGAGGGGCAGGGCTGGTGGTGTGGGCTGCGTGTCGCGGGGCCAGTTCTGGTCGATGCGGTCCAATTGGAAAGACGCCCTCGCAATGGGTGTGAAACGCCCACCACTTACATCCCTACCGATGGGCGCCCCGGGAGTCGCGCTGCGGACGTGCTCTCGCTTGACCCCGCGACGTTGCGCTGGCCGCAGCAAGAGGGGACGTTGTTGGTGTGGATGAGAACCGGAAGTCCTGTGCATAACGGAAGCTGTCCGATCATCCGCCAGGAGTTTCAACGCGGTGACGTGTCCCAAAGCTTGGCGCTGGTGCATCACGGCAGTGCGCTCACTGCGGCCTTGCCGACTGGTGGAGACAACACTAGCAGGGTTGTGCCCCCCAACCACTGGACACAAATTGTGTTGAGTTGGCGCGGGGGCCGTGGCTGGCTGTACGTGGATGGCTCTCGCAACGGCCGGACGGAGCAGGAGGGATTCGCGGTTGGTAGCGATTTTGGGGTTCCCAAAACGCGTCTGTTTGTGGGGATGCAACTTCACGATTATGCACAGTTAGCGGGTTACGTCTCACAGGTCGCCCTCTACAACGAGGCTTGGGACGAGGATGAGGTCTGGGACCATTATGTTGGAGACGTAGCCGCTGCGGGGGGAGATCCTCTAACACTGGTGCGGGTGTCGATGCCGCGACCACCGGTAACCAGGCCTGCGATCCCGCGGGAACACTGGGTACGATTCAAAACCGAATTGCCACTCGCCGCGGCAACGAGCGCCGTGGTGTATGCGAGTGATGGCCGCTTGGTGCGGACGCTGTGGGAGACGCGCCGTGCCCCGGCGGGAATCAACGAAATTGTCTGGGATACGGGTGACGACAGCGGGCGGCGCGTACCCGCCGGAAAGTACGAGTTGCGGATTTTGCAGAACCCCGGTATCGCAACTCGGTATGTGGCGACACCCGGTAACGGACGCGTACCGCAAAGGGCGGCTGCTGAGGCGATCGGTAGCGTCCACGCGCTGCACCCGCGAGGAGTCGCGGTCGATACCAATGATGATGTCTATGTCTTAGGGCATGGCCATGGGGTCGGTACGCAGAAGTATAGCCCAGCGGGGCGGCTGCTCTGGACGCATGCACCACTTGATACCGGGGATATTCCAAGTGCGATATGTGTTTCCGAAGGGACGCTGTTTGTGGCGGGGAAACATCTCTACCGGATCGAAGCTGCCACCGGGCAGACGATACGTGATACGGAGGGAAGGTGGCGCGTCTACCTGGGTGATAATCCGGAACTGGACACGACAGACAGGGTCCGCCCTGAGCTGGCGGACGTGCGGGAAGCCGTGATTGAACGGCAGGTCTGTGGCAAGACGGCAACGCGTGGGGTCGTCGCCGATTCCGAACGTGTTTATGTGTCCTGCTGGGCGCAAAACCAGATACGCATTTTTGATCGCCGGACCCTCGCAGGCAGAGGCACCCTCTCGCTATTGCGGCCGGGTGGGTTGGCATTCGATCCAGCGGGGCGTTTGTGGGCGATCAGCGGTGGGGACCTGGTGCGTCGAGAAAAGGGCCACTGGAGAATCGTGGTGCCACGGGCGGGGCGGCGACCCTATGGCTTGACGGTGTCCGGGGAAGGTCGTCTGTGGCTCACCGATCTGGGAGATCCCTGTCGTTTGCTTGAATTTGATCTCGAGGGTAGACGGCTGCGTTCTTACGGTGCCCCCGGAACGCTGCAGGGGGACATCCACCGGGATCGACTGTACGCCCCAACGGGAATCGCCTGCGCCGCGGACGGCAGCCTCTATGTGGCGGAATATTTACTCCACCGTATCCAAAAGCTTAACGCGGGATTACGCCCTGATTGGGTCCTCTACGGCGGCAGCTATTTTGAGAATACCTCATTCTTGAGCGATCACCCTAGCCTGCTGTACGGCCTGGATGGATCGCACAGTGGAACCGTGTACGAGTATCACGTCGACCTGGAAACTGGCAGCTGGGTTCCACAACGCTGGTGGTGGTTGGGGCATGAACACCCGACACGAGAAATCAATGGGTACATGGTGCACGGGCAGCGAGCGCATACGATTGCGGGGCATCGATTTTTGTTTAGTTGTCACAAAACGGTGCGGATCTATCGGGTTGCCTCGGACGGGCTGTTTCCAGTGGCGCGGATCGGTGGGCGGTTTTCCTATTACGACGAGCAGGGCACGCTACAGCGTCCGCGGGGCGCGTTCCCTATCTGGATCGACAAGAACGGAGATGGTTTGGCGCAACAGAGCGAGGTGGAGGAGGCGCCAGTAGGCCGGTATCAGCCGGAACCGCATATTGGGTTCAGTCACGATATGGAAGTGAGTCGTGATGGCACCGTGTACTGGGGGAACTTCTCGTTACCTTTGCTGCGGGTGGATGCGCGAGGCGTACCTCACTACTCGTGGGATCGGGCGACGGTGTCCGGTCCGGATTTTGCGGCCTTGGGAGATGTCCTGCTGGAAGGTGTCGGGGCGGACCGCGAGGGGAATCGGTATTTCGACATCTTCTACAAGGACGACGCGTTAAGGCAGCCCGGGATTGGACACTGGTCCCGTCGCGTGATTCGCTGCAGTATCAGCCGTTATGATGCCAGCGGGAGACAGATCTGGAACGTTGGCCACAAAGCGATCGGACGTCCGGAACCGGGAGGGATGCACCAACCCACGTGTACTCGTGTTGAGGGTGAGTGGGTCTTTGTGGGGGATGAGGCAGGTATGGTGCATGTCTGGTCAACCGACGGCCTCTACGTTGGCTCGGTGTTGCGTAATATGTACGTTGACGACCGCCGCCAGCGCGCCAGGAAACGTGGGTATTTGTTGGCCGACGAAGTCACGATCGGAGAGTTCTGGTCGTTGGACGTGGTCCAGCAACCTGCAACGGGGCGCTATTTCCTGGCGGGCCAAAGCCATGAATTCGGAGAACATCTGAGGGTCTACGAAGTGACAGGATTACAGGGGATCCGGCGGGCAAGGAGTGTCGTCCAAGTCGGTCCACCCAGAAACCCGCCGGCGGAAGAAAAAGTGGGCGGTGGGTCACCGAAGTAGCGGAAGAATGACATGGGAAGGTCGCTTCGCGTCGTGGTAAATGGAAACCTTGGCGGGTAATACCCGGGCACCAAACGGTCCCTTGCCTGTGTTGGTATTCCGGTCATAGACAGGAAAATAGCTGCCCTGGATGTGGACTCCCAGGCGATGGCCCGGTTGGAGCGTGGCAGCACTGTCGCCGATGTCGACTGTCAAACGATAGATTTCGCCGGCGGTCACGGGACTCCTCTCTAAATCGGAATGGCGCGCGGTGGCGCGGAGAATGCCGGTGGCGAGGGGGTGGCGAAAGCCGTCGGGGTGGATGTCGAGGACCATCGCCACGATGTCAAAGTCGGGGGTGTTCGCGGAAGCGTAGACGACCGCCTGGAAATGCCCGGCGAGCGCGAGTGGAGCGTTGACTGGTGACGTTGCGTAGGCCAGCACATCGGGCCGCGTGGCAGCGGTTTGTTGGTCATAGGGGCCAAAGCCATCCAGATAGGCTTCGCCATGGAAAGGTGCCGCCGGGACCGGATTATGGGGGTCGGAAATGAAATGAATCGGCGCGGAGAGTTCGGCCGGGGGCGTTTTGAACAAACTGCCGGCTGCGCCGGTGCGCTGATCGGGTTCATGCGCATGGAGGTAAAAGGGGGTTGGCTGAGCGGCCTCCGGTGGCCATGTGGAGGACTCCCGCCACTGATTGATGCCCATCATAAAATAGCGGACCCGTGGATAGGCGGTGGCGTTATCCGTTGCTTTGAACCAGCGGTCGTACCACTTGAGGTTCTCGGCCACGATGTCGAGTCTGGCGGTTTCGCCAAAGTCGACGTCTCCGGCCCTGCTGCTGCCGGT
The DNA here is from genome assembly GCA_002709225.1 of Planctomycetaceae bacterium. Lineage (GTDB taxonomy): Bacteria > Planctomycetota > Planctomycetia > Pirellulales > Pirellulaceae > UBA9264. The sequence goes on from PAQH01000025.1 coordinate 51,677, forward strand.
AGCATGGTCCCAGGGGCCCAGGATTAACTGCTGATTCTCGCGGGCGTGCTGGGTCGCGGCCGCGGTCCGCATTCCGTGGTAGGCTCGCAAGGCGCCCGGACACATAAAGTCGTAGCAGCCGACGATGTGCTGTGCTGGAAAATCCATGTCGGAAAAGTTCCGCGCGTCTGTACCCTTCCAGAAGCCGTCTGGGGTAATGTGCTTGATCATGCTCATTTGAAGGGGGGCCCGATGCCCGACGACCTTGTCTAGGTTCATGAGGGGCAACGTCAGATACCACTGGGGCCATTTGGGTGAGGAACCCGCCGAGGGGGGGGGGGCCGTAGACGTTGGCGCCAAAGCCAGCGCGTCCAAGCGCCAGGATGTAGGCGCCACCGCGGTAGATATTGCTGTAGAAATAGGGGACGGATGCGGTGGGTGCGAGCGCGTCGAGTGCGACTCCGGTGCTGGCGGTGAGCCACTGTGAACTCCCCATGTACGAGGCGCCCCACATTCCGACAAGCCCGTTGCACCAAGGCTGTTCGCGAATCCAGGTGACGGCGTCGAATCCGTCGGCGGGTTCGCCCCAATAGAGATTGAATTCACCTTCTGAGCCATTGCGACCACTACTGTCCTGCGTGACGGCGACGTACCCGCGGGCTGCGATCCGGCGTGCCTGCTGGTCAAACCCGGCGGTTCCGTACGCGGTTTTCAGGAAGAGGACCGGGAGCGGGGTGTTTGCGCCACGCGGTCTGTAAATGCGGGTCCGCAGACGGGTCCCATCACGCGTTGGCATTGCCTTGACCTCGACGGAGACTTGCTCCTGAGCTGGGGTTCGTAGCGCTAGGGGAATCGTAGCGCAGCACAGTGTGAGCGACCAGATGACAAACCTCCCGCGGTCCGCGTGGGATCGAATCTGCTGGAAGTGCCTGTGGGAAACCGCGTCGTGTGGACGCTCCCTGTGGGTTCCCACCCGTGTGCATGCGGTTTCCATATGGGGAGTCCTGCGCTGGAAGAAGGCCAAGCGAGAGCGGGAGACAGTGGCGGGTGCTGTGCCGTGGAGAGAGTGGGGCGTCGCACCGGCCCGTGAGCTGGACTATAACCACTAGACCACGGACCAGCGAGTAGGCCTATCTAGAGTCATCAGAGAGAGTGTTGAGGATGGTGGAACGATCAGGTGACGCACCGGACTATTTGAATCCCGACCTTCCCCCCGAGTTGCCTTGGGTCGACGTTCCGATCGTCGCAGCGACAGCGGAGACACTGCAAGGGTATGGGCGACTTGTCGATCATCCCGACAGCTGTGAGGTAGAGATCGTGCGCTGGCCCGCGCAGGGGTGGCGGCCGGTCGACCAGGACTCGGGAGACGAAGGTGGCACGACGGAAGGAGTCTTTCTGAGTGAGTGGAAAGGTGACGTCCTCTATGGCCAGAATGAAGCCGTGGGCGGACATTACGTCCTCGGGTATGCGGAAGCTCCGGAACAGGCACAAGAGCGTGTAGAGCGAATGCCGGATCAGGTACTGTTGTGGCACGCGAACTACCATCCCGACGGGGGACAACTCTTTTTTCCTCTGCAGAAGGCGGAGTTTCTGGTGCCCTTGGCGTTACCGGGTGATGACGTGGCTCCGGCCGATTTCGTGGCATTTCGGTTTACCGGGAATCAGGGGCTCTATATCCACCCGGGAGTTTGGCATGAGGGAGTCTATCCTATCTCGGGACGGCAGCGTTTCTTCGATAAACAAGGGGCCGTTCATGCGCGAGTGTCGGTCGATTTTTCCCGTGAGTTCAGCTGCCTGTTGCGGGTTCCCTTGAGAGGCTGACGAGGCTGCACGGACGCCAAATCAGGCGGATCTGCAGATTGAGTGAACGACCTGGCCGTGGACATCAGTCAAGCGAAAGTCGCGGCCCGCGTACCGGTAGGTGAAAGCTTCGTGATCGAAACCGAGTAGATGGAGCATGGTCGCGTGTATGTCATGCACGTGAACCCGGTCTTCGACTGCTTGCCACCCGGTTTCATCCGTGGCGCCGTGCACATGGCCGCCACGGATTCCGCCTCCCGCTAGCCAGACGCTGAACCCGTGATGGTTATGGTCGCGGCCAAGCTGTTTGCCGGAATTAAGCAACGGACGGGGTAATTCGACCGTCGGTGTACGCCCGAATTCACCGCCACAAAGGATCAGCGTTTCGTCGAGTAGCCCACGCTGTTTCAGATCTTTGAGCAACGCACTGATCGGCTGGTCGATCTGACTGGCAAGCTGCCCGTGGATTTGTATGTTATCGTGGTTATCCCAGGGTTGCCCACCGGAGTACCAGACTTGCACAAAACGAACGCCCCGTTCGACCAGGCGACGTGCCAAAAGTAGGGTGCGAGCTTGGACCGTTTCACCGTACATGTCGCGTATGTATTGAGGTTCTCGCTCAATATCAAAAGCCTCGGCCGCCTCGGTCTGCATTCGGTAGGCCAGTTCAAAAGATTGGATGCGCGCTTCCAGATTCGGGTCGTGCCCGCGTTCGGCCAGATGGAAACGGTTCGCAGCCAATAAGAGATCGAGCTGGGCCCGCTGCTGTGGTCGCGTCAGCGTGCCGTTACGGATGTTCTCGATTAACTTGTCGATCGCGGAGAATTGGGTGTCGATGTGGGCGCCCTGATAAATTCCTGGCAGAAAGGCGGAACGCCAATTCTCAGCTCCCTGTGTGGGCAGGCCGTGAGGACAGAGTGCGACAAAGCCGGGGAGGTTCTGGTTCTCGCTCCCCAGTCCGTAGGTCACCCAGGAGCCCATGCTGGGGCGTGGCAGACGCGCCTCTCCGCAGTTCCACAAGAGGAACGAGGGCTCGTGGTTGGGAACGTCAGCGTACATGGACCGTACGACGCAAATGTCATCTGCACATTCGCCGGTACGCGCAAAAATCTCGCTGAACGGGAGGCCGCTTTCGCCGTATCGAGCAAACCGGTAAGGAGACGGAAAAGCGTTCCCGGTCGCCCGCTCGGTGGGCAAATTGTCCACGGGTAAGGGGCGGCCCTGGTACGTTTGGAGCAACGGTTTTGGATCGAAGGTGTCTACGTGGGAGGGCCCGCCGTTAAGAAAGATGTGGATTACCTGTTTCGCGGTTGCCCGCCGCGGTGGAGGTTTGGGGGCCAGTGGTGATGGCGCGGCGGTGGCGGGGTTGAGCAAGGGTGCCAGCCCAAGGGCACCCATGCCCATGCCGCAGCGGTTAAGCAATTGCCGGCGATTCCAGGGGGTTGGCTTAATGACCATGAGAAGGCTGTCAATCGATGAAGAGGAATTCATTACTGATCAACAACATCTGGGCGATTTGCGGCCAATCCAGAACGCCGGTTGCCAAGCCCTCGCTGCAACGCTCCAATTCTGCCGTGGTCGGAGGTCGCCCCAACGCGATCTGGTAAAGCGTCGTTGCCATGGCCACCGTAGCGTCAACGTTTCCCCGAGCGACTGCCTCTCTCGCGCGCTGGGCGAGCTCGGCCGCGCGTTCCTTGACGAAGACGTTATTCATCAAGAACAGTGCCTGTTGGGGAGCGGTGGTGCGGGAGCGCGCAGGGTTATGAGTGTCGGGGCTGGGGAAATCAAAAAGGCGTAGGACGGTCGGCAGCTGACTTCGATCAATGTGGGCGTAGAGTGTCCGCCGCGCGTTGCCCGATTGCCAGAGAGGAATGGCAGGGCCCAGCATTTGCAGATCGAGTCGCCCAGCAGCCGAGAGCATTGCATCACGTAGGATTTCGAAATCGACTCGGCGGCGGTGGTAACGCCATAACAACCGATTGTCCGGATCGATCCGCCTTGCTGCGGGGCGATCGCGACTGGTTTGTTGCCAGGTGCGTGAAGAGAGGATGAGACGGTGTAGCCGTTTGATCGACCATCCGTGCTCGATTAGATCGGACGCTAGGTAGTCGAGCAGACGCGGGTGACTTGGCGGTGTTGCGCGGAGGCCGAAATTGCTCACCGTCGCTACCAGCCCGTGACCAAAATGATGCGCCCAGATGCGATTGACGATCACGCGTGCGGTAAGCGGATTGTCGGGGTGCACGATGGCCTCCGCCAATTCGCGGCGGCCGCTGCCGCGACGGAAAGGGGCAGCCAGTTCGGGACCCAGGAGGCGCGGGGCGGCACGAGAAACTGGCTCGCCCACGCGTTCGGGATTGCCACGGATGAAGATATGAGGTTCGTGCACACGTGGGGAGTCGTACAGCACGTGGGCCCGCGGTACGGCCAGACCGGTTCCCGCCAGCCAGGCGTCATAGTCGAGATAGGCCTGGGAAAGGGCGCGGTTCCACTCGGCATCGAGTAGGTAGGCGTCCAGTGCTTCGCGAGGTGATACGGAAAAGGGCGAGGCGGAGCCGTAAAGTACGGTTCTTAGCTGCTCCTTCTCACGATTGCTGAAACCGGCGAACTCGGTGTCGTTTTGCATTGCAGCCCGGGTTTCGCGGTAAATGTTCGTCAACACTTGGCCATAGCTTTTGGCGACATCGCCCATGCTCTGCGGTGGGGACGCCGCGAGGCGATCGAGAATGAAGGTGTTGAGTGGTTGTGGCGCCGCAGCGGAGAGCCTTTTGAGTGTCCTGGCCGCTTCCCGGGCAAACGCATCAGCGGGTAGGGAACGCAGGGCGTGCCAAGGTGCAAAGACCGGGTGGATAGACCGTTTGGTGCCTTCCAGATACTCGACCCAGCGTTCCACAAAGGTCTGTCGAAGTTCGCCCTGGGCGGCAGGTAGCGGAACGAGAAAGGTCTTGCGACCGGTCAAAACCGCGCGCAAATAGCGTGTGGTATCCGCCCGCAACATGTCGAGCGTCGGCGGTAGATATTGTTGAATCTGTTTGTCGAGGGCCGTCCGTTTTTGTCGGAATATCTCGGGGTCGCCCGGGAATCCAACAGGCTCCGCGTGGGGAGTGAGATAGGGTAAATCCGACGGTTCAACCGTATTGGAAAAGACACCGTACAAGGCGTAGTAATCCGCCGTCGGAATTGGGTCGAACTTGTGGTCGTGACAGCGCGCGCAGCTGACCGTAAGCCCCAGGAAGGTACGCGTGACAACATCGATGCGATCGTCAATTACGTCGTGCTGGTTGCCGGTGAACCGACGTCCCAGTGTAAGAAATCCCAGCGCGGCGAGGGGCCGTTGGCCCCCGTGTTGTGGGACGACTTGGTCGCCTGCGACCTGTTCCCGCACAAATTGATCGTAAGGCAGATCCGCATTCCAGGACTTGATGACATAATCGCGATAGGTGTACGCGTAGTAATAGTTTGGTTGTTCCTGGAGACGGACATAGCCTTTGGTATCGGCATAGCGCGCCAGGTCGAGCCAATGGCGTGCCCAGCGTTCCCCGTACTGTGGCGAGGCGAGTACATGATCCACAAGGCGGTCGAGGGCCTGGTCGGGATGGGAGTGGAAATCCTGTTGAAACCGATGAATGTCGTTTGCTTCAGGCGGCAAACCCGTCAACACGTAATGAACCCGGCGTATCAACGTGCGGGCGTCGGCCGGAGCCGAAAAGTGCAGGGTTCGGGCGCGCAATTCGCTCCGGATGAACCGGTCGATGGGAGATTTCTCGTCGCCGGTGGGCAACGCCGGACGCGAAAGGGGGACTCCGGCCCAATGCGCCGTCCAACCCGTCGTGGGGTCGACGCGGGTGGCTGGAGATACGGTGGCGGGCCACGGTGCCCCCGCGCGGACCCACTTCTGTAAATCCAATATCGCGGACGCTGCGAGGCGGCCAGAGGGGGGCATCTTCAAGTCGCCTTGGTGACGGACGGCCAGGAGCAGCGGGCTGTCGTCCGGGTTGTCGAGACGAACCGCTGGGCCGGCGAGCGAGCCTCCGGCGAGAGCATGTTCCAGTGAATCGAGGCGCAAACCACTTTCCTGCTTCCGTGGCCCGTGACAGGCGACGCAGTTTTCCAACAGGATCGGCCGCACACGCCGCTCGAAATGCGCGAGGGCCGGGTCCTGCGAGAAGCTCCAGTCCGGTGTCGGCGCGAACAGGAGGAAGAGTAACAATGGCACTCGTCGACAGCACATCGAGTTACCTGGCATTTGAGTGGCAAGGCGGATCCGCGAAGTCGAAAAATACAATGGTGGGTTGCCGGGCATGATCCTGGTTGGCCCAAGAGGTGTGAACAAAAGAGCCGCAAGGCCGATGCTTAATCTTCATTGCCTGTGGTGTTGCTGTCCAGGTCGTCGACGAGTTGCTGGGCAGCGCGGCGTATGTAATCAACCGGTTCACTGGCAGCCAGTTGAAGTAGGCGCGGCCGGGCTGGCCGGGCGGCGGCGGCGAGCGCTGCCAAGGCGGCGATTGCCGCGCCGCGATGATCGGGTGTGGGGTGGTGAAGGAACCGCACGAGGGGCTGTAGGAACTCGGCCGCGGAGATGCGGTGGCGAGCGATAAGAGCCATGGCGGCCAGCTGGCAGGGGGCTGCGGTATCGTCGAGGGTTTTTAGCAGGAGTCTCCGAACGGTTGGAGTGGACGGAAATGCCGTAGCCAGGACCCGCAGGGCGGCTACCCTGTGGGGCACCGCGGCGTGGCGACAACGTGCGACCAGTTCGAGCTGTCCGGCGGTGCCACATGCCAGCAGCGTTTGCATGGCCGCCGGATAGAGCATGGGATCTTCGCTGTCGGCAAGCGGGAGAATCGTGGCTAGCATGGCGGAGGGCAGCTCTGCGAATCGTGCCAGAGTCAATAACGCGGAACGTTGGGTCCGAGGAACATGACTCTGCAGAAGTTGCAGGAGGGTTGGTGTTGCGGATACGCCCACGTCCGCGAGACGGCGCGAGGCCTCTTCGGCTGCCATCCAATCGGGGTTTTGCAACGCCTGCGCGAGCGCGGCAATGGCGCGGCGGTCGCGGCGCGTGGTCCATTGCGCGGCGGCGGCGCGGACCCGGACGAGAGGGTGGGGGTCGGTGAGTAAACGCGCGGTCGCTTGGTGAGTTGGCGCGCGGTTGGGAAATAGTTGCGCTAGTACATCGATGGCCGCGCCACGCACATCGGCGTCAGGGTCTCGTGATGCTGCCAGTAACTCACCACAGAGGGGGGGGGCGGCCAGGCCGATGAAACCGAGCGTCTGGATCGCCTTCCAACGTACGTTGGCGTTTTCGTGGCGGATGAGTTGACGCACTTGGGGAAGAGCCGCGGGACCCAAACGGACCAGCCGTTCAACCGCGGCTTTCATAGCAGGTTCGTCGTAGACCGTTGCCGCATGACGCAGCTTGGAAATCGCCTGGGGCAGTGAAATAGGCGAGTTCACCTCACAGGCGGAGGTTGACTGAAGAAGTAGTCCGCAAACGGTGGCGGTGAACAGCCGTGCTGGGATTGCGGAGGATGGCATCGATCAGGCAATCATCTTGTCGACGATCCGTCCGGCGACGTTGGTTAACCGCACGTCTAGTCCGCCAAAACGGCGCGTGAGGCGAAGATGGTCGAGGCCCAGGAGGTGAAGCAGTGTCGCATGGAGGTCGTTGATATGGACGGATTCGTCGACTGGTGCCCAGCCGAAATCGTCGGTTTTTCCGATGACCTGTCCACCACGTACTCCCCCTCCCGCGACCCAGGCACTGAAAGCGCCAGGGTGGTGGTCACGGCCATCGCCGCCCTGCGCCAGCGGTGTACGGCCAAACTCGCCGGCAAACACAATGAGTGTCGAATCGAACAGTCCGCGTTGCTTCAGGTCGGTGATCAAGGCGGCCAGTGGCTGGTCGGCCATCCGCGCGTTGTAGGTCAACTCTTCAGTCAACTTGCCATGCTGGTCCCAGGACGCGTGCATGAGGGTGACGAAACGCACGCCGCGTTCCACGAGCCGGCGGGCGAGGAGGCAGTTGCGCGAAAACGTCTGGTAGACGCCAGCGCCACCGCCATGAGCGGATTTGACGTCGGTCGGTTCGGGACGCTCCATTCCATAGGCATCCAGCGTGCTTTGCGATTCATCGGAGAGGTCAAGTACGTCGGGAGCCGCCTTCTGCATGCGAAACGCCAGTTCATAGGAGGCGATGCGACTTTGAATTTCCGAGTCACCGAAACGCTCAGCTCGGCGGCGATTGAGCCGGGTGATGGCCCGCAGACTGGCGTGTTGCAGGTCTCGCGTGATGCCGGCGGGCGCGCGAAGGTTGAGGACCGGTTCACCCTGGCTGCGGAAAACGACGCCCTGGTAGGAGGACGGCAAGAAACCGTTGGTCCAGTTGGTGGAACCGCCACTGGCACCACGTCCCGCCGACAGGACCACGTATCCGGGTAGTTCCTGCGATTCCGAACCGAGGCCGTAAAGGGCCCAGGAGCCAAAGCTCGGCCGGCCAAATCTGGGCACCCCCGTACTCAACATCAGCTGGGCTGGGTGATGGTTGAACGCCTCGGTGTTAAGCGTGCGGATCAGCGCAAGGTCGTCGACGTGTCGACCGAGGTGGGGGAGCAGGTCTGATAACTCTGTACCGCATTGTCCATGCGGCGTAAAGGTGCGGCGACTTCCGAGGAGTCTGGCCGTTTTTTGGATGAAGGCAAACCGAGCATTTTTCGTAATTGATTCAGGCAGTTGTTGCCCGTTGCGCGTGACGAGTTCTGGCTTGGGGTCGAAGAGGTCAAGTTGACTGGGTCCACCGGCGGCATAAACAAAGATGCAGCTCTTGGCGCGCGGCGAGAAATGAGGCTGGCGGGGGGCCAACGCGTTGGCAGGCAGGGAAGGTTCCACCCGCGGCGACTCCGCAGCGAGGAGTCCATCCGATTCGAGCAACGCGGCGACAGCCGCAGCCCCCAGCCCGCTCGCAGAGGAGGTAAGGAAATCCCGGCGGGTCCGGGAAGCCAAGGGATCGGTGGATGTCGTCATGCCAGTACGTTTCATTCTCGTGTGATAAATTCGTCAAGATTCATGAGCGTCCGAACGACTGTGAACCAGCTGGCCCATTCTGCGCAGTGCGAGTCGTTGATGGTGTCGGCGGTGTCAAGTAACTGTCGAGCGAGTGAGGGCGTCTTGTGGTAGACCTGCCGCGCGTTCTCCAGCAGGGAAGTGATCGTCTTGAGTTCGGCCGAATCCGGGCGCCGAGCGAGTGTGGTCACAAAGAGATGATCGATCCGCTGGCTGTCGGTGGCGTCGGGCTGTTGGAGCGTTTGTTGTGCCAAGTGCTGCGCGCATTCCAAGAAGACCGGGTCATTCCAGAGCATCAACGCTTGCAACGGTGTGTTGGAACGTTCGCGGCGCGTGCAACTGGTGTTGGAATCGGGCGCGTCGAACAGCGAGAGCATTGGGTAGGGAGCGGTCCGCTGGAAAAAGGTGTAGAAACCACGCCGGTAACGATCACCTCCGGAGCTCACTTTCCAGGGGCCGCGATTAATGACATCGACAAAGGCGAGTTCGAGCGTACCCGGCGGGAGGGGCGGGAATACGCTGACACCATGCGTCGTGCGGTCGAGCAATCCCGCTGTGGCGAGGGCGATATCGCGGATCATTTCAGCGTCAACGCGGGTGCGGCGCTGGCGCGCCAGCCATAAATTGTAAGGATCCCTCTCGCGTAGGTCGGGGCGGTCCGCGGAGGACTGGCGATAGGTGGACGAAGTGATCAGTTGGCGGTGCAGCCACTTCATCTCCCAATCGTGTTGGACAAAATACGACGCCAGCCAATCGAGTAACGCGGGGTGTGTGGGTGGTTCCCCTTGGGTTCCAAAATCATCGCTGGTAGCCACCAGTCCACGGCCAAAATAGTGTTGCCAGACCCGATTCACGGCAACGCGGGAGGTGAGTGGGTTACGTGCATCCAGAATCCAACGTGCCAGATCGAGCCGGTCTGCCTGCGCACCACGCGGCGCGAGCGGTGGCAGAAAGGCGGGAACTCCGGTCTGGACTTCCGTTCCCGGCTGCAGGAAGTCGCCACGCAGGTGAACGAATGTGCGGCGGGAAGAGGCGGCGGTGGTGAGCGCCATGCCGGTACCGGTTTCCACCTCGGGCGGCTTCTGGGTGAGTGCGTCGAGCTGGGAACGCAGTTTCCGCAGATCGGGTTGCTGGTCTACCAGGTAATCGATCATTGCTTCGGTTTGGGTGGGGCCGCGTCGCTCTGGTGGGATCGCAGCTAGCTCCAAAAAACGCTGCAGTCCCGGCCCCTGCGCCAGCTGCGTGACTTCATCATCGGTGAGGGCGCGGTTGTAGATTGAAATGTCGTCAATTTGCCCCTTGAAATAACTGCTCCGCTTGCGACTGCCAATGCGAACCGGTTCGGGAGAGGCTATCGGACCCGTGAGCGCGTCAACCTGGGTCTTAAGTTCCTGCGCTTTGCCGTCGATGAAAATGTTGATGCCAGCGACCTTGCGTGAGCCGTCATAGCGGACGAGCGCGTGGTGCCACTGGTTGGTTTTGACTAGGGCCGGTGTGGTTACCTTGATGCCGTTGGTCGGCCATTGGTGTACCAGGTGCAGCTCGAGCATTCCCTGGTGTGTCGTAAAGTCGAGGCCGCGAAACGCCGCGTCCTCATCAAGCTGCGTGAGAATGCTGCCGGAGGGTTGCGTGGTGTAGATCCAGGCTGCCACCGTAAAAGGCTGGTCGCCGCGGAAATGACTCGGTCGCCCGAGTACCCAACGGCTATTCTCGCCGTTGAATTGATATGCCTGGCCCAGTCTCCCGGCCGCCCGCTTCGGGACGCCGTCCCCTTCCCAGGTTGCCCCTTGAAGTCCGCGGTCGGCGGCGTTGGTAAGGTCGCAGGAGGCGTAGAGTGATAATCCTCTTGGAGGCGGGGTGGCGGCGCCCTTGGGGTAGCGCTCTCGGAGTTGTCGGCTGACGACAGGCAAGCCAGCCAGCAGTTTCCCCCGCGCGTTGTCGTATTGAGTGCGTAGCTCGCCGACCCGCGCGGTGTGTGCGGATAAGCGTTGCTGGTGCTTTTCGGCCTGTGTCTCGGTGGGAGCGAGCCGGAAGTCAATTTCATCGGAATTGTTGAAGAATCCGTAGAGCTGAAAATACTCGTTGTGGCTGATGGGGTCGTATTTGTGGGAGTGGCATTGGGCGCATTTAAGAGTCAGCCCCAGCCAGACTGTACTGATGGTGTTGATCCGATCGACAGCCTGCTTGACACGGTCTTCTTCTTTGTCGATGCCTCCCTCACGATTGGTCAGGGTATTGCGGTGGAAGCCCGTGGCCAAACGCGTTTCCTCAGTCGCACCGGGCAGAAGATCACCCGCCAATTGTTGTTCGGTGAATTGGTCGTACGGCAGGTCTCGATTGATCGCGTCCATCACCCAGTCGCGCCAGTGGTAGGCGTGAGGGCGGGGTCGATCCTTTTCGTATCCGTCGGTATCGGCATAACGCGCCAGGTCGAGCCAGAGCCTGCCACCGCGTTCGCCAAAGTGAGGTGAGGCGAGCAGGGAGTCGACCAGTTGGTGGTACCAGTCGGGGGCGGGGTGCGTCAGCCAACGTTGCCATTGGTTGGGACTGGGCGGTAATCCCAGCAGATCGAGGTAGACACGACGGATCAAAATTGGTCGCGTTGCGGCGGGAGAGGGGGCCGTCTGTTCGAGTTGAATGCGGCGGAGAATAAATCGGTCCAGGGGGCTGGCAGGCCAGCCACGGTCGGATACGTCAGGCTGGCGGGGAACGCTGATGGGTTGGAAGGCCCAATGCGCCGCGGCGGAACCTCCCCCCTTCCAGGATGCTCCCTGCGCGATCCAGGCCGTGAGTGTGGCGATTTCCTCAATAGTTAGACGGCCGCCGTCAGGCGGCATCCTCAATTCGGGATCGTTGCTGCGGACGCGTTGCAGCAGCAAGCTTTGGGACGCTTGTCCCGGTCGCAGGGCGGGTCCCGAGTCACCGCCTTGCAAGGCGGTGACTCGCTGGTCAAGGCGTAATCCGGACTCCTGCTTGTCGGGTCCATGGCAGGAATAGCAACGCCTCCGCAGAATCGGTTCGACGGCACCCGTGAAAGTGACTTGGGACGCGGGCGTGTCGGCGGCAACCGTGTGCGGCCGGTCGGGCGGAGTGAAACCACATAGGCAGGCTGTGGCGACAGTAGCACAAAAAAGGCGATGCGTCATCGGAGAACGTTCCAGTAGGGATCGGTGTCGCGCGGGCTGAGGACGCGTGGCCTCTATCGTACCCTGTGTCCGCGAAATCTCCCAACCTGGGCGGGTTGTGTCCGAGGGGTGCGATTTTGGGCGAACTGCGGAATAACGAAAGGCGGTTGACGGATTGATATTGGAAAGGCAGGCTAAGCTGGCGGCGCTGGCTGCGCCACAGGTTCGGAATTTTGCTGACGACGGTCACAGACGGCTGGAATGATGGCGTTGATTTCCCTTGAAAATGTGCACATTGGCTATCGGGGTCCACCTTTGCTGGAGGGTGTCGACTGCCGCATTGTCGCGGGGGATAAGATCGGCCTGCTGGGACGCAATGGAGCCGGAAAAACGACGTTATTGCGGCTCCTGGAAGGGGTTGAGGAACCTGACGCAGGAAAAGTGGTAATCGAGGAGGACGTGCGGGTGGCATCGCTGCCCCAGGACGTTCCACGTGATCTGAGCGGGACGGTGCGGGATGCGATTCTGCAGGGAATTGTCGACGTTGAGTTGGCGGAATGGGAGCAGGTTGCCCGCGTCGAACGGCTGGCTGACCGTATGGAGCTTGATCTTGATGGACCTTGCGAGGTGCTGTCGTCGGGGATGAAACGACGCGTACTGCTGGCGCGGGCAATGGTTGCCCAGCCGGACGTATTGTTGCTCGATGAACCGACCAATCACCTCGATTTACCGGCAATTGGCTGGCTGGAGGACTACCTCGTTCAGTGGTCTGGAACAATTTTGTTTGTGACGCACGACCGAACGTTCCTGAGAAAACTGGCGGGGCGCATCCTGGAGATCGATCGTGGGCGTCTGTTTGACTGGTCGTGCGACTATGAGACGTTTGTCAAGCGTAAAGAGGCGGCCCTGGCGGAAGAGGAAAAACGAAATGCGCTGTTTGATAAAAAGTTGGCCCAGGAAGAAGCCTGGATTCGACAGGGGATCAAGGCTCGCCGAACCCGCAATGAAGGGCGCGTGCGGGCGCTCAAAGAGCTGCGGAGCCAGCGGCAGGCACGGCGCGAACAGAGTGGGCCCGCGCGGATACGGATTCAGGAAGGCCGGCGGAGTGGTCGGTTGGTAGCGGAAGTGGAGGAGATTACTTTTGCTTACCCCGACCAGCCGATCGTCACGGCGTTCAGTACTCAGGTCATGCGGGGTGACAAGATCGGCGTCATCGGACCCAACGGGGCGGGGAAAACAACGCTGCTGCGGTTACTGCTCGGCGAGTTGGCACCGCAGCGGGGCAAGGTGCGTTTGGGGACCAACTTGCAGGTCGCCTATTTTGACCAGTTGCGGGAGCAATTGGACGAAGAGAGCAGTATTGCCGACAACGTGGCGGACGGGTCGTCGACGATTACGTTCGACGGGCGCGGCAAACATGTACTGGGTTACCTGCAGGAATTCCTCTTTACCCCTGAGAGATCGCGGCAGGAAGTGAAGTTCCTGTCAGGCGGAGAGCGGAATCGCCTGTTGCTTGCCAAGCTGTTTGCCAAGCCATCCAATGTGCTGGTGCTTGACGAGCCGACCAATGATCTTGATACGGAAACGCTGGAGCTCTTGGAACAGCGGGTGGTCGAGTACCAGGGCGCGGTTCTACTGGTGAGTCATGATCGGACGTTCCTGAACAATGTGGTGACCAGTACGATTGCCTTCGAAGCCGCAGGTGTCAGCGAATATGTCGGAGGGTACGACGACTGGGTACGCCAGGCCGCAGCGGAGCCCGTCAAGGGCGCCGAAACAAAACGAAAGCAGACCAAGCCAGGTAAGACGCGTGGTAAAAGGGGGGAGGCAAAAGGCGGGCTGAGCTACCAGCAGCGGCAGGATTTAGCCGCGCTGCCGGCGCGGATTGAAGGCTTTGAGGCTGAGATTTCCGCGTTGTACGAGACGATGGCGGACGCCGAATTCTACAAACAGCCTGACGAGGTAGTGGCCCAGGAGACGGCACGGCTGAAGGATTGGGAAGAGAAACTAGCTGCCGCCTACGCGCGGTGGGAGGAACTCGAGAGTTTGGCCGACGGTCGATGAAGCTAACGTAGGGGACGGTGCCTCACGCGTGAAACCCGATGGCGATCATGGAGTACGTGAAGAGGGGCTCCGCTGACGCAGTAGCAGGCCCGCGAGTTGGGCGGGCTGCGGAGCCGGATTGCAATAGCTGGCCGCGATCCCGAACAGGATAGCGGGGACGGTAGTGAATAACCCATCCCACCAGGTATTGGTGGCCAGCCCAGCCAGTGGCCCCACGAAATGGAGCAGCTGTTCATAGCGCGCGGCGTCCCACATCTCCAGCACTCGGGGGAATAGCCGCACGAGCGCAAAGGCGGTCAAGCCGGCGGCCATGCCCATCGCAGCACCCAACGTGTTGACCCTGGGAACCAGCATTCCCAGCATCAACACCGCCAGTAACAGTCCGAGCGTGGCGCCGGCGATCGACAGCAAGATGTCGAATACGGGAGAGTTAATTAGTGAGAGCAGGCAGGCGATCGTGGTCACGGCGGTGCCGAACAGCGTGGTCAGATAACGATTGACCGCGGTGCCCATTTCGCGGCCCCCCAGCCAGTCGGTGACCAACGTCGCGGTCATACTGTTAATGCCGCTGTCGAGGCTACTCATCGAAGCTGCGAACAGACCGGCCAGGATAATACCAGTCATGCCGTAACCGCCCGCGTAGTGGATCACGAAGTGTGGGAGCAATTGGTCCTTGCTGGCGCCGGTGGCCAGGTCCTGGTAGACGTCGGGATGGGACTGCTGGTAAAAGACGTAGAGCGCGGTGCCCACAAGGAAGAAGAGCGTGCAGGAAATAAAGGTGAAGACACCTTTGACGATCAACACCCGGCGTGCTTCCGCCACCGAATCAACCGTGACGTAACGCTGGAAGGCGCCGTAGGATGCCAGTTGGCCACCCATGTAGACAAAAAAACCGTAAGCACAGGCGGAATAGAGGTTCCGTTGGCCGAGGCCGCCGTCAAGGCGAAACATTTCGAATTTGCCGTTGGCCAGGGCGTTTGAAAAGAACGTAGCGGCGCCGCCGTCGATTTTCAGGATGAGCAACACCAGCAGGAAGATCATGCCGCCGAAAAGCGCAAAGGCCTGGATCGTGTCGGTCCAGATTACCGCCTTCACTCCGCCCACCGCGGTGTAGAACGTGGCCAGGATCCCGACAATCGAAATCACCAGCAGCGTTTGCCCGGTCGATTGGTTCTCCAAGACGACGTCCAGGATCCGCGCCACGGCGAGTAGCATCGTACCCATCCAACCGGCGGAGTAGGCCATGAAAATCAGGCTGGCAAACCGCCGTACCGAGCGGGCGAAGCGGCGCTCCAGATATTCGTAGAGGCTGACAAAGTCAAAGCTCTTGTAGAAAGGGATAAACCAAATGCAGGTAATGGGGATGATCACGAAGGGAATGAAGAAGATGGCCAGCAGCTGGTGGTAGTCGCGAAAGGCGCCTTCGGCTGGCAGGCCGACAAATGAATTGGAGCTGAAAGTGGTGGCGAAGAGAGACAAGCCGACAGGCAGCCAGTGCATGTTTCGCCCACCGAGAAAAAAGTGGTCGTTGTTTTTCTGCTTATTGGAGAAGAAGAGCCCCAGACCGACCACGAAAAGCAGGTAGCTGCAGCAGATCAGCAGATCGATGGTATGGATGTTTTGCACAGGGCGTACCGATGGGCGGCTGTTGTCGTGTCGGGGTATGGCGCTCGTTACAGGCCGGGAGACGTTATCGTACACGCGCTGTGTCCGCTCGCCGACCCGCCGGGGGGGAAGGCAACGTGGACACAGACTCGGCGGGTCTCTAAAATAGGGTCGGTTCCCTGCAATAGGTGGGTACCAAGGGCAAGTTGTTCCGGACGCTGCAGGGTCCAGCGGGGCGGGGCAAAGTTCAGTGGCGCGTGCCGATTTTGTATCGCTGGGACGGAGTATGCCCATGACGTTAGAACGCCTCGAGCAAGCTCGTTTCTTTCAGCGTCGCACCTTCTTGCGGTGCGGCGGAGTGAGTGCGTTGGGCGTCGGGCTGCCCTGGGGACTTTCGCGACCGACGGTATCCGCGGCGGATGGTGGCGGCCGGGCGAAAGCGGTGATCATGCTCTACATGATCGGTGGTCCGCCTCAACACGAAACGTTCGACATGAAACCATCCGCGGGGAGTAATATCCGCGGCGAATTCAAACCGATCTCAACGACGGTGCCTGGGTTTCAGGTGTGCGAATACCTGCCCCGCCTGGCGGCGGCCGCCAAGACGTACGCAGTGATCCGGTCCGTTCACCACGACCAGACATTCCATGCGGCCGGAGTGCATTACAACCTCACCGGGTGGCAACATGCGCCACGCGCCGGCCAGCCGTTTCTGAGCCGCCGGGACGCGCCGTCTGTGGGCGCCGTTCTGGAACAGCTGGAGGGTCGCGGTGTCGGTTTGCCGAGGTCCATCCAGTTGCCGGTCTACATCACACAGGACGGCCCGGGCACGGAATGGGCCGGCCAGCACGCGGGTTTCCTGGGTGCGGCTTACGATCCTCTGATTATGGACTATAAGGGCCAACTCCCGGGGACGCTCCCCGCTGATTTCGTGCCCGGTAAACAAAATGGTGGTACGCGACTCGCGGGCCGGACGGAGCTGCTGGCGGCGCTCGATAGAAACCCCTTGGTGAACAAAGAACGCGAGGCGCGGCAGCAAGCTCATTTTCAACGGGAGGCGCTGGGGGTGCTCGGCGCTGCGCCGAAATGGCAGGCCTTCTGTATTGACGAAGAGCCTGTCGCGACACGCGAACGATATGGTGATTCGCATTTCGGGCGGAGCTGTCTGGTGGCGCGACGTTTGGTCCAGACCGGCGTGCGGATGGTAACGGTGGCGTGGCCTATTTTGCCAGAGACGCCGCACTTTGATACCCATGCGGGCAATTTTCCCACCATGAAGAAAAATCTTCCGGTGATGGATCGGGCGGTGACGGGCCTGTTGAAGGACCTGCAAGAGAAGGGGTTGCTAGACGAGACGCTGGTCGTCTGCACTGGGGAATTTGGGCGCACCCCCGTGATTAATCCGAACGGCGGGCGGGATCACTGGGGCCCGGTCTACAGTACTCTGCTGGCGGGTGCGGGGATTAACGGAGGCCAGGTTTACGGGAGCAGTGACAAACAGGGTGGACAGCCAAAAGCCCATCCCGTTCATGTCAGTGATTTCGTGGCCACCATCTATCACGCGTTGGGGTACGATCGCAACACACGCGTCGTCGATTACCAAGGGCGCCCCCACTACATCGTCAAGGGGCATCCCGTATTGCCCTTATTCGGGTAATGTTGCCAAGGTCACGGGAAGCGTCGTCGTGAGAGGCGGCGCTCGCTTGCGTGTTCCGCAGGAACCAATGAGAGCCGCCGCGGATCAGACGGATGGATTGGATACGGGGACAAATTCTGGCGGTTAGCACACTGTTGTGTTGGAGCGCGCTGCCCGTGCTACGGGCGCCGGCGGACGACCGGGCGTCGTTTTTCGAGAACCAGGTGCGTCCTTTATTGGCGCAGCGCTGTTACGGCTGCCATGGAACGCGGAAACAAGAGTCGGGATTGCGGCTCGATGCCAGCTTAGCGTTGCTGCGAGGGGGACGGGGTGGCCCGGTCGTGGTGCCGGGGGACCCCGCGCGGAGTCGACTGCTCGAGTACGTTGAAGGGCGAGGGGCGGTTAAAATGCCGCCGGGCCGCCCGCTCAGCGGGCGGGAAGTGGCGGTGTTGCGGCAATGGATCGCGGAGGGCCCCTTTTTTCCCATGGCGGAGACTGGGCAGAGTAGCCAAGCCGCAAGACCCGGTGCGTTTTGGTCACTGCGGCAACTCGAGCCGGTAGGGATACCTGAAGGGGGACCGCTGGCAGCGGAAAGAGAGTCGCTTGACCGGTTCGTAGGAGCCCGTCTGGCCGAACGCGGATTGACGGTAGGTAAGCGTGCTGAGCGACGCGTGTTGCTGCGACGGGCTAGTTACGGTCTGACAGGTCTGCCTCCCACTGCGGCACAGGTGACAGCGTACACGGCCGATCGCTCGCCGGACGCCTTTGAACGTGTCGTTGACCGCTTGTTGGGCTCGCCGGCGCATGGAGAAAAATGGGGGCGGCATTGGCTGGATCTGGTTCGCTACGCGGATACGGCTGGCGAGACGGCGGACTTTCCGGTACCGCGGGCATATCTCTATCGCAATTACGTGATCGATGCGCACAACGTCGACAAGCCTTTTGATGTTTTCGTTCGCGAGCAGGTGGCGGGTGATCTGATGGCGGAACAGTTGGTCGCCCAACGTCGTATCCACACAGGTAAGGCGGGACCAATGGGGTTTGAGCCGAGCCTCAGTGCGGTGGATGTCTTCTTTGGAGACGAGGAGTTGGCGGCGCGGTATCGGGAACTTGGTTACCGCCACGGGATTTCTGGCCATCTCCAGACGGTTTGGATTTTCCGCGGATGCGGATCACCATTTGACGATACAGGATACGCTCGACACTTTGGGGCAAGCGGTCCTTGGTTTCTCGCTCGGTTGTGCGCGGTGCCATGACCATAAATACGACCCGGTCAGCACGGAGGACTACTACGGGTGGTACGGAATTCTGGCAAGTACGCGCTATGCCTATCCCGGTAGTGAAGGTGACAACCGTCCGCGAGATATGACACCCGTGATTCCACGTGCGACGGCCCGACACCGCAGGCGGGAATTTCGTGCTGAGGAGAAACGTATAGCGGCGGAAGTGGTGCGATTGAGTGCGCGGCGCGTCGAGCTGGAAACACTTTTGCGCCCCTACGCGGTAGTGGTCGCGGAGGTCGGCCCGCTGGACTGGATCTGGAACCCCTACCTCTCTGCGGTGCGAGGATTGCTCTTGGGGGATTACGTCGCCAACGACGCGGGACATCAGGGATACCAGGTGTACCGGCCGGTGGGGCGAGGTATTCCCTTGATCGCGGTCAACGCTTCAGCTGAGACGCTGCGGGTGCCCGGCGTCGTTCCCGCTGGTGGGCTGGTGGTGCATCCAGATACCAACGACGCGGCAGCCATCGCCTGGCGGAGCCCCCTGAATGGAAGGGTGCGTGTGCGCGGTTGGGTGAGTGATGTGCACGACTGTGGTAACGGGGTGCGCTGGCATTTGGATCATCTCGGTGCGACTGGGTTCCAGGCCGTAGCGACTGGTGCGGTGGGGCGGGCGACCGTGCAACACTTTGGGGCGAGCCACGCCGGTGGTGAAAACGCCCTCGAACTCGACGTGCGACGGGGTGATTTACTCCAGCTGGTGATTTCGATGAACGGCGATCTTGGCTGCGATTTGACACAGGTGGACTTGCGTGTGCAGCGGCTGCGTGATGGCGGACAGGTGTGGGAGTTGGCCCGGGACGTGGTATCGGATCTGCATGAAGACGGTCAAGGCAACCCTCACAGCGATCGATTCGGTAATGGCGACACCTGGTATTTTTACCAGCTGGCACCGGAACTTCGGCAAGAATGGGCCACGGAGGAGACTGCCAATCCGGTCGAGCTGGCTGCCTTTCGCGGGCGCGCGGCCGCCCTCAAAGAGGAGTTGCGTCAGACGGTGGATATGTTAACGGAGCTGACACGTCGCCAGACGATCATGGAGAGACGAGGGGCGTACGAGACGGTGTACGGCGTCATGGACGCGGAGAGTGCTGATGCGCGGGTTCAGCGGCGCGGAGATCCGGCCGCCTTGGGGGCCGTCGTGCCACGCAGGAACTTGTCGATGTTGGGAGGGGAGGGGTTGCCTGCGGACGCAGGGAGCGGTCGTTTGCAGCTGGCTGGCTGGTTGACGCGTCAAGAAAATCCTCTCACAGCGCGGGTCATCGCAAACCGGATTTGGCAGCGCCATTTTGGCCATGGAATCGTGCGTACTGAAAATGATTTTGGGCTTCGCGGTGAACCGCCCACCCACCCCGCGCTGCTTGATTGGTTGGCAAGGGAAATGATACGGGGACGCTGGTCGATGAAACGCCTGCACCGGCGGATCATGGGATCCGCGGCGTATCAACAAGTGTCGCGCGCCAACGCAGACGGTGCTGGGAACGATCCGGAGGGGAAGTGGCTCTGGCGGTTTCCCCGGCGGCGTTTGAGCGCCGAGGAGCTGCGGGACTCAATTCTGTTGGTGGCCGGGCTGCTGGACCGATCTGTGGGCCAAGGCCATCCTTTCCCACCCGTGTCGTCCTGGAATTTTACGCAGCATGGGCCTTTTTACGGTCTCTATGCGCACCGACGTCGCACGGTATATACGATGCAGCAGCGATTGAAACGGAACCCGTTCTTAGCGTTGTTCGATGGTCCCGATCCGAACGCGACGACGCCGAAACGCCAGGTTTCTGTCGTGCCGACCCAGGCGCTCTACCTGATGAATAGCGGGCAGGTGCACCAGGCCGCAAAGACGATACAGCAGGGGTTGTCGGCTCGCGGCGAGGCGCCGGAAGTGCAGCTACGTCGCGCCTTTCGGCAGGTCTTGGCCAGGGAGCCGACCGATACGGAAATGAATGGCGGCCGGCAATTTATGTCGCGCTACGCGGCGCGAGCGGGCGTCACCGAAGGGACGGAGTCAGCGGAGCAGCAGGCACTCAGCGCGCTGCTGCGAACCTTGCTGGTACGAAACGAGTTTCTTTTTGTGGATTGATATGAATGAGTACACAGAGCCCACGCGGCGTGAATGGCTGTTCGGCGCTGCCGGTGGGTTGGGCGGTTTAGCGCTGGGTGGACTGCTGGCCGATCAGTCCGCGCACGGGGCGCGGCAGAGCGGGTTGCATTTCCCCGCGAAAGCCAAACGAGTTATCTTTCTGTACATGACAGGTGGCGTAAGCCACGTCGAGTCGTTTGACTACAAAGCGGCGCTCTATCGAGATCATGGCAAGACCATTTCGGTAGACAACTGGCAGGGGAAGGCCGGCAGCTACTCGCCGTACTTGAAAGCACCCAATTGGGGCTTTCAGGCTGGGGGCCAAGCCGGCACGATGGTTAGCGACCTGTTTCCGCAGGTGCGCCGTATGGTGGACGAGCTGGCAGTGATCCGTTCGATGCACACCGAACATGCAAACCATTATGAGAGTACACTCGGGATGCACTGCGGATCCTGGACCTTTGCACGGCCTAGTATGGGCTCTTGGATGACGTATGGTCTGGGCACAGAGAACCGAAATCTTCCCGGTTTTGTGGTGGTGGCGCCGGCCGAACCGTACGCGGGAGCGCAGACATGGGCCAGCGATTTTCTTCCCGGGGCCTATCAGGGCACCCGGATTCGGCCTGGCAGGGATCCGATTCCGCATGTACAGCCGCGGGGGCCGGGCGGGCAGCTGCAGCGGCTTGAACTGGAGCTCCTGGGTGAGGCCAATCGGAGGCATTTGCGTGAACGGGGTGGGGTCCGTCAGTTGGAGAGCGTGATCCGGGCCTTTGAAACCGCGTATGGTATGCAGCAGGCCGCTCCCGGTTTGTTCGACCTGACACAAGAGTCGCAAGCGACCCTTGATCTGTACGGCGTTCAGCCGGGCGAATCGGCGGGATTCGGATGGCAGTGTTTGATTGCCCGCCGCCTTGCCGAATTGGGCGTGCGTTTCGTCGAGTTGATCGATACCGGGTCGTCTGGTAACTGGGATTCGCACGCGAACATGGCCGACCATGTGGCCCGCGCTGCCAACGTAGATCGACCGATCGCGGCGTTGCTGCAGGATTTGAAACAACGTGGCATGCTGGATGAAACGCTTGTTGTGTGGACGACGGAATTCGGTCGTACTCCGTATCATGAGCAGGAACATCATCCTGGCCGCGAACATCACCGTCACGTGTTTTCGTCCTGGTTGGCGGGGGGCGGTGTTCGCGCGGGGACCGTGTACGGTGCTTCTGACGAATATGGGATGACGGTGGCGGAAAACGGCGTGCATGTTCATGACTTTCACGCGACGATTCTGGCGCTGCTGGGGATCGATCATGAACGCCTCACCTACCGCCACGCCGGACGCGATTATCGGCTTACCGATGTACATGGCGAAGTAGTTGAAGACCTGTTTGCATGAGTGTCGCGGCGTCCTGCGCGCTGATTTCAGTGGGTGACAGGCACCACGGCATCGTCTATAGTGGCGTGTTGTGCGAACCGACACCACGTGATCCCAGGGGAGACGTCCATGCGCTATTCAGTTCTTCGATGTGCGGTGACCTGTTGCTGTGTCTATTTCGCCCAGACGGCGATCGCAGCCGAGCAAGACGCGCAGGAAGTGGCGCTGTTCAACGGCAAAGATTTGACAGGTTGGGAACACTTTCTGGTCGACCCGAAAGTCAAAAAGGAACAGGTGTGGAGCGTGCAGGATGGCGTACTGGTCTGCCAGGGTAAGCCGGGTGGTTACTTGCGGACAACGAAGAAATACGTGAATTATAAACTGGTGGTAGAGTGGAGGTGGGCGGATAAACCGGGGAACAGCGGTGTGCTGATGCGAATCAGCGGGAAACCCACTATGCTCCCCAACTGTATGGAAGCCCAACTCGCCAGTGGTAATGCGGGTGACATGTACGGCTTCCAAGGCTTTAAGGTGGGTGGTGATAAGGCGCGGTTCTCAGCGAATCCAAATGCCGTGGGCGGTCTGACGAAACTGAAAAAGATTACTGGGAACGAAAAGAAACCCGGTGAATGGAATCGCTACGACATTACCGTGAAAGGCGATGCTGTGACGCTTCACGTCAACGGCAAGACGGTCAACCAGGCGAGTGGTTGTACCGTTCGACCGGGGTACATTGGCCTGCAATCCGAGGGTGGCGTGGTCCATTTTCGCAACGTGCATATCACGCCCCTCAAATAGTTGCGACCCGGTCGGACCCACCCTGGTGCGAGCCTGACGGCAGCACCACGCCTGTGGTTTCAGGGGGGGCGGGTTCGTTGAGGCAGCGAATTGGGTAGCCTTTCTCGGCGCCCGTTTCGTGACACGAAAGATCAGGCCTGTAGCGGGCCTTTCCTGATAACCAAAATGGAGCGAGGGGATCTGGCACATCGGCTGTGTGTGATGTCTGCTGCCCGTCGCGCCCTTACGCAAAGGCGATCAACGTGGAAGAGGAAATCGTATTGACGACAGCCGAACAGCGCGTCCTGCGCACGTTTCGGCGTTTCTTGATGACTCCCGGGCAGATGCTCTGTTTTTATGGACCGAATCTCAAGCAAAATTTGACCACGCTCGAGCGGCTCACGGACCGGGACTTCCTGGTGAAAGAGAAATTCCAGGGTGGTTATTCGCTTACGCTGGAAGGCTATGCTGCCATGAATAGCTGCGACTAACGGCGTCGCGTGAAGAAGTTGGCAGCGAAGACACCGTCGGCGAGAATGCGGGACCAGGGGCGCTCTAGTCGATGTAAAGAAACTCGTTAGAGCATTGCAACATGTGGACAAAATTTTCCAGTGCCCGTTGTCTGGCGGGAGCTGGAGCAGCGTTGTTCTTGAGGTGCAGCTCGGTCAAACGATTTAGATAAGCGAGTGCCGCAGCGATTTCTTTGTCGGATGGCGCTCGTGCAAATGTGATCCAATACGCTGCGCGGATCTGCTCGGCTGGAGGTGCGTTCGCCCCGAGCTGCCGGCCAAGTCGCGCAGCGAAATGGGCCGCGTTGTCGGCGAAGAAAGCACTGTTGATCATGGTGAGCGATTGCAGGGGAGTGGCAGAAGGGACACGGTGGGTGCAATTCACGTCGATAATAGGGTAGTCGAATACCCCCAGGAGGCTGAGCGGGTAAGTCCGTCGCGCCATGAGATAGATACTACGACGAGCTGCGCCATTTGCGGCAGCCTTGCGGGAAACAGTCTGTAGGCCACTAGGCGTCGATTCAAGTGCAACCGGTGGCCCGCCCATCGCATAGTCAGCCCGATCGCTGACCGCCAATACAGAGTCGCGTAAGGCCTCTGCGTCGAGTCGCCGCATCTTCATCTTCCAGAGATACTGGTTGGCCGGGTCCAAGCCGGCAGCGCGAGGTTGCGACTGGCCGGAGCCCTGCCGGTACGCGGACGAGGACATGAGCCGCTGGTGCAGGCGTTTCGCGCTGTATCCCAGCCTGATGAAATCCACCGCCAGCCAGTCGAGTAATTCAGGGTGGCTTGGTTTGGCTCCGCTAGCGCCAAAATTCCCGGGAGTGCGGACAATGCCCTGACCGAAGTGATGTTGCCAGCTGCGATTGACGATCACGCGCGTGGTCAGCGGATGCGCTGGGTTCGTCAGCCATTGGGCCAGAGCCAGACGCATTCCGGTGGTCTCTCCCACGGCGCCGTCCGCCCGGACTGGGTACGTCTCACTGGCGGGCGCAAGCACACTCAGAAAACCGGCGGCCACCTTGGGTCCGGCAAAATCGACATCACCCCGATGGAGGAGCCGAATGGTGGGCGCTGGCCCCACGTCCCAGAGGGCCTGGATCTTCTCTAAAGTCAATGTCTTCAGCGTCCCGCGGTTTTTGCGGATCTGCCGCTTCAGTGAGGCGACGTGTTGACCGACCTCAGTGGGAAGCGCGCGATCGACCTGGGCGTCAGTGATGGTGAGTTGTTTGGTGAATTTAGCCAACAATTGTTTTTGTTCTGTCGAACGCGCCTGCTCAGCGGTCTGAAAGGCTCGTTTGGCTTTTTCACGGTCCGGGTCAGGGAGTTTGGTCAGTGCGGTGTCGAACAGGTCCGAACGCGTCTTTACGCGGTGTTTTTCGATGGCAGCGGAGAGGGCCGCGAATTCATTTTCGAGGCGTTTCTTGCGTTCCGCGATATCCGCCTGTTCTTGGCGAGAGGCGTTGTAGAGAAAACGCTTTTTGGGAGGTAGCCATTGCGTGGGATTGTAGGCGGAGGTGAAGAGGGACAGAAATCGGTAATAGTCGACTTGCGGAATGGGGTCGAATTTGTGGTCGTGACAGCGCGCGCATGCCAAAGTCAGCCCGAGGGTGCTGGACGAGAATCGTTCCATCAACTTAAAGAGCGCCTCGTAGCGGTCGAAAGGAAGATTGGAGATGTCTTCGTCGGTGGCGTCGAGGACGTTTCGGAGAAACCCTGTGGCAGTCAACAGGTTGCGAATTTCTGGTGTGTAGTGCGGGGCGTTTCGCCAATCGACTAGTTCATCTCCGGCGATCTGTTCGGTCAGAAATCGGTCCCAAGGTTTGTCCGCATTGGTAGCGCGAATGACGTAGTCCCGGTAACGCCAGAATCCAGGGGACAAGGTCGCGGCCGTGGGGTTGAAGTCCTTGCCGGTGGTGTCGATATACCCCACAACGTCGAGCCAGTGACGCCCCCAACGTTCGCCGTAGCGTGGCGATCCTAACAAATGATCGAGTAGTCGTTCGTAATGGTCTGGTCGTGGGTCTTTGAGGAAAGATNGTGCCACGCGCGGTGACGGCGGTGTGCCCAGGAGATCGAAATACGCGCGACGCAACAAGGTCCGGCGNGATGCGGGGGGAGAATAGGTGAGACCTTGTGCCTCCAANGCGCGGAGCAGAAAATGGTCGACTGGTGTCCGGACGCGATGGCGGGCCGCCACCGTTGGTAGCGCAGCGGCGACGGGAGGTTGGAAGGACCAAAAGTTGCGATCGGCGGGAGAGATCGTGCTTACCGTCGCCGTACCCTCGGTGCGCGTGGTGGTGTCGACGTAGTCACTGAAGTGGCCGCGATCGATCCAGGCGGTGATGGTACGGATCTGTTGGTTGGTTAAGGGAGCTGCTTCTTCGGGAGGTGGCATGGCATGGCTGGCCACTTTGCGAATAAGCACGCTCTTTTCGGAAAACCCGTCCTGAATGACAGGTCCGCTGACGCTGCCACGCACAAGGCCTGTAAGGCTCTCCAGACTGAGTTGGGCAGCGGGCTCGTCGCCCCCGTGGCCGGAGGTGCAATGGGCGGTCAGGATGGGTTGAATTGATTTTTCATAGGCGGCGAATTGTGCCTGAACTTCGGCCGGCAGCTGCTGGTCCTTGGCGGCTGGCGCGCCGGCGAGGATCCATCGTCGGATGGTGTCAATCTCGCCTGCGGTCATCTCGAGCTTGAACAGCTTTAGCGGCATTTCACGGGTGGAGACCTTCTTCCAGAGCAGGCTGTTCTCCAACGAGCCAGGGACGATCACGGGGCCATTTTGACTACCGCTCAGCGTTCGGCGGGCGGTCCGTAAATCGAGCCCGAGTTGCGGTGAACTCTGGCCGTGGCAATTGAAACAATAACGCGTGAAGAGCGGCAGCACGTCCTTTTCAAAGATGGGATCTGCCGCCGCGGCCGGTAAGGGGAAGAACAGCCCAGTCGGGAGGAGGAGCCAGAGCCAGAGCGGCGCTGTTGACAAGGTGGTCCGGAGCGAACGGTGGTTAGGATTGCACATGGTACGAGTTGCTCGCGGGCGATTTATAGGAAGCATTCTGAGCAGGCCACTTTCCAGAAGATCAGACGTAGACCCGGTTATTTACGAGGTCGCCGACCACTTCTGCACCGGTCACCGTGACGTCGGCTGGAGTCTCCTGTCTGCCGCCATAGGGATATCGGACGCGACGGTGGTCGAGGCCGAGTTGATGCATAACGGTGGCGATCATGTCCGGTACGCTGACGCGATTGACGACGCTGCGGTATCCAAAGGGGTCGGTTTCGCCATAAATCAATCCTCGGTGAAAACCACCCCCGGCGAACCAGATGGTGAACGCATTGCGGTTGTGGTCGCGGCCGGTACCCTGTTGGGTCGTTGGTAAACGGCCGAATTCGCCCGCCCACATGACGATCGTCTGGTCAAGCATGCCACGCTGTTTGAGGTCCTTGATCAGCGCGGTGGCGCCTTGATCCGTCTCTGTGGCGATTTTGGGCATTTGGTTCCGGATGTTACTGTGGTGATCCCATGGTTGGCCGGGGCTGGTCAAGACCTGCACGAAACGCACCCCTGATTCCACCAAGCGGCGGGCCATCAGGCAGCGGGCGCCATATTTCGCGGTCGCGGGACGGTCGAGCCCGTACATGGTCCGCGTGCCTGCGGTTTCTTGAGAGAGGTCGAGGACGCGCGGCGCCTCCATTTGCATACGGGCGGCCAATTCGAAATTCTGGATGCGTGTTTCAAGTTCCGATTCGCCGGGGCGGTCGAGACGGTGTTTCGTGTTGAGACCCTGCAGGAACGCGAGGTTCTCGCGTTGTGCGCCGGGTGGGAGCTGTCGAGCCGGTTGGAGATGTTGGATGGGCGCTCCACGGGTACTGAATTCCACACCCTGGTAGAGTGCCGGCAGATAGGCGTTCGCCCAGAGCTGTTTTCCACCGATCGTGTATCCATCCGGGTCCCGCAGGACGACGTACGCCGGCAGGTTCTGGTTTTCAGTGCCCAGGGCGTAGCTAATCCAAGCACCCATCACCGGGCGCCCTGGAAAGATCTTGCAGGTCAACAACATGTTGAGACCTTCCAGGTGATTGTTGTGTTCGGTGTGCATGGACCGAACAAAACAAAGGTCGTCGACAATCGTGCTGACGTGGGGGAGCGCCTCTGATACATCCATTCCCGACTCTCCGTAGCGGCGGAATTTCAGTGGCGACGGTAGTAAGGCATTCTTGTTATCGGGTTGATGGATTTCGACCCCGTCGGGATGCGGCTGTCCGGCCCGGTGCGCCAATTCCGGCTTGGGGTCGAACAGGTCCATTTGGCTCGGGCCGCCGTTTTGCACAAGCTGGATCACGGCGCGGGCGGGCGCGGGAAAGTGGGCCGGTTGGGGACGCAAACTGTCACCACGTTGCGAAGCGGCGCGGCCCCTGGAGGCGCCCAGCAGGCCGGCTAACGCAATCTGACCAAATCCGAGGCAGGAACTTTCCAGTACGGCCCGACGAGTCGTGTTCATGATGGGTGATTGATCCAATAGGATGGGAATCAGCGCGGGTGTGAGGGCGAGGTCGCCGCGGTCCGCGAGGTCGTAGCGGGTTTCAATTTTATCTCATATCTCGTCCCGGCGCGTAATTTTCGCAGCCGGTGACGCGGAACGATCAAAAGAGCCCGGTCACCGGGTTGCCAGATTCGACGAGACGGCGTGGTCGGTTGAGGTTGTCAAAATACTCCGTGGCTGGATCAATCCCGATGGCATGGTAGAGGGTGGCCAGCAGGTCGTAGGGGTGCAGAGGGTCATCTGCGGGCCAGGCGCCGTGGTGGTCCGAACGTCCGTAACTGCGACCTCCCGAGATACCCCCTCCGGCAATCAGGAAGCTATAGCATTCAGGCCAGTGATCGCGGCCGCCGGGACCAACGTTATTGGTTGTCTGGGTGCCGATTCGTGGTGAACGGCCGAATTCTCCGATCGCCACGACGAGCGTCGACTCCAGCAGGCCACGTTGTGCGAGGTCTTCCAGGAGCGCGGAGAGCGACTGATCGAGGACGGGGCAGCGGTGGTCCCGCAACATGGGGAAATTGTTGCGGTGGGTATCCCACGAGCCATCCGGACCAGGCACGGGTTCTTCGTCGGACCGCCCTGGCCAAGTGACTTGGACAAACCGCGTGTCCGCTTCGATCAGACGTCTGGCCAACAGGAGAGACTGGCCAAAACGCGTCATGCCGTACCGTTCGCGGGTCTTCACGGATTCGTCTTGCAGTCGGAACGCGGACAGCGCCCGCCGGTTTTGCAGAAGTGACAATGCCTGGTCGTAGAAACCATCGAAGGTGGTGTTCGACTCTTCAATTTGCTGGTAGCGGGCACCGACGACCTCGCGTAAATCGAGACGGGCGGTAATTCGTTCGAGAGTCATGTCGGCTGGCAGGGTGAAGCCGCTGGGCGTCAGGGGTTGCGTGGCGTCGTCATAGAGGGTGTAGGGGTCGTAGGCGGCGCCATGCAATCCGGCGGACTGACCGACTCCCACGATACGACCCTCCATCACCGGCGCGCCGATGGCCACATTGCTGAAAGCGCCCCGTTCTGCCGCGTGGTACCGCGCGATGTTGGCGCCCAGGGAGGGGAGGTCTTCACGCGACGGGGCAACCGCCAGTCCCGTGGGTGTGAAGTTCGCTGGATTGTGCCCCGTCATTAACATGTAGATGGCCGCGCCGTGGTTACGGAGGCCCTGGGGGTCGACGCCAATCGACCGCACGATTGTGTAATGGTCGGATTGTTGTGCCAATTGCGGCAACACCTCGCCCACGTGGAGACCTGGAGTGCGGGTGCGAATCGGTTTGAATTCCCCACGGATGTCCGCAGGCGCCTGAGGCTTGGGATCCCACAGGTCGATGTGGCTGGGGGACCCTTGGAGGTAGACCAATAAGACGGACTTGGCGGAGCCGAAGCCGGGGCGCTGGCGCGGGGTGGGCTCGGTGGCGTTCAGTCGCCGCAACAGTTGCGGAAGGGACCAGCCGAGTAACGACACTCCGCCGACCGTCAGTAAGCTGCGACGCGAATATCGAGAGCGTAGTCTGGCGGGGCGATCGAAGAGTGTGAACACGTGCGGGGCCTGATGTCTGGTGCGGAGGAATAGAGACGAACGGAGAAAGTGCGGCTCCGTGAGGTAGCGAGGTTAGCTGGTTGCGACCAGCTCGCGGATGGGCATCCCACGTGGCAGGATCGGCACCATCGCCGGCACGCTCTTGAACTCAAATTCTCGCGGGACCCGATAAGTGCGACGCCAGTCGATACCGAGCTGGTGGTACATGGTGGCCCATACATCTTCTGGCGTGAGGGGGCGTTCGACGGGTTCGGCGCTGATGCGGTCTGACTTGCCGATCACTTGGCCGCCGGAAATACCACCGCCTGCCAAGCCCATGGTCATGACACCAGGCCAGTGGTCCCTGCCGATATCCTTATTGACGCGGGGAGTGCGACCAAATTCACCGCTCCAGAGGATTAACGTGCTCTCCAGCATGCCGCGGTCGTGGAGATCCTCAAGAAGTGCGGACAGCGCCAGATCCAGTTCCGGTAATAGCTGGTTTTGCAGGGCATTGAAATTGTCTTTATGGGTGTCCCAGCCACCACGGGATACGGTAACGAACAGTACGCCAGCATCGACGAGCCGGCGGGCCATCAGGCAGGATTGTCCCAGCAGGGTTCGACCATACCGGTCGCGGACCGTATCCGGCTCGAGCGCAAGGTCAAAGGCCGTGACCGCTTTGTTCGAGGTCACAATGTCAAACGCCTTTTGTTCATAGTGTGAAACAGGTGTCGTGGTGCGGCGCTGTAACTCGTCTCGGGTGGCCTGGATGCGGTCGTAAGCACGCACGAGCTCGCGCCGCTGGCGAATGCGGTCTATCGTGAGGCCGTTCACACGGGCGGTCATGTTGCGTGGTGGCGGTATGTCCTCTGCCTTGAAGATGTCACCTTGCCCATCGTTGTTCGTGTCAACGAGCCGGCTTGGTATCTTGATCTGGAACGGCTGACACCCACGATGCAAGAAGGCGGCGCCGTGATGGCGATTGACCAAGGTCGGTGGGTCCTTGAGGACGACGTAGGGCGGCATCGACTGCCGATCCCCGGTTTCATTAACCACGACTGATCCGAGGCTGGGGTGTTCGTTCTTGAAAACGACGCGACTTGGCATCCAACCGGTCAGCATGTAATGTGCCGCCTGCTGGTGTTCGGACTGCCCGTGATGCACCGAGCGGAGCAGCGTCATTTTGTCGAGATGCCGCGACATGTGGGGCAAATGTTCGGTGACGGTGACGCCCGGTAGTGCGGTGGAGATCGGTTCAAAAGGCCCCCGGATTTCACTGGGGGCATGCGGTTTCGGATCGAAGGAGTCAATCTGGCTGGCGCCGCCACCCATGTAGAGTTGAATGACCGCTCTGGGCCGGGTGCCCGTCGTTGTGGCGTTGAGCCAACCGAGTGCGCTGGAACTGCCGATGCTGCAGCCGCCGAAGAGGCCGCCGGCAACCTCGAGAAATCCTCTGCGGGTGGTGGAATTACGGAAGTCGTGTGAAGCTCGGGAGTAACGCATCGTGGATTTCCTTTGTTGAGCAGCAACCGCATTCTACCAAAATGGCAGAAACGTTCCCAATCGCAATTCCGCGGCTGAGGGCGAGCTTGATCCGGCTTCTGCCAAATCACTAGGTGTGGTTCTGCGCGCGGGTGTATACTTGCCGGTAGGCTGCGCGCGATTCGGTTCCATTTAGACAAAGGGTGCGATATGCGAAATGCGCTGGTGTCTCTGGTGGTTGTGACCTGCGCGGTGGCAATGGACGTGGTGGCGATGGGCGCGGATTGGCCAATGTACCGAGGTAGTCCCAGTCGCAGTGGCTATGTGCCGCACGCATTGCCCGGAAAATTGAACCTGCTCTGGACACACCGCGCGTTACACCCGCCGCAGCGCGCTTGGCCACGGTCGAAGCGCCAGTTGTTTGACGCCTGTTACCAGCCAGTGATCTGTAACAGCCGCGTGTTTTTTGGCAGTTCGGTCGATTGCAGCCTGCGCTGCGTTGAGGGTGCAACCGGTCGGCAGTTGTGGCAATTTTTCACTGACGCGCCCATCCGTTTTGCGCCCGTGGCGTGGGACGAGCGTGTTGCGGTGGCCAGCGACGACGGGCGGTTATACGTACTTGACGCGGCGACGGGAGCCGTCGTGTGGGTGCATCGCGGCGGCCCGCGGGAGGCCTGGCGTTTGGGGAATGAGCGCATGGTCTCCAAATGGCCGGCTCGGGGGGGGCCGGTATTGTTGGACGGAATTCTCTATTACGCCGCGGGAATCTGGCCCAGCGATGGCATTTACATTTATGCGCTCGACAGCACGACCGGAAAGGTCCTCTGGGCGAACACGGATTCAGGTGGCATTTACATGGCCCAGCCACACGGTGGAGCCAATGCAGCCAGTGGGCTGGCCGCCCAAGGGCATTTGTCGGCTCTAGGCAAGCGTCTGTTCGTCCCTACGGGGCGCGCGATACCGGCGGCACTCGATCGGGAGGACGGGAAACTGGCGTATTTTTATCTACAAAAAAACCGTGCGGTCGGCGGTACGTCGGTAATCCTAGCCGATCGTTACATGGTGAACAGTGGAATGGTGTTCGACGCGCTCAGTGGCGAGGCACGCGGTAAATTGAAGGGTCGGGTGGTGAGCGCCTTTCCCGGCGGACTGGTAAGTGCAGCAGGGGGGGAAGTTCAAGCGGTCTCGACAAACTTGGCTGAGAAGCCTGATCGCAAGGGGAAACTGAGGCCTCAACTGGACCTCACCGCGCTGTGGACCGAAGGTGGGGTTGGCCCTGTGTCCACGCTTGTTGTGGCGGCGGACTTGGTGGTTGTGGGCGGTACCGGGCAGGTGATGGGCTTGGCACGCGGCGCGGCCGCCAAGGGGAAACGCCGGCGGTGGCGGGTGGCCGTCGATGGGACGGTGTATGGTCTGGCGGTCGCGGATGAGAGACTCTACGTTGCCACAGATCGCGGAACGCTTTACTGCTTTGGCGGCAAATCCGCAGCGCCGCAGGAGAGACCGGCTGTTCCGGAGGAGAATCCCTATAGCGAGAACCCGGTTATCACTCGAGGAACGGAGGAAATCTTGC
Source organism: Planctomycetaceae bacterium (assembly GCA_002709225.1). Taxonomy (GTDB): domain Bacteria; phylum Planctomycetota; class Planctomycetia; order Pirellulales; family Pirellulaceae; genus UBA9264. The sequence continues at coordinate 84,081 of PAQH01000025.1, forward strand.
GTTTGTCCGGTGTCAGGGAAGGGTATTGTCTGGATCTGGGATGTGGTGACGGTCAGTTGGCGTACGAACTGGCGAAACGGACCGACTTGACGATTTTTGCGGTTGACGACGACCTGGCGAACGTGCGGACAGCGCGCCGGAAGCTCGCTGCCGCCGGTCTCTACGGAGATCGAGTGACAGTGCACCACGCCTCGCTGCAGGCGACCGGATACCCGAAGTACTTTGCGAATCTGATCGTATCAGCGCGGGCACTTGTCGAAGATTTCTCAGAGCAGGCCAGGCCAGAAGTAGCGCGGCTGCAACGTCCCTATGGTGGGGTGACCTGTCTGGGCAAGGTTGGAGAAATCAAGTTGGCGCGTCGGGGTGCGTTAGCGGGTGCCGGGAGCTGGACCCATCAATATTCCAATCCGGCCAATACTGTCAGTTCGGACGACGCGCTGGTGAAAGGGAAGCTGGGCATCCTCTGGTTCCGCGACGTTGGTCTGGAGTTGCCGCAGCGCCATGGCCGTGGACCCGCTCCCCTCTTCCATGAGGGCCGCTTGTTTCACGAGGGGCTTGATGAAATACGGGCGGTGGACGCCTATAACGGGCGGGAGTTGTGGTCCTATCAGATTTCGGGGGTGCTTAAAGCCTACGATGGGGACCATCTCATGGGCACGTCCGGGACGGGGAGCAACTACTGTGTCACGGGTGACGGAGTGTTTGCCAGACACCGTGACTTTTGTGTGCGGATTGATGCGCGTACCGGACAACCTTTGGGTGAGTTCAAGGTTCCCGGCCCGCGCGGTGGACGCGAGCCCGCCTGGGGCTATATCGCCTCAGAAAATGGGCGCCTGTACGGAACGCGGGCGGACCCTGCGCATGTGGTCACATATCGCTACAGGGAAGGGGGTGACATGCGCAAACAGTTAACCGAGTCGGATCTGTTTTTCGTGTATGACGTGGCCACGGAAAAATTGCTCTGGCAATACCAGGCGCGACATTCGATCCGTCACAACGCGATTGCGATCGGCAGGCGGTATGTCTACCTAATCGATCGACCGCAGGCCGTCAGCGACCGAGTGAAGCGGACCAACGCTCCGGCGTCACAGCAACCGGGCTCGTTGCTGGCGCTGGATAAGCAGACGGGTGAAGTTGTCTGGAAACGCGATCAGGAGATTTATGGGACGACGCTGGCGGTCAGTGATGCGCATGGCGTGGTGGTCATGAGTTATCAAGATTCGCGTTTCAAACTCGATTCGGAGATTGGGGGTCGACTGACCGCATTGAAGGCGGATTCCGGAGAACTTCTGTGGGATCGCAAAGCGGATTACCGCTCGCGGTTGACACTAATGGACCGGACCTTGGTGGCGGATGGTGGAGCCTGGGACCTGCTGACTGGCAAAACGCGGGATTGGAATTTCGAACGAAGTTATGGTTGTGGTGTCTTAAGTGCCGGTAAAGAAATGCTATTTTTCCGGTCGGCGACGCTCGGCTATTTTGACGTGAATCAGAACGACAAAGTACAGAATTTCGGAGGAGTACGACCCGGGTGTTGGATTAATACGATCCCCGCGGGGGGATTGGTCTTGGTGCCGGATGCGTCGGCGGGGTGCACCTGTAGCTACCTCAATCGTTCCTGGTTTGCGTTGGAACCAGGTGAAGACTGAGTGTACTGAGCGGCCGGGGCATGCGGATTTTCGTCGACGGTAGACGCGGTTATAGTGAGAGTAGTGCGTGTGTTGCGTGCCAAGCGGAGAAGTGAACCTGTTTGCGTAGGTGCACGATGATTCGACAGCCAGTTCAGACGTTGCTCATCCTGGCGGTGGTGGCGGTCCACCATTGTGCCGCTGTGGCCGCTGCTCCCCGCTCGTTGGCGGCAGCCCAAAATCTGGCGCAGCAGACGGGGCGGGCCATTCTGGCCGTTGCCGGGCGTGACACGTGAGGCGCCTGCAAGGTGCTGGAGAAGCGATTGGTAAGCGATCGCAAACTGGCACCCCTGGTGGCACAGTTCGTGCCACTGAAGGTGGATGTGTCGAGTGCAGACTGGCGGGCACTGTCGCGTCAATATCCGGTGGCCGGAAATACAATACCGGTGGTGTATGTGATTCGTGCCGATGGCGAGAAAATTTTCGGCGCGCGCAAAGCGTTGTCCGGCGAGGAGCTGCCGCGGATGCTGCGAGCGGCGCGCGCTCGGGCGGGCGGCACACTTAATGCGCAACAGCAGTCGCTGGTTGGCGACGCAGTCGAAACGGCACGTGTTGCGTTACGTCAGGATCGGGTGGCCGATTCCATCAGAGCACTGCGCCCGCTGTCAAAATTGGGGCCACTGGGGCAGATTCCCTGCTATGCAAAGGCGGTGGTTGAAGCCAACTCGCTGGCTCGAAAGCTTGTGGAGCGGGGGAAATCCGAACTGGCAGAGATTCAAGACGCGCTGGCGAAACAAGAGGAGGTCTTCGCGGCGCTGTTGACCCTGGTCACGGCGGAACGCACGTATCGACCGTTGAACGTGTTGCATCGAGAGCTCGGCACATTGCTTCGGGAAACGTCGCGTAAAGCGGAACTCAAGCCGCTACTTATGCGGGCCAGGGCGATCGACAAGGCGCGGTTGCGGGCGACAGCCCGCGGGGGCCGGCCCAAGGCGATTCGTGAGTTGACTGCGCTGGTAATACGATACCGGGGAGATGTTGGGGAGGCAGCCGCGCGGGGCGAATTGGAAAAACTGGCTGGGAAGGACTATCAAGTGCCGGAATTGGTGCCTGGCGAGGCGCGTACCTGGCAGGACGATACGGGGAAGTTTCGGATTGTTGCCAAACTGATCAAACAGCGTGGCTCGAAAGTCGAGCTGGAACGCGAAACGGGTGAACGGGTTACGGTGCCGATCACCCGTTTGAGCACGATTGACCGAGCGCTGCTGCGAGCAGTCCAAGAATGAATGGGCTTGGGGCGTGTGGTACGCGCGTGACCGCTTGGAAATCCGCTTCAGCCTAATCGAGATAAATAAACTCGTTGGAGTTGAATGCCGCCAGGCAGACGTCGGTAAAAGCTGCTGCGGCGGCGGGATCAAGATGGCCGGGGCGGGGAATGGGGAGTGCGAGCTGCTCCGGTGCGCGTCCCGAGGTGCGTAGCAGGTCCGTTTGGCGCTGGTAAAACGCTGCCAGCACTTGGCTTTCCTCAGACGTAGCGCGGCGTGCGTAGACGCGTTGAAACAATTCCTGGTAGCAGGTGTCATCAATCCGCGTCCGTTTCTGCAATAGTGTGCCGGCCAATCGGCGGGCGGCATCGAGAGAAAAACGCGAATTAAGTAGCACGAGAGATTGGGGCGCCGTGATGGATTGACTGCGACGCGCGCAGCTGGCATTGCCATCGGGACGGTCAAAGGCTTCGAAGATGGGGTAGCGGAGGTTGCGACGGGCAAACAGATAGATGCTGCGGCGGTAGTGGTCGCCGTGGCGAGGGGCGACTTTCCATTGGTTCTTCAGGAGCGTTTGCAGGAGTTCCGGGGGTAAGGGGGCCATGATACCCCGGCCGCCGCGTTCCGAGGAGAGTGATCCGGATGCAGCGAGCATGGCGTCCCGCAATGCTTCACCTGACAGCCGGCGGCGCGGGAAGCCGGCGAGCCAGACATGTTCCGGATCCGTGGCGGATTGCTCGCGCTGGCCCGCCTGACGGTAGGTGGCCGAAGTAACGATGATCCTCCGTAGTTGTTTGACGCTCCAGTTCCTCGCCATAAACTCCCGCGCCAGCCAGTCGAGCAAATCGGGATGCGAGGGTGGATCTCCGATGGTGCCGAAATCGCTGGGCGTCCGCGACAGGCCGTGTCCGAAATGGGTTTGCCAGAGCCGGTTGACCATCACCCGTGACGTGAGCGGGTTCGCGGGATCTGCGAGCCAGCGGGACAAGGCCAGTCGGCCGCCACTGCTGGCCCCAGGTGAAGGTGCAGCGATCGCGATCGCTGCCGGGTTAGCGATCCTTGGGAACGCGGGCATGACGACGGGGCCACGCCGTCGCCAGTCGCCTCGGATCATCAGATGGCTAACCGGTGGCGTTTTACGTTCGTTGAGCAGGCTCAAGGATTGGTTCCGTTTGACAGCGACCGCGGGTTCAAAAATCGCTCGAAACCGGTAGAAGTCGGCCTGGCTGATCGGGTCGTATTTATGGTCGTGGCATTGGGCACAGCCAATCTGCAGCCCCAGCAAAACGCTGCCAATCGTGCTGGTCAGTTCATTCAGTACGTTGTGGAGCCGCTCCTGCTGCGAGTTGATGTCCGGCATATCAGGGCCGGCAAGGCAAAAGGCGGTGGCAATCTCGGCCTGAGGGTCGCCTGGGAGTAACTTGTCACCGGCAACTTGCAAGGCCATGAACTGGTCGTAAGGCAAATCGGCATTGAGCGCGTCAATGACCCAGTCGCGGTAACGCCAGGCCTGTTTGCGGACGAGGTCGTGTTCAAATCCGTCCGTTTCCGCGAACCGGGCCAGGTCGAGCCAATGTTGGGCGACGTGTTCGCCGTAAGCGGGTGAGGCGAGCATTTGGTCGACAACCCGCGCTGCGCGATCGGGCGCCTGCTGCGTGGACCATCTCGCCAGCTCGCGCGGCGTGGGCGGTAGACCGCGGAGGTCGTAGGAAAGTCGTCGGAAATAGGTATGGGGTGAGGCGGGAGGAGTGGGTTGCAGATTGCGCCGACGCCAGTGATGGCCGACCCAGCGGTCGATCGCGTTGCGCGCCCGGGGGAAATGGGCCGGGGGAGGGGCACCGCGGCGCAGCGGTCGGAAGGCCCAATGGTCGCGATCGCTCTCGTTGAGGGCCGGTTCGGTGAGCTGGGATTCAGGGGGAGCGGCTGTTGCGGTGACGGCCAACGCGCTGGCGGCCGCGACCAGACAGAACAAAGTGACGGCGGTTAAGTGACGGGGTGGACGGCGGATTGACAGGCGGGCAGCCGGTGGCGGAGTCATGTGGCGAGGTCCTCGATCACTCGTGCTTCGCCGGGGCCCGTCAAACGTTCGTCAAGGCCATTGTGGAAATAGGTGAGACTGTCGTGATCGATTCCCATCAGGTGGAGAATCGTGGCGTGCAGGTCATTCACGTGCACCGGCTGTTCCGCTGCCCGTAGGCCGATGGCGTCGGTGGCACCGTAGAAACGTCCTCCGGGAACGCCACCCCCGGCCAGCCAATAACTATAACCCCAAGGATTATGATCGCGGCCAGTTCCTTGTTCGCTCATCGGCATACGTCCAAACTCGCCGCCCCAGATGACAAGCGTGTCATCCAGTAGCCCGCGTTGCCGCAGGTCGGTCAGCAGGCCGGCGATCGGCAGGTCCGTCTGCGCGCAGAGTTGGGTATGGTTCTTGAGGACGTTGTTGTGGGCGTCCCAGCCGTTGGTACCGCCGGCATAGAGTTGGACGAAGCGGACGCCGCTTTCAATCATCCGGCGAGCCAGGAGGCAGCGTTGGCCAAACTCGCGTGTCCGTTTGTTGTGCAGGCCGTAGAGCGCATGTGTCTGGTGTGTTTCTCGGTCAATGGCGACTAGCTCGGGCGCGGCCGCTTGCATGCGAAAGGCGAGCTCATACGCTGCAATCCTGGCGGACAAGGCATCGTCCTCACGGCGTTGTTGAGCGTGACGCCGGTTGAGGTTTTGCAGAAGCCCGAGAATGTTGCGTTGTTGGGACGAGGAAATTTCGTTGGGCGGCTGCAGATCCAGGATAGGCGCGTCGCCGGGACGAATGGTCACCCCCTGATACGTGGCGGGCAGGAACCCGCTTCCCCAGGCGGGTGGGCCGCCTTTGAGGCCGCCCCCGGGGTCGGGCAGGACGACGAACGCGGGCATATCGGAGTTTTCGGTACCCAGTCCATAGGCCAGCCAACTCCCGACGCTCGGCCGCCCCATCAGGATACTACCGGTATTGGTCTGATAAACAGATTGGGGGTGATTGACGCTGTCGCCATGTAGGCTACGGATGACAAACAAGTCATCCGCCTGCGACGCGATGTGCGGCAGAAAATCACTGATTTCGAGGCCCGACTCACCGCGGGGGCGAAACGGTTTGATGGGGCCCAGCAGCGGGTTTTTCGCGACGTTGCGCCGGGTCATTACCGTACCAAAACTATCGGGAAGGGGTTGCCCGGAATAGCGAATCAGGTCAGGTTTCGGATCGAAGAGATCCATGTGCGCGGGACCGCCATGCATAAACAGCCAGATCACGCGTTTGGCCCGCGGGGATTTCGCTGAAGCCCGTGCTGGCGTGGGCGCCAGGAGCGTTGCCAAGGCAACCGCGCCCGCGCCGCCCCCGGCTTGGGCTAGCCACTGTCTACGATTGACGTTGCTTGAATTGCTGGTTGCGGTCATGGAAACGTTCATCGGGACGTAGGGTGTGGATCAGCCCTGGCGAGCCGGTGTCTCAAGGAGACGGTCCAATCTTTGCGATTGCCGATTGGACTGCGGCGGAGACCGCTGGGTCTGCGTGTTCGCGGTGGGTCTCCAACGCGGGCAGGACCGCTGCCGCGCGGGGTCCAAAGCGTTCCAGACAGATCGCGGACATTCGCAACAGACGCGGGTTGTCACTCTGCAGTAGTTTGGCCAGCGGTGGGATCGCGTCGGGGCCAATCCGCCTCAACGTGCGAGGTAGTGTCGTATCGTCCGCGGAGGGATCGATCGTTGTCAGGGTGGCAATTAAGGCTGGGATCGCAACCTTGGCGGCGGCACCGAAGCGTCCCAGTGCGCGCGCCGCGCTGAGGACGACCTCGGGGCGCTCCTGGCTGAGGTGGGGTATCAAAAGGGCCACCGCAGGCAAACTGTGCGGGCGTGCCTGCGTGAGGGCTGTGACGGCGGCGGCTCGCACGTTGGGTTGCATGTCGGCGACCGCATCGACGAGCTGCGCCAGATGAGGAATCGTTGCCGCGCCGAAAGTACCGACGGTGACCAACGCCTGACCGCGCACCTTGGCGTCGGCATCCTGGGCGGCTTTCAGCAGCGGTTCCAGCGCGTCCAGCGGCGGTGTGGCCATGTGTCCCAGCGCCGCGGCGGCGCCCCGCCGTCGGGCAGGTGATTCGTGATCTAGTGCGGCGACCAGGGGGCCTACGTGACCAATACGCCCTAGTGCCTCAGCAGACAGCTCCGCGACCGTGGTTTCCGCATCGTCGAGCAGTTCCAGCAGGGGCGGCACGGCGGAGGTCGCACTCGATCGCATCCATCCGAGGCTGCGGGCGGCGCCACCGCGGGCCGGTGGCTGTTCCGCCTTAAGTGTCTCTAGCAAAACAGGCAATGCGGCAGGACCGATTTGGCTCAAGGCGTAGCCATATCGGTAGGCGCGTTGGCCGCCGCCGGGAAGCCCCGCCACCAGTTTGGGAATGGCTGGTTCCGCGGCCGGTCCGATGCCAGCCAAGGCGCTGGCCGAGCGGCTCCAAACCTGCTGGTCGGCGTCGTCGAGGGCCACGATCAGGGCAGCGACGGCGGGCGCCGCCTGCTTGCCCAATTGGTCAAGGTCGTAGGCGGCATTGCGGCGCGCTGGAAGGTCTTTGGACTGCAGTGCCTG
>PAQH01000026.1 GCA_002709225.1 Planctomycetaceae bacterium
GGGTTTCTGACGATGCCCCGTTGGACGAAGCGGTCGATTCGGCCGCCGCGGCCGAGTCGAGTCTAGGTGTGGCTGAGGGGGGCGACTCGGCGTCATTGGAAGCTGGGGGAAATCCCGTTTCGGAAGAGGAGGTGGGTGAGGGAGAGGTTCGTCAGGAGGGAAGTTCGCACGACGAGGATGTTGAGCCGCTGGAACTCGATTTGGAGACTGAGACCGAGGACGAGGACGAGAACAAAAAGCAGTGGTACATCCTCAAAGTGCAAGTGAATCGTGAAGACTCGATACGCCAGGCACTGCAAAGGCGCTATCTTCGCGATGGCCTGGAGCGGTACTTTGGCGACGTGATTGTGCCGACTGAAGATGTGGCTGAGTTCACCAAATCGGGAAAGCGTCGGATCGTCAAGCGGAAGCTCTACCCGGGCTACATCATGGTTCATATGGCGATCAATGATGATACCTGGTTTGTGGTCAGAGAAACGCCCGGTATCGGTGACTTTACCGGTTCGGGTGGGCGGCCAACCCCGATGGATGCGGTTGATGTGGAGCGGATTCTGAAAGTCGGTAAACCGGAAGAAGAGGCGGCTGATGCAACGGTACGTGCGGCCATTCCCTTTGCTCCGAATGACCAGATTCGCGTGAAAGAGGGGAATTTCCAGAACTTCGAAGGAACTGTTGAGACGATCGACGAGGCGAAAGGTCACGTGACGGTGCTGTTTAGTATTTTCGGACGGCCGACACCCGTTGAGCTGCCGCATTGGCAAATTGAGAAACTAGACTGAGCATTGTGGGATTTGATTTCCACTCCTTTGTATTGAGTAGAGCATACGATGGCGAAGCAAGTGATGGGTGAGGCGAAGTTTCAGGTGCCCGGTGGTCAGGCGACTCCCGCGCCGCCGGTGGGAACTTCGCTGGGGAAATTTGGCATCAATCTCGGTCAATTTGTCCAGCAGTTTAATGACCGAACCAAAGAATACAACGGTACGCCGATTCCGGTGATTGTCACCGTTTACGCGGATCGTTCGTTCGATTTTGTGACCAAGAGCCCCCCTGCTGCGTCGTTGCTCAAACAAGCCGCTGGCATTGCCAAGGGTTCGGGTGTGCCGAACAAGGAAAAAGTAGGACAGGTAACCGTGGCGCAGCTCGATGATATTGCACAGAAGAAAATGGCTGATCTCAATGCCAGCGATGTGGAAAACGCGCGGCAAATGATCGCCGGTACGGCTCGTAGTATGGGCCTCGACGTAGTCGACGGTTGATGAGGATTCACTGGCATACTTGGATTGTCTGCCAGTAACGAGATGCGATCGCACGGATGTGCTGACCCTTTTCTTTGGCCAGTAGCAGAAATTTTCATGGTGAAACAATCCAAGCGATACAAAGCGATGGTTGATCCGCAGCGTGCCGGCGAACTTCCGTTGGCTGAAGCGGTGAACACGCTAAAGACGTTTAATACGACCAAGTTCGATCAGACGGTAGAGATCCACATGCGTCTGGGAGTTGATCCCAAGCAGGCCGATCAAATTGTTCGTGGGTCGATGGTGTTGCCTCACGGTATTGGTCGTACCCAGCGGGTTATTGTCTTTGCCAAAGGTGATATGGTTGCCGTCGCCGAAGAGGCTGGTGCCGATGAGGTCGGCCAGGAGGAACTGGCGACGAGGATCAAAGGTGGTTGGACTGATTTCGATGTTTGTATTGCAGCGCCCGATATGATGGGCCTGGTCGGGCCATTAGGGCGCGTGCTTGGTCCCCGTGGATTAATGCCATCGCCTCGCGCGGGAACGGTCACCCCGGATGTGGCGCGTGTCATTCAGGAGTACAAGGCCGGTAAAGTCGAGTTTCGCAACGACGCCGGTGGGAATGTCCATGCGGTGGTCGGCAAAATGAGTTTTGAAGGGCAGCAATTAGAGGAAAACATTCAGGCATTCATTGACCACATCGTGGGCCTCAAGCCGCTGGCAGTGAAAGGGACTTACCTGCGTGGTATTTCTATCTGTGGCACCATGAGTCCAGGTATTCGTATTGCGGCCTGATTGCTCAACGTGGTTGGGGCAGCGGTCAGGGGAGCAATTTGTTGTGCTGGCAGTGAGTTTGCTGCAGGTCTTTAGAAACAGATGAAATTATGAGTAAGTACGTAAAGAACTTGATTGCGGATGATTTGCGAGGCCGCTTGGCGGGTGTCGACGATGCGTTATTGGTCGACGTAATCGGCATCGACGCCAATTCAACAGTGCGTTTGCGGCGCGATCTGCGCTCCAAGGGCATCAAGTTGATGGTGATTAAGAATAGTCTGGCGAAACGGGCTACCGAAGGGAGTCAGCTGGCGCCGGCGTTGGATGGGGTGAAGGGTACGTTGGCCTTGCTGTGGGGAGGTGAGGACTTCATTTCGCTCGTCAAAGAGGCTTCGGACCTGGACAAGGGGTCGGAGTATGAGAAGTTTGCAGCCCGTGGCGGAGTCATGGATGGGCAGCAACTGACACCGGATCGTGTGCGAGAAATGAGTAAATGGCCCAATCGGCAAGAGCAGTTAAGCCTGCTGGCTGGGCAGATTGTCGGTATAGGCAGCAAGCTGTCTGGCCAGTTGTTAGCACCGGGTGGTGCGGTGGCCAGCCAGATCGAGCAGAAATCGGAGGGGGAGGGGGACGCAGACTAAACGTGGGTGTGGTGTATGTGTGCACCGTGCCGGAAACCAACTACGCTGATCGAATTTGATCTCGATCCGTTTAATACCCGTTGTCATAAAGGATCAAAACACGATGTCTGAAGAGACTGCAACGCTGGAATTTTCAGCGGAAACCAAAGAGTTGGGCGATAAGATTGCCGAACTCACCTTGAAGCAAGCCAAGGAGCTCAGCGATTACCTCAAGGACGAGCATGGGATCGAGCCCGCGGCTGGCGGTGCGGTGATGGCAGCGATGCCAGCTGGTGGCGCCGGAGGTGAAGCTGCGGCTGAAGAGCAGACCGAATTCGATGTGATACTGACCGGTTTCGGTGACAAGAAGCTGAACGTGGTGAAGGAAGTCAAAAAACTTACCGGGTCGACCCTGATGGAAGCCAAGAAGCTGGTGGAAGCGGCGCCCGCAACGATCAAGGAACAGGCCTCGAAGGAAGATGCCGAGAAACTGAAGGCCGAACTCGAAGAAGCCGGTGCTTCGGTCGAACTCAAGTAACTTGAACTTCCCTCAATTGAACGCTATTGGCGTTTGCTGATGGCGCAGGTGCGTTGCGATTGTTGCGATACGTTTTCCAGGTCAAGCATTTGAGCATGCTTGTGGATGCCGGCTACCGGTCCGCGCGGATTGCCCGATATATCGATCTGCGAGCTCGTCACTGCCTCTCCAACCCCCGCTCGGAGTGATCCCTTATGGCTACCCCTGTCGAACGCCGACTGGTTCCCACGTATTCGCGTCGATTTGGCACTGGACGTGACTCACACATCACTCCCGATCTGACGAAGATCCAGACGAAGAGTTATGCCGCATTCTTGCAGTCCGAGGCAGCTCCTCTGAGCCGCAAGGATCACGGTATGGAGGGCGTGTTGCGTGAGATTTTCCCGATCGAGAGTTACGACAAGCAGGTCAAGCTCGAGTACATCAAGTACGACTTGGGAAAGCCACGATACTCGCCCGATGAATGTAGGCAATTGCGTTTGACGTATGGCCGGCCTTTTCGGGTTTGGTTGCGTTTGGTCAAGGACGAGGCGATTGAAGAGGAAGTCTATTTGGGTGACTTGCCCATCATGTTGGGTGGCGGCGAGTTCATTATTAACGGTGCAGAACGCGTAGTGGTAAGCCAGTTGCACCGTAGTCCGGGTGTTGATTTTGTGTTGGATACGGACGGGACCTCGGATCGCAAGCTGGCGAGTTGTCGTGTGATCCCCGAACGGGGAAGTTGGATTGAAATTAACGCGACCAAAAAAGATGCCCTGACCGTTCGTATCGATCAAAGCGGTAAGTTCTCGGCTATGACGTTGATTCGTGCGATGGATCCACGGTTTGGTACGGATGCCGATATCCTGCGTCTGTTTTACGACACTTCAGTCGAGAAGATCGTCGATGGTCGTAGTGTTGTAAAAATCGAGAACAAGATCGCTGTTGACGATGTCGTCTATCCTACCCCGTCTGATCGTGCTGGGGAGATTCTGGTAGAGGCCGGACAGCGTATTACCAAGAACGTCGCGGAGACGATATGCACTTCTGGGGTCAAGAAAGTGGAAGTCATGGAGCTGCCAAAGGTGCCGCTCATTTTCAATAGTCTGGTCGATGACGTGACCTCGAGCCACGAGGAAGCATTGCTCCGCATCTACCAGCGTTTGCGACCCGGTAATCCGCCACAGCTCGAGAAGGCGCGGACCCTGTTTGCCGAGAAGTTCTACGACGTGAACCGCTATCGGCTGGGCCATGTGGGGCGGTTTCGCATCAATCGTAAGTTGGACCTGGGCGTTTCGGAAAAAGAGATGACGCTGCGGTCAGAGGATCTCATTGCTGCGATCCAGTACTTGCTGGGATTGGCGGCTGGTGAAGAGTGGGCCGCGGTCGATGACATTGATCACCTTGGTAATCGGCGTCTGCGCACGATTGATGAACTCGCCAGCGATGAGCTGCGTAAGGGATTCTTGAAGCTGCGACGGACGGTGCAGGAACGTATGAGTCTGAAAGACGCGGAAGACATGACTCCGCGCAGCCTGATTAATCCCAAGAGTATTTCTGCTGCGATCGAGTATTTCTTTGGCCGAGGTGAACTCTCGCAGGTCGTCGACCAGACCAATCCGCTGGCGCAATTGACTCATGAACGTCGACTGTCTGCCTTGGGACCAGGTGGGTTGAATCGCAAACGCGCCGGATTCGAAGTACGCGACGTGCACATTTCCCACTACGGTCGGATCTGTCCTATTGAGACCCCGGAAGGTACGAACATCGGTTTGATCTCCAGTTTGGCGATCTATGCGGGTGTTGACAGCTACGGGTTTCTGGTGACTCCCTACCGTGTTGTTAAGAAGGGCAAGTTGACCTCCGAGGTGGCTTGGCTGCGGGCCGATGAAGAATCCGAAGCATTTGTGGCACCTGCGGATACCACGGTCGAGGATGACCGTATTACGGAATCGGTGCTCGTCGCGCGGCATCGGTCCGACTTTGAAATGATTTCGCCCGATAGCGTCGAGTATATTGACGTGGCCCCGAGCCAGATGGTGGGGGTCTCGGCGGGTTTGATTCCGTTTTTGGAACACGACGACGCCAACCGAGCTCTGATGGGTTCGAATATGCAGCGGCAGGCTGTGCCGCTGTTGGTCGCCGAGCCTCCGATCGTGGCGACAGGCATGGAAAAGGAAGTGGCTCGAAACAGCAGCATGGTAGTGACCGCAGAAAGAGCGGGCAAAGTGACCTACGTCGATTCACAGCGTATTGAAGTCGGTAAAGAAGTTCATGCGTTGAAAAAGTACGTTGGACTGAATGAGCGGACCTGTCTGAATCAGAAGCCAATTGTCAAACCTGGTGATAAAGTCGAAAAGGGACAGGTTCTCGCGGATGGAGCGGCCACGCGAAATGGTGAGCTTTCCTTGGGACGCAATGTGCTGGTCGGATTCATGTCGTTTGACGGGTACAACTTCGAAGATGCGATCATCATCAGCGAAGAATTGGTGAAAAACGACACGTATACTTCGCTTCACATTGAGGAATTCGATGTGGAGATTCGGGAAACGAAATTGGGTCGTGAGGAATTTACACGAGACATTCCGAACGTCAGTGAAAAGGCGCTCCGCAACCTGGACGACAATGGAATTGTCCAGATCGGAACCTACGTGAGACCGGGAGACATTCTGGTTGGCAAGGTTTCGCCCAAGTCGAAAACCGAATTGACACCCGAGGAGAAGCTACTGCACGCGATTTTTGGGCGCGCTGGTGAAGACGTCAAGAACGACTCGCTGGAGGTTTCTTCGGGCATCGAAGGAATCGTTATCGATGCGCAGCGATTTTCTCGTCGTATGAGCCTGTCTGATGAAGAACGCCGGGCCTTTGAGAAGGAACTCAAGCAGGCGGAGGCGGCAGGCAGCGAGGGAATTGCTACCAGTTTCAGCGACCTCATTCGCGAGATCGAAGAAGTCTTAGGACGCAGTTTGACCGATGAGGATGGCACCCCATTGGCGGGGGACCAGGATCCGAAATTTATTGCTGAGCGGGCCGTGGGGTTCCAGTTGCAATCCGTTACCGGCAACATGCGCAGTGCCTCCAAGATCAAGGATGTTGAGCAGGTCTACCGTGCCAAATGGCCCGAAGTCGAAGAGGCCATTGATGCACGTGATCGGACGCTCAATAGCATGAAGCGAGGCGATGAACTCCGCAGTGGCGTACTACAGATGGTCAAGGTTTATATCGCCACCAAACGTGTGATATCCGTCGGCGATAAGATGGCCGGTCGCCACGGCAACAAGGGTGTGATCGCCAAGATCTTACCCGAAGAGGACATGCCGTATCTGGAAGATGGCAGACCGATCCAGATTATGCTGAATCCTCTTGGTGTGCCGAGCCGGATGAATGTTGGCCAGATCTTGGAGACCCACCTGGGATGGGCGGCGGCCGCAGGCGGGTACCAGGCGGTGACGCCGGTGTTTAACGGTGCCTCCGAGGAAGAAATCAATCAGTGTCTCGCAGATGTTGGTTTGGCTTCCTACGGTAAGTCCCGCTTACTGGATGGACGCACGGGGGAGCCATTGGAGCAGGAAGTGACGGTTGGCTACATCTACATGTTGAAGTTGCACCACCTGGTGGATGAAAAGGTCCACGCACGTAGCACGGGCCCTTATTCGTTGATCACCCAGCAACCGCTCGGCGGCAAGGCTCGATTTGGGGGACAGCGGTTCGGCGAGATGGAGGTATGGGCACTGGAAGCTTATGGCGCGGCTTACATCCTGCAGGAACTGTTGACGGTCAAGAGCGACGATGTTGAAGGTCGTACCAAGATCTATGAATCGATGGTCAAGGGTGAGAACACACTGGAAGCTGGCACGCCTGCCAGTTTTGATGTTCTGACCAATGAAATTCGAGGATTGGCCTTGAATATGCAACTGGAGAAGCGGCGGATTTAAGGCGTTATCGGCAGGGTCTGCGGTGAGCGGACCCGAGAGACTGCTGGCCTCCATTACGCCAGCACAACGAGTTGAGATTTACGGCAATACCAAGAATTCCAGGGAAAAGCGGCTCCAGGTTGACGTGCGTGTTGTCCTGTACAGTTTTTCCTTTTGTGTGAATTGCTTCCGAACTCGCAAGGAGCAAGGGCTATGACCAGTGGCGACACGTCCTACGACCGCATTAACGATTACGCATCGGTCAAGATCAGCCTGGCCAGGCCGCACGACATTCGCAGCTGGTCGTTCGGTGAAGTGAAGAAACCGGAAACGATCAATTACCGGACTTATCGCCCGGAAAAGGACGGGTTGTTTTGCGAGCGGATTTTTGGCCCGGAAAAAGACTGGGAATGTGCCTGTGGCAAATACCGGGGCATGAAATACAAAGGCATGATTTGTGACCGTTGCGGTGTCAAGGTGACCCACTCACGAGTTCGTCGAAAACGAATGGGACACATCGAACTGGCGGCGCCAATCGTTCACATCTGGTTTTTCAAAGCGATGCCAAGTCGCCTTGGTAACCTGCTCGATATGAAGACGTCGAGTCTTGAGAAGGTAATCTATTTTCAGGACTACGTGGTCGTTGATCCAGGTACTACCGAACTTGAACCACAGCAGTTGCTCACCGAAGAGGAATACCGTGCGGCCCGCGAGCAATACGGTGACGGCAGTTTCGAAGCCGAAATGGGCGCCGAGGGAATTCGAAAGCTCCTGATGAACCTTGATTTGGTTCGTTTGTCCGAAGAGTTGCGGATCCAGTTGTCCGAAACCAAGTCCAAACAAAAGAGTAAAGACCTCACCAATCGTTTGAAGATCGTTGAGTCGATCCGTGATAGCGACAATAAACCTGAGTGGATGATCTTGGATGTGATTCCGGTGATTCCGCCCGACTTGCGGCCTTTGGTGTTGTTGGACAGTGGAAATTTTGCGACGAGCGACCTCAACGACCTCTATCGCCGCATTATCAATCGCAATAACCGCTTGCGCAAGTTGGTCGATCTCAACGCGCCCGAAGTCATCATTCGCAACGAGAAACGAATGCTGCAGCAGTCGGTTGACGCGTTGTTCGACAACAACCGGTGCAAGCGACCTGTGCTGGGAAGCAGTAACCGACCACTGAAGTCTTTGACGGATATGATCAAAGGCAAACAGGGGCGTTTTCGCGAAAACCTGCTTGGCAAGCGAGTTGACTACTCCGCGCGTAGTGTGATCGTCGTCGGTCCTCGGCTTAAGCTGCATCAATGTGGCTTGCCGAAGAAGATTGCGTTGGAGCTCTATCAGCCCTTTATTATCCGTAAGTTGAAGGAGATGGGGCATGCCGACACGATCAAATCGGCGAAGAAGATGCTGGAGCGAAAAGACGAAGAGGTATGGGATATTCTCGAACAGGTGATTCAGAACCATCCGGTGCTCTTGAATCGCGCACCCACGTTGCATCGCATGGGTATTCAGGCTTTTGAACCTGTGCTGGTTGAAGGCAACGCAATCCACTTGCACCCCTTGGTTTGCAAGGGATTCAATGCGGATTTCGATGGGGATCAGATGGCAGTCCATTTGCCGTTGTCGATCGAGGCGCAGGTCGAAGCCCACACGTTGATGATGTCGACAAACAATATCTTCAGTCCCGCGAACGGACGTCCGATTATGAGCCCGTCGCAAGACACCGTGATGGGCTGCAATTACGTGACGATAGAACTTCCCAATCGCAAGGGTGAGGGAACCAAGTTCTCGACGCTTGACGAAGCTGACCTCGCTTACGCTTTAGGACGTATCGACCTACATGCGGCGATTCATGTGCGGCTTCCCGATGATCGGAGATTGAAGAGTGAAGACGATGCCTCGTCGTCTGGCGGCCTGATCAAAACGACCTATGGTCGCATCATGTTCAATATGATGCTTCCCGAAGGCATGGACTTCTACAATTTGCCGCTCAAATCGGGCGACCTGGCGACGGTGATTTCCGATTGTTACCAACGACTGGGCCGCAAGGCGACTATTGAATTGCTCGATCAAATGAACCGTCTTGGTTTCCGGGAAAGTACTCGCAGTGGTCTTTCTTTCGCCACGGACGACTTGGTAACTCCGGCGTCGAAAGAAAAGTACATCGGTGATGCGGAAAAGAATGTGCTCCGATACAAGAAGCTGTACGATCGCGGGGTCATTACCAATCAAGAACGCTACAACGCGGTGCTCGATACCTGGACGCATGCTCGTGAAGTCATCACTGGTGAGATGATGGATGCGATGCAATCGGATGATCGTGGTGGTATGGGCTACGTGAACCCCGTGTTCTTGATGGCGAATTCCGGTGCCCGTGGCGGCATTGAACAGATTCGACAATTGGCCGGTATGCGTGGCCTGATGGCCAAGCCGACCGGGGAGATTATCGAAACCCCCATTAAGGCGAATTTCCGGGAAGGGCTGACTGTTCTGGAGTACTTCAGTTCGACCCACGGCGCTCGGAAGGGTTTGGCCGACACGGCGCTCAAGACGGCAGATTCTGGCTATTTAACCCGGAAGTTAGCGGATGTTGCTCAGAATGTGGTGATCACGATGGAGGACTGCGGTACGACGCAGGGGCTCACCAAGGGAGTGATCTATCGTGGTGAGAAAGTTGAAGTGCGGCTCGCCGATGCGGTCAACGGTCGTGTCAGCCGTAAACCAATTGTCAATCCCGTGACGGACGAGGTGATTGTTGCGGAAAATCAGATGATCGTTCCTGAGATTGCCCGCAAAATTGAAGACCTTGGTCTGGAACGGATTCAAGTGCGCAGCCCGATGACCTGCGACGCTGCTCTCGGTATTTGCCGCGCCTGTTACGGCATGGACATGTCGACTGGAACGATGGTTGAAGAAGGGATGGCCGTTGGGATCATCGGTGCACAGTCGATCGGTGAACCCGGGACGCAATTGACGATGCGGACGTTCCACATTGGTGGAGTCGCGGGTACCGCGTTAGAAGAGAGTGAAGCGAAGTCGAAGAAAGAGGGCGTGATCCGCTTCACACGTGTTCGTTCGGTAAAGAATGACGATGGGAAAGCAATTGTCCTCACGCGCAACGGTGAAATTTCGATCTTGGATCCGAAAGGGCGCGAGCTCGAAAAACACGAGATTCCCAATGGTGCGGAGCTGCTCGTCGAAGAAGGCCAGGAAGTTAAGGCCGGTGCGACCCTCTGCCAGTGGGATCCGCACAGTATCCCGATCCTCGCAGAGGTGACCGGAAAAGTCCGCTATGAAGACGTTGTCGAAGGCGACACGATGCGTGCGGAAAAGGATCCCAGTGGACATGTGCGCAAGATGATTGTTGACCACAAGGGTGAACTGCACCCCCAAATCGTGTTGGAAGATGCCGACGGCAAACCACTCGATGTCTATTACCTTCCCGAGCGGGCTCATTTGGAAGTAGAAGAGGGATCCAAGGTTTCTGCGGGCTCGATTCTAGCCAAGACGCCACGCGATGCGGCTGGGGTGAGTGATATTACGGGCGGCTTGCCTCGTGTCACGGAAATTTTTGAGGCGCGCAAGCCCAAAGATCCCGCGGTCATTGCCGAGATCGACGGCGAGGTGGAGATTCTGCAAGAGAAGAAACGTGGTAAGCGGTCAATTACCGTGCGCAGCGAATCTGGCATGGAGCGTGAACACCTAGTACCTCACGGCAAGCGGTTCCTGGTGCATTCCGGTGACCAGGTATTAGCCGGACAGGCGTTGATTGACGGACCGCTGGTACCACACGATATTCTGCGTGTTTCGGGAGAAGAGGCGGTACAACAGTATCTTGTTCATGAAATCCAGCAGGTCTACCGTAGCCAACGGGTAGAAATCAACGACAAGCACATTGAGATCATCATTGCTCGTATGTTGCGCAAGGTGCAAATTGAGACACCCGGCGACACGAGCTTGTTGGCGGGGCTTGTCATCGATCGCTTTGAGTTCCGCGCCGTCAATACAGCGTTGGCCAAATGTTTGCGGATTACGGACAAGGGTGATAGTGATTTTGAGGTCGACACCATTGTGCCCAAGGAAGCACTGGAGCAGGTCAACGCTCAAATTGAGGCGTTGGGGGGCCAGCCGGCGAAGGGCACGCGTCCCAAGCCGGCAACGGCGAGTACCCAGCTACTGGGAATCACCAAGGCTTCAGTCCAAAGTTCCAGTTTTATCTCGGCCGCCAGTTTTCAGGAAACGACGAAGGTGCTGACCGAGGCCGCACTTTCGGGGAAAACGGACGACTTGGTGGGCCTCAAGGAAAATGTGATCCTCGGACACTTGATTCCGGCTGGGACAGGTTTTCGGACCTTCCAGGAATCAGAGGTCCGTTATCGTCCGGAAGCCCTACAAGCCATGGCAGAAGAAAAAGAACGCGCTTTGGTTACCAGTTTTCCGTTGCTACAAGGTGAGACTGAGGGCAATGGCGATGCGGCACCAGCCATGGACCCCGAGCCGGCCGAGATTGCCAGTGCGGAGAATGTGGCCTCGCTGGACGCCCTGTTGGGTGGTGGGAGTACTGAGGAAGAGGCAAGTCCGTAAGCTTCAGGCAGGTTGACAGCTATCCCAGAACGGGTACGCTGGATTCGTTGTGGTCAGGGTTTTTCTTTATTTTGTAGTTCGGTTTGTCCGCAGGTACCATTAATGCCAACGATCAATCAGCTGGTCCGCAAACGCCGTAAACAGAAGCGCAAGTTTACTAAAGCGCCGGTGTTGGATCAGTGTCCCCAAAAGCAAGGTGTGTGCCTGCAAGTGCGGACAATGACGCCGAAGAAGCCTAATTCGGCCCTCCGCAAGATTACGCGTGTGCGACTTTCCAATGGCAAGGAGGTCACGGTTTATATACCGGGCGAAGGTCATAATTTACAGGAGCACTCGATCGTGCTCGTGCGTGGCGGTCGTGTGCGTGATTTGCCCGGGGTTCGTTACCAGGTGATCCGCGGCGCGCTGGACACGCTGGGGGTAGACGGTCGTAAACAATCGCGTAGCCGCTACGGGGCCAAGAAGTCTTGATTGGGTTGCGCGATCGTTTGATGCATTTGTTTGGAAACGACACAGCATCAATAACTTAAGGATTTTTTTTAACACGTAGCTACTGACGTCGCCGCTCGCTTTTGCGGAACAGGAAAACCAGGTTGCCATGGGACGAATCACTGCCAGTAAAGATCAACTCAAACCCGATCCGCGTTTTGGTTCGGAAGTCGCTGGGAAGTTTATTAACTGTTTGATGCTGGATGGCAAAAAGACGACCGCGCAGGCGGTCTTCTACAATGCGTTGGAACAGATCAAGGAACGCGTTCCAGACAAAGAACCGATCGACGTGTTTCATCAGGCTGTCGAAAATGTGAAGCCGGCAATTGAAGTTCGTTCCAAACGTGTTGGTGGGGCCTCTTATCAAGTACCGATGCAAGTCAATCGTAAGCGGCAGACGTCGCTGGCGTTTCGGTGGATCTTGATGGCAGTCCGTGAAAAAAAGGGACGTCCCACGCACTTGAAATTGGCGGATGAATTGACGGCAGCCTACAACCGCGAAGGTGCGGCCATGACTCGCCGTGAGAACACCCACCGGATGGCGGATGCGAACAAAGCGTTTGCGCACTTTGCCTGGTAGCGACGCATTTATAGAGCTGCGCCCGGTTTCGTGTTCGGCGTGCCGGTCCCTCGGTCTGGAAACCTGTGCCGTGGATCGATGGCGGACGGTCAGCAGATGACAAGAGATCTCACGACGCTCCGAAACCTGGGTATTATTGCCCACATTGATGCCGGCAAGACGACGCTCACGGAAGGGATGTTGTTTTATAGTGGTGCCAAGCATCGCGTGGGATCGGTCGACAAAGGGACCACCGAAACAGACAGTGATCCTGAAGAACAGGACCGTGGCATCACCATCTATTCGGCGTGTGTTGCCTTCGAGTGGAAAGCGTGTCGCATCAACCTGCTCGATACGCCGGGGCATGTTGATTTCACAGCTGAGGTTGAACGGTGCCTGCGTGTTCTGGATGGAGCGGTTGTGGTGTTTAGTGCGCGCGAGGGTGTCGAAGCGCAGAGTGAGACGGTGTGGCGCCAGGCGGATCGTTATCGCGTCCCAAGGTTAGCCTTTATCAACAAGCTGGATCGTGAAGGTGCCAGCTTTGAAACGGTGGTTGACGAGATCGATACGCGACTCGGTGCGACACCTGTCCCGATTCAGATTCCCTGTGGCGAAGGGCCGCCCCATGTGGACAATTCGTTTCACGGGGTCATTGATCTGGTGCGGATGCGGCAACTGACGTTTGACGCGCAGGATAAGGGTGCCACGATTACCGAGTCGGAGATCGCCGAAGAACATCTCGATATGGCGCGATTGTGGCGAGAGTCGATGTTGGAGAAGCTCTACGCGCACAGCGACGAACTGATGGAACTCGCTTTGGCTGAGCAACCGATTCCTGAGCAACTGATTCATCAGGTGCTCCGGCAGGCGACCATTGAAATGCAGATTCAGCCGTTGTTGTGTGGTTCCGCACTGCACGGTATCGGCGTGCAGCCATTGTTGGATGCGGTGCAGGAATATCTACCTTCGCCGCTCGACATGCCACCTGTTACCGGGCTGAGTTGGGGTAAGAAAGGATGGCTTGAGACGACGCAAGAGCGCGCTCCCAAATCTGGCGACCCATTTTGTGGTCTGGTATTCAAGGTCGTCCCCGCCAAGACGGGAGATCTTTCCTGGCTGCGGATTTACTCGGGGAGCCTGAAAGCCAACAGCCGCGTGCTCAATCCCGGCCGGGACAAACGCGACAACGTTGCCCAGTTGTGGCAGATCCACGCCACTCGCCGGGAACAGCAAGTCGATATGGTTTCCTGTGGTGATATTGTGGGAGTAATTGGTCTGCAGCAATCGGTGACGGGGGACACGCTCTGCGACACGCGGCACCCCATCTTACTGGAGTCGATCGAGTTTCCGGAAACGGTGATTTCGATGGCAATCGAACCGGAGACAACGGCCGAGCGCAAGAAGCTGGAAGCGGCACTGGAATTACTGCAAAGGCAGGATCCTACGCTCTCCATTCGTCCCAACGAAATGGGGCAGACACTGATCAGTGGCATGGGTGAATTGCACCTGGAGATCACCAAGCATCGGTTGTTGCGGGATTTCAATCTGGATGTCAAGTTCCACAAGCCGCAGGTTAGTTATCGTGAGACGATCGAACAGGCGGTCGAGGTCACCGGCGAATGCCATCGACAGATTGGTGGGCAGCAGTTGTTTGCCAAGTTAGTCATTCGTATCGAACCATCCGAGCACGATTCGCAGCCGGTCGTAAGCAACCAGTGTCCGATTGACAGCGTGCCGATCGAGCTGCTTGATGCGGCAGTGGCGGAACTGGAATCCGCCTCCCAAGGCGGTGGTTTGATTGCGGGCTTTCCATTGATGAAATTACGAGTCACTATCCTCGGCGGTGACTTTGACTCGGAAGCGTCAGATGAAGTTGCGTTTCGCATCGCCGCGAATGAGGCCTTCGAGAAAGCGCTGCGCGGTGGTACCCCCGCCCTGCTGGAGCCGATTATGAAGTTGGATATCTCGACTCCCGAGGATCATCTGGGTGACATTGTCGGCGACTTGCAACAGCGTCGGGCGATTATCGCCCGGACGGAGAATCGTGGTGTCTATTCGGCTATCGAAGCCCACGCACCGATGAATGAGTTGTTTGGATATTCGAGCGCGATTCGCAGCCTGAGTCAGGGACGCGCCGGAGCTTCGATGGAGCCGCTGGCGTACGCGACGGCGCCGGCTGAAGTTCGGCGGGACTATGAGATTTGAGTACGATGCGATCGGGACGGGTGGCGAACTAGCGTTCTCGCGCCATGCGTTGGAAGAGCTCAAAGCGGGTTTGGATTTCCGCGAAGCTGTCGTTGCCAAACTTCTCTACCAGGGCGCGGGCGACTTCAAAAGCGACCACGTTTTCAACGATCACACTGGCCGCGGACAGCGCGCACACGTCACTTCGTTCATATTGGGCTGATTCAGGTTGCCTTGTTGTGAGGTTGACCGAATCGAGAGGCTGACGCAGGGTACTGATTGGTTTCTTGGCGGCCCGCACAACCAACGGTTGGCCATTGGTCATACCGGCTTCCAGTCCACCGGCATTATTCGTGGGCCGGGTGTAGCCCAGGTGATTCGCCGTGCGCTGCTCGGCATCGTAGACGATTGGGTCGTGGACCTGACTGCCGGGGCGCCGCGCGGCCTCAAAGCCGAGGCCGATTTCGACTCCTTTGATCGCTTGGACGGCCATCACGGCCTGGGCGATGCGGCCATCCAGTTTGCGATCCCACTGGGCATGCGTGCCCAGCCCGAAAGGCAGACCTTCCACACGCACCTCGACGATTCCTCCCAGTGTATCGCCGGCGTCGCCCGCTGTGTCGATATGTTGCTTGATGCGTTCGTCCTGATCGGGATTGAGTGAGTAGATCTCGCTGGCATCGCGCCACTGGCGCAATTCGTCCAGCGATCCCTGCCGGGCTTCGATCTCCAGGCCGCCTAATTCGACCACGTACCCCAGGCAGCGAATGCCAAATGGGGTCAACAGCTGTTTTGCCAGGGCCCCGGCCGCCACGCGGACCGCCGTTTCCCGAGCGCTGGCGCGTTCCAGCACACTGCGGATCGGCCCTAGAAACTTGAGTGCGCCCGTCAGATCACCATGGCCCGGCCGGGGGCGCTCGAGGTCCTGCAATCGTTCTAGTTTGTAGTCGCGATTGATCACCTGCATTGCGATCGGGCTACCCAGCGTTTGCGAACGCCAGGTGCCTGACAAGAATTCGACCGTGTCGGTTTCGATGTTTTGCCTGCCGCCGCGTCCATACCCCCCCTGACGACGTCGCAATTCGACATCGATGGAGTCAGTTTCGATGGTCAATCCCGCGGGGAACCCGTCGACCATGGCCAGCAGGGTTTTGCCATGGGATTCACCAGCCGTCCAGTAGCGTAGCATCGTGTGGTCGCCGAAACGAATCTCGAATCCAGAATCAAGCCGTTCGCCATCCCCCCCAAACCAGGTTGAGAGGCGTCCGTGAAACATCGATTCTAGTGGGCCGGTGCCGTGGGCGGTAGAGTGGTTGCTTTGTGGTCCGGGGCATGCACAATCGGGCTTGCCCGTAAGGGATGGTTGTCTGCCGTGACGCGTATTGTCCACGGCAGCGCTGGTGAACCCGTTTATGGGGAGCAATAGTGGTTCGCGTGAAGACGTGGTTACTAAAACGCTGGTTCTTGATTGCTCTGGCAGCTGTGTTGGTTGTCGGCTTTTCAGGGGCGGAGCTGTTTGCGTCATTGGCCGACGCGCCCCTGTTGCGTCGCGGTATTGTGGCCGTTGTCTTGTTTGTGATGGCGTTACCTTTGGGGTTGAATGCGGTCTGGAGGGCGATTCGCTACCCGGGTCCTTCGCTGCTGGCAGCCGGCATCAATTTTGGGTTATTGCCAGTGGTGGCCTGGGGTTTGTACCTGGCGGTCATGGTGCCCATCGGTTTGAATGATCAGCTCGCGGTGGGCATCCTGATTGCGGCGGCTACCCCCAGCACATTGGCGTCGGCCGCCGTCTGGACGCGTCGCGCCGGCGGGGACGATACCGTGCCGGTGCTGGTGACTCTGATCACCAATCTCAGTTGTTTTGTGGTCACGCCCCTTTGGCTCGTCACCATGACTGGAGAACAGGTTGGGGCGGTCCAGCTGGGACCGATGGTGATCAAGCTGCTCTGTTTGATTGTGCTCCCGATGAGCGCAGCGCAGCTCTGCCGGTTGCGGGTACCCGTGCGCGATTGGGCGGCTGACCACAAGAGCGTGCTGGGCGTGGTCGCGCAATGCGGTGTGTTGGCGATGATCCTGGTGGGGAGTGTGCGGGCTGGCCTGAGTATTCGTCAGGCGGAGACTGCCGCCGCGTCCGCGGGGATCTGGGATTACGGCGTGATGATCGGGCTAGTGCTCACGATCCATCTCAGTATGCTGGCGGTCGGCCACCTGGTGGGCGTCTGGTTGGGGATGGCGAGGGGAGCGCGGATCGCCGTCGGGTTCGCCGGTAGCCAGAAGACGCTGCTGGTGGGGCTGACCGTGGCCGTCGAAGATTATGGCGTTCTCGCGCTGGCCGTTCTGCCGATGGTGGCCTATCACGTCGGCCAGTTGCTCGTCGACACGCTGATCGCGGATCGTTTGCGCGCTGCGACGCTGGAGGCGTCGCATTGACCGGCCCGCTCGGAGTTGCCGCAGGGCTGGGGCTTGCGTCTAGAAGCCCCGCCCTCCGTAGATACTCCGCAACAGGAACGTTCCCAGGGCAAAGTTGAGGACCTCTTCCTGTGGCTTGAAACGCAGGATAAGGGTGTCNCCCGCTTGCACTAGTGGCCGGGCGGCCGGATCTTTGACGGCCCGGTTGAGGTCGACCGTAATNATGATCTGACCGTCGCACGGGGTTTTGCGGAGAATGTAGAGGAGACTTGGCGAGACACCACCGAATTGCTGCATGCCACCGTTCCCGCCGAACCCCCCTCCTTGTTGCTGTCCACCCAATCCGTTAGCGAGTACACCACCCATTCCATTCATCGCCTGCAGCACGTCGATGTCAAAATCTCGCGGCAGCGGGTGCACGCCACCGCCCAGCAGACCGCCCGTGTAATAGACATCGTTTTCACGTCCTTCGATCAGAATGATATCTCCCTGGTTGAGAACAATATCTTCCTGTTTGAATGTAGGAAGCTGTCCCGGGGGCAACCTCAAGGGAATGCGGACCCAGGTCGGGTCATCCGGCAGTGGCGGGAAGCAAAGGCAGGGGTCCGCAGGTGGATTCGCGTAGAAGTTCTTGATGAAGGTTTCCCGCGCTTGCGCGTCCACCGTCCGACCGCGGAGGATGATGATTTCGTTCTTGGCATCGAGGCCTGGTAAACCACCGGACTCGGTGAGTGCGTTGAGCACGTCGTTTCGATAGGCGGGCAGGATGACGATTCCTTTCTGCAGACTACCACCCCCTCTTGAGCCCTGCATACGACCGCCCGCGGCTTGAGCCAGACTGTCCGAATCACGGCGGATGATGGTTACCGTGTAATTGCGTTTACGCATCAGCGATACCATGATCTTAATATCGGGTGGTAGCCGTTGTTCTCGTATCGTGTAACGGTGCCGCAAAATGTTCTCGATCTGTCGTAGATTCAAGCCGCGAACTTCGATCGGTTCGGGAACGGTCAGCAGAATCGTGCCGTCCTCACGCACAGGAACGCCGGCCCCGACGGCCGGTGGCAGATCGGAGCCAACGGGAGGCATTGACTGCTGGGGAATTCCCATGGCGGCTTCGCCAAACTCATTTTCAATAAAGATGCCGAGGACGTCTCCCGTGTCGATCAGGTATTGCTCCGGAGGATCCTGTTGCAGGCGGGTGAAGTCAATGGGGATCAGGTTGTTCTTGGGTTGGGCCAAGAACTGCGGAGGTAAACGATGGGCGGGAATCCCACTCAGGGGGTTCAAGACGGCCGTGCAGCCGGCGAGTACCAGCAACGAGAGAAGTAACGCCACATGCGGTAACAGGCGGCATCCTGCATATGCAGCGGACCGTTTCATCGATCGAAACTCCTGGGGCGTCGAGGCAGTATCGGATTAGGCGAACCACTCTCGCTTAACGGGATGCAAAGCGGGGCATTGTCGAGGGATGTGGTTGCGCTGAAGATTGTCGAGTGATCGGTCGCGGTAGTCGCAGCAGCCCTGCGCCGTCATTGGTCGGTGCTGGTGGGGTAGGTGTTGTGCTGGGACCGGTGGCAGACGCTGTCGGCGCCGGCGTATTGGGTGCGCTGCGATTGGTTTGGGTATAGGGGGGGGCGTATTGCTGCTCGATCTGCCGAGACACCTGGATCTGGCTCCAGTTGGCGACGCCATCTTCTTCGGCCGCACGGGCACCGTGTGGCCAGCCCGCATACCAGGCTGCGACTTTTCCTTGGCCCTCGGGGGTCTGGTATTTCCACGACCAGTATTTGCGTGGGGGAACAGGGGGGGGGCAACCGTCGCTCCCTTGGCCGGTCGCTGCGTAGCCCGCTCGGAAGCCTTCTTCAAAATCACCTGGAAACTGTTGATCCGCCGCCAATTCCTGGCGTTCGTGCCAGGCCTGGCTGGACCAGACGCGATTGCGCCAACCAACAATCAGGTCATTACAGGCATCGCTATAGTCGAGTTGGTTGCGGATGCCCTCGGTGGCCTGGCAGCCGGACAGGAAGGAGAGCAGTAGGATGCCCAACAGTCGGTACCCGACCGATTGTCGATTCGTCCATTTCCCCACGGCGGCTGGGGAGCCGACCGCTTGCGTGCGGTGTAACCAGCGAGTGGATTCGTGAACCTGAACCGACATGCGTCTCGTCTCGTGGAGTGAATGAACATCCGTAGGTGTTTCAAGAGGACGTCAAGATTTGTCATCGCCCAGTAGACGCAACCACATTTAGGGAAAATCGGGAATGTCACGCTTGTTCTGAAAATAGGGGCTAGCGCGAAGAAACGTGGGACGGTGGAAAGATTTTTGGTGGGCAATGCGCGGCTCCATCTTTGGATGACATCTTTTCACCAGACGTAAGTCTATTGAAACCCGATCATTAGGAACGAACTGGCCACGGAGTTTAGCCTTCCCTGGCATTTGACATGGATTTGGTGCACAGCCAGGCAGCAGGCATACTGGGATATGGACAAGAGACGTTTACCTATGATTCCTAACTTAACGCAATCGATGGGCCCGTCATGACGGAAATTCAACTGGCAACTCCCATTCTCCTGTCATTGGTTTCACTGGTTGTGGGTTATGGCCTGGGGTACCGAAACGGTCAGGTTTCCGGTGAGCTGCGGGCCTTGAAGCAGCAGGTTGCCAAGCGGCGCAAACGAACGACCAAGAAAATCGCTGAAGTGGCCGCCGGCGGTGCGAACATGATTACAGGGAACTAACCAACCATGACTGACGTGCAACTCGGAATTACGCTCCTGGTGTTATTTGTCGCTTCGCTGATTGGCTACGGTCTGGGCTACCGCAATGGTCAGATCTCGGGTGAACTGGTCGGTTTGAAGCAACGTCTGGCCAAAAAACGGCGTACAGAAACACGGCAAAATGGGCGTTTGGCGACAGCAAACAGCAGCGAAATGCTGGCGGTCGACAAATAGGCATGCCAGGCCTAGTTTGGGTAGTGCGCCTCGCCGCCTGACAAGGATTGTGGACGGCTCGCTTGGGCGGCACCGAGTCGTTCTTGTAATCGACTCGTCTAACTTGGGACTGCAACCGAGTGGCAATGCCCGCCAAGAAGCCTATCGCGGCTCCCTAAAAAAGCTGTTTTTGCGAACCGGTTCGCCGCACTCCCAAAGTTAGGCATGCGCCGTGATCGCAAATGCTCGCGCGCCTTTCTCCGAGAAAAATCGCAGCCAAGGCGAATCGGACGGTACTGGGGTGAGCAATACCATCATAATCTATCTATTCCCTTCAATTTACCGTTGACTTGGAGGGTAGACCCATTATGATGGATATTTGTTGTATTCGTCTCAGGCTACCTATTCTTTCTCTTTCCATTTGTTAGCGACCTAGCTTCTGCCCCTAAAGTTCAACCGGCATCCCATTTATCACATGTAAATACCCAAAATTTCCTATTTTTCGGTTGACGGTCGTTTATCGGCTGTTACAATCCGCTTTGTCTTCTTAATCTAACTATTTTACCTATTGCTCCTTAGTCATTTGGAGGCGAGGATCACTGTCATGAGTAAATCGATTTCCATGGTCACGGCCGGGCTTCTCACCATTGGCATTCTAGTCGTCGGCGGACCGGTACAGGCGGGTCTCGATGACGCGTCTGTGGGCTTAAATGGGACGGCGAACTTCACAGGTGCTGGTGGCCCAGATGCGAATATTGACTACGTCGTGGTCTATCGCGCTGGTGGGGTTACGCTTGACCACCTGAACGATAACGTATTTACCGGGGTCAACCTTACCACTGCCGATGCCGCTGGCGGATCTGGTGAAGCAGCCGGCCTCGGTACCATGCAGGCATTTGACGAAACCGCCAAGATCGCGTTGTTCTACCAGATTGATTCGGCATCCGGCGATGGTGAGATCACGCGATTGGCCATCAGAGATTTTGGCTTTGCGCCTACCTCCGCAGGTTATTTTGAAGATACTTTGCTTGCGATCGATACAGAAGCCGAAACGGGAACGATCAGTACATCAGCCGGCTTGAAGACGCCGAATCAATTTCGAGATGGTATCACCCTCGCCAACGATGGTTCCGCCGGTTTCAGGTGGCAGGGGCTGGACACTGATACCGGCACCGGTCTCACCGACAGTGACAGTGCACCGCTGTTTTACGTGACATTCTCCGACGCGAACAGCACGGGTTGGGCCCAATTAATATCCAACAACGAGATTACCGGGGGGGGGGGGACTCGAACCGGTAGCCTGCCTTCACCCAACCCCGAGCCCGGGTCTTTGGCGCTGCTGGGTGCGGCCGTGGCCGGATTCGGAGGATTCCGCCGGTTCCGCCGACGCCGCAATGCGGAGCAACAGCCGGAAGACACAGAAGCTGACACGGCCACCACGCCTGAGGTGGACTAACCTCTACGCATGCGTGATGACCCGAGTTGACGCTCGATAAACTGAAAGAACGGCCCGCATCAAGCGGGCCGTTTTTTGTTGCGCTCCGTTGGCCCCCTGCATGGCTTTCGATCTGCCCGAAGATCAGCTGGCTGAACGCCAAATTTGCTTGACTCTCCAGAAACGCAAATATACTAGAACTGGGTGCGATGGGCATTCTCGGACATATGGGTTGTGTTGGTGGTCTGTCGCCGCACTCCGTTGACTGCAATCGATCGGTTTATTCATGGCAACGATACCCTCCAACAATCGGTCCGCGCTGTTGTTGATGTTGCGCAAGTGGAACCTCGGCGCTTATCTGTTGATCGTGCTCTACAGCGTCGCCTGTGCGCCGCTATTGTGGATTTTGGCACAGCGACTCTGGCGGAGCGAGCACTACCAGTTTTTTCCCATCGCGATCCTGGGAGCCGGTTACCTGGCCTATACGCAACTTGGTGATCCCAACGCCATGATTCCCGGCGCGCGGCTGTTGCGTAACGTGGCGACGCTGGTGGTGTTGTTGCTGACCGCGGTAGCCGTTGTTCTGGAATCACCCTGGCTGGTGGCTGCCGTCGCGCTGTTGGCACTGTTGTGCTTCATCTATGTCGTGGGTGGCCTTTTACTGGTGCGCCGGTGGTTGCCAGCCTGGGTGGTGCTTGCTCTGGCGGTACCATTGCCATTGGGAATCGACCTGCAACTGATTTTGATACTGCAGCGCATCGCCACCCGTTGGGCGAGTGGATGCTTGGACTTACTCGGGTATCGTCACTTGGTGCGTGGCGTGGTGATCGAGGTTCCCGGCCATTCGTTCCTGATCGAAGAGGCTTGCAGTGGCATCAATTCACTGTTCGCAGCGCTGACCTGTGCGTTGTTTTATGCCATGTTGCTTCGTTCGGGTGTCTTGCGGACATTGGCGCTGCTGGTGCTCACTACCCTCTGGGTGGTGGCTGCCAATGCGGTTCGCGTGGCCTTGGTGACCATTGCCGGGAGCCAGTGGGACCTGCCATTGACCGAAGGGGTGGGACACGCGGCCGTCGGTTTTGTGTTGTTTGCCTTTGTGCTGGTGATGGTTCTCAGTACCGATCGACTGTTGCTGTTTTTGGTTCCTCGATCGGAAGCCATCTGGCAGTCCGGTTGGTCCCAGGCGCGCCGGCTGTTTCCCGAGTTCGTACTGCGTCGCTTGGCGCCCACATCCGACGCATCGGTAACTACGGAGCCCAGCCGACCGGTCGTGCGTCCGGCCGCCTACCTGCTTGGCAGCCCAATCACCTGGATTTCGTTGGCTTCTCTAACCGGTTTGGTGCTGTTACAGGCATCCGACTTCCTGTTGGCCAGGTCGGCTGCGTTGCCCCCTGATTTACTCGCGAGTAGCGACTCCCAGTTGTTACCCGCAGAATGGAATGGCTGGCGTTTGACGAATTCGGAACAAATTCAACGCAAGGCGAACAACGTCAACGGCATGCTGTCGCGTACATGGACCTATGTGCGAGGGCCGTTGTCGGTGGTGGTTTCGATCGATGGCCCCTTTGTTGGCTGGCACAATCTT
>PAQH01000027.1 GCA_002709225.1 Planctomycetaceae bacterium
GGTGGTGTCTCGGTCGGTGGTGTCTCGGTCGGTGGTGTCTCGGTCGGTGGTGTCTCGGTCGCTGGTGTCTCGGTCGCTGGTGTCTCGGTCGCTGGTGTCTCGGTCGCTGGTGTCTCGGTCGCTGGTGTCTTAGCCGGTGGGGAATCGGGCGGTAGGGGATCGGGCGGTAGGGGATCGGACTCGGTAGCCACAGCCGGTGCACGACTTACGCCGGCTGAGGAACGCTGGGCGGCTGGACCCGATTCTTGGGTTTCACCATTAAGCAAGAAGAATGCCAGAATCCCGCTACAAATAGCCAGTCCGGCAGCGATCCCGAGTCGTTTGCCTCGCTGACTGGGAGCTGGTTTTCGCGCTGGTGGTGGAGGCGGAGTGCTGGCTGTCACCGTAACGGGGGCCCGCGGTCTGTCGGCATCGCTGGTTGGTTGCGCGACGGGCACGTCTTGCCATGCGGTTGAGGAGAGTGCCGTGGCCAACGGGATATCGCCAGCAGACAGTTCTCCAGAAGTTTCCTCTGCTGCGGTTTCAATGGCCCGCTCGCCGCGGGGAGCCTGGTAGGCCGCCATCGGATTTGTGGTGGGTAGCATGGGATCGGCGCGCACGTCGCCGGCACCTGGGGCAGCTGGTATCGACTCTGACGCGGAAATTTCATTGAAAGTAACCGGATCGCTAACCGGGGCCGAAGTGGGTTTGTCGTCGGTCGCCCAGGTGTCCGGATCGATAACTGCAGGAAGTTCAGGATCATCCGCATTCTCTGCAACTGCGGCATCTTGCGTCTGCGCGTCGGAGCTTGCTTTGGCAGGAATTGCTGACTGCTGCTCGTGTACTGCGTCCTTGTGTACTGCGTCCTTGTGTACTGCGTCCTTGTGTACTGCGTCCTTGTGTACTGAGTCCTTGTGTACTGAGTCCTTGTGTACTGAGTCCTTGTGTACTGAGTCCTTGTGTACTGAGTGGAACACCAGTGCAACGTTGTCCCCGGTATCCGCGCCGGCAGCTTGATTCGTCTCCGGCGGTGGTTCTGGGGTGGGGTGGGGCTTTTCCGGCGAGACCATTGCGGCGCCTCCCATACCGGGAGGGAGCAAACTCGCTTCCAGGTTTGCCGTTTCAGGTGCGATTTCAAATCGCGAGGTCAGTTTCCTGACAACGCGGGGTTTCTTTTTCTCAGCTGCAGGAGGATCTGCTGCCACCGGTTGCGGAGCCGCAAACACGGAGAGATCGAGCTGTCGGTCATAATCGCCTTTTGTCCATTCATCGGTCAAGCATTTTCCAGCTTGTTCGACCTCGGCGACCAGTTTGGACCAACTCTTTGTACGCGATCCTGGATTACAGGATTGAACCCGCTCGAGGGTTGCTGCGGCGGCCGCCTGAATGACGGCGGGGTCTTCTTCCAGGTCTTCCAATCCCAGTAGTCGGTAGTAGTTGGGTGCGGTAATCTGAGCGTCCAGATTGAGCCACTCGCGATAGGGATTGAATTTGGCCATGACGTTGCCCGCTGTGAAACCGAAACGAGTCCCAGATTCATCATACGTCCCACCTGCAAAGACAACAACTCGCAGCGTTTACGCGGCGCCATGCTAGCCCTCTCAAGGGACTACGGAAAGTGCATAGGAACAGCAGATTTACACGCCCAGTCGGGGTCGCAGATCGCTCGAAAAACGTTGGCAGTGTAATCGCTGGTCAATGATGATGGGCGTGATCGTGGGGGAATTCGCCACTATACACCTGGCCCTCGATTTCCGCATTCAAATGTGCGGTGACACCGTGACCGATTTGGCGTAGCAAGGTGACCAGTTGTTTGTTGACGATTTCAAATTCGGCCGCCATGGCTGGGTCACCTGTCGGTTTGACGGCTTCGAGCCGATATTCCAGTTCTTCGTCTGCCAGCTTGGCTGAGATCACGATTGGAGGCGTAGCCGGAATCGACAGCTCTTGTTTGGCACTACTGTCCAGGATGAAGACGCGTACCTGTCCCGATTCGTCATCACCAATCCACTCGGCATGGTACGCTTCGTTCTTTCCCAGTTCGATTAGCTTGCCACCATTTGGACCTGCCTGTGGATGATCATGTACTGCCTTGGTAGGTGCTGCAGTTTTGGCCTTATCCAGGGAAGATTTTGGTCGAGGGGCTGGTTTCGAATTGCAGCCACTATTCCAAAGAAGTGTGACGAGCAGGAGAAGGGCTGTTGCCGGGCGTCCCATTGCGTGACCTCATTGGGTTTAGTACGTGTTCCGTCTGCTTGTTTCTTACATTCCAGCGAAAGGTGCAGCAACCCCGGTCAGGTGCTCCTCTGACACGGACTGGAAAATAGCTGGCAGGATTTGGCTTGATTCATGTTGGAATTCGGGTTTGCCGGGGGGCGCTCGCGTGTCACAGCGAATAGCAGGGGACTCGATGCGCTTGATAGGGAGGCAGCAGTGCGCAACTTGGCCCGCTTTTTCAAGAGACGATGTCATGAATCACCTGCCCTGCCACATCGGTGAGGCGAAAATCCCGACCGTTGTGGCGGAACGTCAAACGCTTATGCTCGAGGCCCAGTAAATGGAGCAGCGTTGCGTGCAGGTCGTGCACAGACGCCCGATTTTCGACGGCGCGGTGCCCGATGTCGTCGGTCGTACCGTATTGAGTTCCCCCTTTGATACCACCTCCCGCCAGCCAACAGGTAAACGCGTGAGGATTGTGATCACGACCAGGTTTTTGGGCTTTTTGTGCCATCGGCAGACGGCCAAACTCTCCACACCAGATGACGAGTGTTGTGTCCAAAAGACCCCGTTGCTTGAGGTCTGCTAGCAATCCGGCAATCGGTTTGTCCGTTTCACCAGCAAACTGTTGGTGGTTACCGCGAATGTCGTTGTGCCCGTCCCAGCTCCGCTGATTTTCGTTTCCACCGGAGTAGATCTGTACGAAACGGACACCCCGTTCTACCATCCGTCTTGCCAGCAGGCACTGTTGGGCGAAATGACGACAATTGGGATCATCCAGTCCGTATTGTTGTTGGATTGACTTTGACTCCCCCCCCAACTCCAACGCTTCGGGCGCTGCGGATTGCATCCGGTAGGCGAGTTCGAAGCTCTCGATCCGTGTCAAAAGATCGTGTTGTGCGGCGCGTTGTCTTTGGTGTTGTTGATTTAGGTACGCCAAGAGGTCAAGCTGGGCCCGCTGTCGTGAAGGAGTCAGTTCAACTGGTGGCCGGAGGTTTTCAATCGGTTCTCCCTGTGGTTTCAACCAGCTTCCCTGGTAGATGCTGGGCAGAAAACCTGCCCCCCAGTTTTGAGAGTAACCTTTGGGTAATCCGCGTCCCTTGGGATCCGACATGACGACAAAGGCCGGGAGATCTCGGCTCTCGCTTCCCAGCCCATAGGTGGCCCACGCACCAACACAGGGAAATCCCATTTGCGTGAACCCGGTGTTCATCATGAACAACGCGGGACTGTGATTGTTTGACTGAGTGTAACCGGAGTGCACGAAGGCCATGTCGTCCACATGCTGTGCGAGATGTGGAAACAGGTCAGAGACCCATTTCCCTGATTGTCCGTGCTGGCGAAACCGGAAAGGTGAGGGCATCAATCCACCGACCGCATTGGCGAAAAAACCTGTAAAACGATCAAATCCAGCCACTGACTGACCGGACTTTTGAGCCAGTACGGGTTTATAGTCCCAGGTGTCAACATGGCTTGGACCACCGTTGATGAATAGCCAAATCACCGACTTTGCGGTTGGCCGCGTATGAGATGATTTTGGTGCCAGTGGGTTTGCTGAGCGCCGGGAAGTTGTTGGATCCTGTGCCAACAGTCCTTCTTCATGCAGTAGCGAGAGGAGGCCCATCATGCCGACACCACACCCGGCGCGCCGCAGCAGGTGGCGCCGCGACAACAGCGGCCGAGGGGCAGACTTCTCGGTAGCGGGCATGACAGCGTTCTCCTGGCGTCGCGTGAGTTGATGCGCTGGTGTGGCGCGTGAAAGGAGGAGGAAGCGAATAGCCTTCGGGACCTGCCCAGCCGCGGTTGCGAGTATACACCGTTTGCGACCCCAGCACATGACGCGAGGTTCCGGTGTGCACTCCTGGTGGCGCTGTCTAGTGGCGCTGTCTAGTGGCGCTGTCTAGTGGCGCTGTTGGTACGTTGTGCGGGAAGGGTATCTTTGGTTCCGGCGGAGACCCTTGTATCTCATGGGCGCCAATTCAGCTAAGTTCTGGAGGTCACACGACCTGCAGACTTTCTTTTCACTTTGGATGAGGAGCAATACAAGCAATATGAACAACGTGATTTCCCTGGTATTGGGAGGGGGCCGTGGCACCCGGTTATATCCGTTGACACGGTTTCGAGCGAAGCCGGCAGTACCGCTTGCGGGAAAATATCGGCTGATCGATATTCCTTTGTCGAATTGCATTCACAGTGGCCTGAACCGGATTTACGTGTTAACGCAATTTCTTTCGGTCAGTCTTCATCGTCACATTCGCCAGACTTACCGGTTTGACGCCTTCAGCGGCGGGTTTGTGGAATTGCTGGCGGCGCAGCAGACCATGGATTCGGGGGTTGATTGGTACCAGGGGACTGCGGATGCAGTGCGCAAGAACCGTCGATATTTGGATCAGCCTGACGTCGATCTGGTGCTGATTCTTTCTGGCGACCAACTGTATCGGATGGATTTCAGAGAGATGGTGCGTACGCACAAAGACTCGGGTGCCGAAGTGACGATTGCAGCGCTGCCCGTCAGACGTGAAGCGGCAAGTGGTCTCGGTGTAATGCGGATGGATGCAAATGGACGGGTGGTTGGATTCTTGGAAAAGCCGCAGACCGACGCGGAGATCGATCTCGTACGTACGGATCCCCAGTCGATTGCGGCGCGTGGTATCGAGCCTGGGCATCGGGACTGTCTGGCGAGTATGGGTATCTATCTGTTTTGTCGTGAATTTCTTCTCGATGTACTCGACAAAACCGATTACCAGGATTTTGGAAAAGAGGTGTTTCCCGCTGCGGTTCGTGCACGTCACGTACAGGCGCACTTGTTTGATGACTATTGGGAGGACATCGGCACGATTCGCGCATTCTACGATGCCAACTTGAACATGGTTCAAGAGGCTCCTCCATTTGAAATGGGGTGGGCTAAATCACCCGTTTACTCACGCCCCCGATTTCTTCCTCCGACGAGGATTGGCGGCGCTCACATCCACAGGAGCTTGATCGCGGATGGGTGTCGGATCGGCGCTGGAGTGAAAATTGAAAATAGCATTATCGGATTGCGGTGCCAGATCGATGAAGGTGCTGTCGTGCGAAACTCAATCGTGATGGGCTCTGACGATTACTCAACCGATATACCAGAGTGCGCTGGGGAGATCGGAATTGGAGCGGGAGCGGTGATTGAAGGTGCGATCCTGGATAAGAACTGTCAGATAGGCGCCCAGGCGCGTGTCGTCAATGACACAGGCGTTGAACACCATGATGGCGAAGGCTGCTTGATTCGAGAACGCATCCCAATTGTGCTCAAAGACGCAGTAATTCCCAGCGGATGGAAAATGGCATAAGGCTTGCGTTACGGAAACGCAGTCAATGCGTCGGGCAGAGGCCTATCTTATTCGTCCAGTTGTTCGTAGAGCGGTAGATGCCGGTAGTAGACTTCCAGCATCAGCAGCTTGATGGCCGTTGCATAAATTCGCCCACCAGAGGTTTCCCAATTGTCACTCGGATTCCAGGTGCCTGACAACGGTCCTTCACTAATTTGAGTTTTGGTCAAGTGGTCGCGCAGACGGCCGTTCCAGGCCTCCCAATAGCGACCTTGCATGTGATACATCACTTGCGTGCCGTAGTACCAGTAATAGGACGTCCGTCGCTGATCCGTGTCCGGCAGATTCAGCATCAGGTAGTCGGCCCCGGATCGCATGCGTAGTTGATTGCGTGCGGTGCCCATGAATTGGAGACAGAGTAGACCCTCGGCAGTCATGGCGGGCGTTGCGGAGCCATTTTGATAACCAAAATGCCCACCGTTGGGTTTATTGCCTTCCACGGAAGCGAGCCACTTGGCGGCCAGATCGAGAGTTGCTTGCGGAATGGTGAGCCCAGCCATTTCACCACTCTTGAGGGCCATCATAGCCCAGCCAACGACCGACGTATCACCCGCCTGGTTGGGAGTATAACGCCAGCCCCCACTGGGACCGTGCTGCGCCTTGATGAGGAACTGCAAAGATTTTTCGGCCAGTGGCTTGAGCGCGGGATCCTGCGTCATGCCAAAAGTCTCACACACGGCGATGGAGGCGATCGAGTGGCTGTAGATAGGTGATGCATCCCCCGCAGAGAGCAGGTCACCGTTTGGTTTTTGTTGTTTCTGCAACCACCCGATCGCTTGCGCAATATTCTGCTGATACTTGCCTGCTTGGTGGGTATTGCCGGCTGCCAAGAAAGGTAGCAGCGATAAACCGGTGGCTGCCGTATTGGAGCGGACCGACCCCGCACCACTGCAATTGGGGTGTTTGCCCTGGCAATTCGTGTGGAAGGTGTTCAGGCTCCAGCTCCCGTCTTTGTTTTGATGCGCCGCCAGCCAGGTGAGGCCTTGATTGACGGCGACCTCGGATTCATCCGTCCCGCCAAACAGCTTGATATGCTGGCGCCGAATATCCGCCTGCCGGAGTGTAAACATCTCTTGCAAACCGACACTGTCCGCGGCATAGACGACTTGCGTCGCCCTGGCGTGACGGCGTTCCAGCTGACTGACGATGGGACCGAACGTGGGAGGGAGTTCTCTGCGCACGTCGCTATTTTGACCGATCGAGATACGGCGGTTGCGGCGACTGGGCCCCCCCATGATGCGTGGGGTGGCGACTTCGATGCGCGGTGGCACGACGGCGCTGCGATTTAATTCTACTTTCACGCCCGTTGCGTTTTGTGCCGTGGGTGCAGTAACCGGATCTGGAAGATCCGCGGCGACTGCTGTCTCTTCCAGGTCCGGGATCTTCGGCGCGATGGCCCCTGCGCGAC
This sequence comes from Planctomycetaceae bacterium, assembly GCA_002709225.1. Classification (GTDB taxonomy): domain Bacteria; phylum Planctomycetota; class Planctomycetia; order Pirellulales; family Pirellulaceae; genus UBA9264. The sequence continues at coordinate 6,967 of PAQH01000027.1, forward strand.
GCAGACGAATGGACCGAGGTTGAGGCCGGGCTACCTCTGTTGAGACTGCGGTTGTGGTTGCGGGGGCGGGTCGCATCGTGCGGGCCGGTAGTTCGGCAGGTGACTGGACAGCGGGTGCTGCGGCAGGCTTGGGTGCCGTCCGTGTTAACGTATCGAGCGGTTTGGCCGGTTGAGGTTGTGCATTGCGGTCATCGAGTGGCACCACTGGTGCACTGGAATCCTCGACGAGTTCAATAAACTGCCGCGCCAATTCCGACCGATCGCGGTTCGCGGGTGGTACCTGTTCGACGTCTACAATCGTCGGGGCATCCGGCAATTCTACGGCGGGTGTATCGGGTGTACGCATCGGTGTGAGCTCGGCGACGTCTGTGGTCTGGTTGGGCAGTGTCCGGGAAGGAATCGTCATCCGAGGTAAATCGGCGGGGGTGGTTTGGACAACTGTGACTGCGGGTGTTTTGCTGGGCTCAACAAGTTCCGTATTGTCACGCACTTCGATGGTGGCGTTTGCCGGCGCCGTCGCCCGCTCTGGAGAACTTGTCGGTTCCGGTGCGTCAACAGGTTGCGGAGGCGGACTGTACAGCACTCGGTCAGTTGGTAGACGTTGTGCCATCTCAATGGAAATTGTTGGTTCTAGATTTTCTGTTGGTTGTGGCATGTTGAGTGGTGTTGTTTCACTACGTGTGACCTCAATGGTCTTTTGTTCAGCCTTGAGGTCGTGGAGTTTTTCCCAGGCCTGTTGGCCGTCTTCGTGCGATTGGTGTTGATTGTCGGCGAATGGTTGTTCTGCGGCCTCGGATTCCTGCAAATTGCTGACAATCAAGGTGACGACCGTGGGGAGAGACCAGAAGGCCAGGACAAACAACGCGACCGCGTGGAATATGAGACTGGCTCCAAAGAACCGCATCGAGGTAGCTGCTTCCCAGAACCAACCCCGCAGCCACATCCAGGCTGCCATCAGTACTGCGACCAGCAGCGTGAGTAACAACGCTGGCACCCAGACCTTCGTCAGAATACCGAGGTGCGCGGTATCCCAGTCAGATTCTATGAAAACTTCTGTGGCGCGGCTGTGATAAATACGATTACGACCCGAACGATCACTGGAAAAGACCAGGGTAAATCCTTCGGGTGAGAGCGCCGGTTCCAGCTCATCGTCTAATGAATTGATCGAGCTTCCCAGTTTCTCGGGTGTGTGAAAACCGGACGACGTCTGGCGCGACCGATAGAGTTCAAAGTGGCGCTTTTGATTTGGAGATGTAGCGCGATTCGAGGAGAAGTACAAGAATCCATTGTCGGGTGAGAGGTAGGGTGAACCTTCGTCACTGTCGGCGCGATTTAACGAGGTCATCGGTTCGACTGGTCCCCAGGTTTGTTGAGGTGCTGTCCGCGTAGCACGGTACAGACCTCGATACGACTCACCTAGTTCACTCCGCAATGAACCGGACCAGGGACGTTGCGGAGTCGTATCGCTTGGGCTGGCGCTTTCTCGCTGCATCGCCGCGGTGCGATTCGAGGAAAAGAAGAGGGTGTTTCCATCCGGTGAAATCGCAGGCTCGGACTCATGGGCTGCTGTATTGATCGAGGCCCCTAGGTTTTGCGGCGTTTGCCACTGCCCGGACTCGCGTTTGGATACATAGAGATCGAAACCGCCGAATCCACCGGCGCGGTTCGAGTAGAACCAGAGCCAACGGCCATCTGCGCTGATGGTAGCGCCGATGTCTTGGGCAGGTGAATTGAGTGATTCTATGGGTTGGACCGGTTGCCACTGGCCTTCCGAAAATCGCGAACTGTATAGATCCATTTGCCCGCTTGTGTGGCGGACCGTGCAAAGTAATAACGAACCGCCCTCGGCAAGCCGAGGTGCCAGAATGTCGGCTGTCTCCAGATCGCCCTGGAGTAGTCCTTCCAGAGGGCGCGCCGGTTGCCACACGACTTGACGTCGTTGGGGTGCGGTGGCCTCGTTCCAGCTGATTTCTTCCCCAATCGGAATGACGCGCCGCACACGGCGCGGTGCGGCCCAAATTGCCAGCAGCGCGAGTGTCAGGGCGGCGACGATCAGTAGGGTTTTGGTTGAGCGGAACCAGCGCTTGGCGAGTACATGCCACTGGATGGATGGGTCTGGCATTGGTTCTGATCGCTGCGGTGCATGCCGCAACGCTTTCCAGGACGGATGTGGTTGTGTTTCTGCGTGGGCAGCGGACTGGGGCAATGAACGTTAACGCGATTCCAAAGTGGCAATGCGATAGTCCATGCCAGCCCGGTTGCAGAGGCTCATGACACGGGCTGCGTACTTCAGTGCGCTGTTGCCATCACCACGTATCAATGCGGTTTGGTGAGGGTTATTTTTCTTGGCCTGGTTGATTACGACAGTGAGTTGATTTTCGTCATACTCGCGACGTACCACTTTGTAGGTACCGTCCTGGGTAATATTGATGATCAAGCCTTGTGTCATGGCTACTGGCTGGGCCTGTACGACTTCGGGTAACTCCACTTCCAATTCGCGCTCTTCCTGATTGAATTGCGTGGCGACCAGGAAGAAGATCAGCAATAAAAACACCACGTCGATGACGGGCGTCAGGTTGGGTCCTTCGGTGTCAGTTGTTGTCGGTGGTAGTTTCATGTTTCCAATAATCTTGCGGATGGTGTGACGAAGCGGGTGGTTGCACCAAAGATCATCCTACGAACACAAGAGGACGCAGGAGCGAAACTCAATTGAATTACCTGCAAGTAGTTTGCGCCTGACGCAGCTCTGATTCAGGATGCCCTGACTGCGTTGGACATCAATGGATTGGTCGAGGTCGACGTGCTAGCGGCTGATTGGGACTGTTCCTTGGTCGGTTGTGGTCGCTTTACCAGATGTGGTACGAGCGGTATCAGCAATTTGTCCATGTCTCGAAAATATCTTTCGACACGGCCGCTAAAAAACGATCCCAACAAGAGGGAAGGAATGGCTACGGACAAACCTCCTGCAGTTGTTAACAGAGCCATGTAGATGCCTTTCGCTAACAGTTCGGCCTTACCCAGACCCGACTGGCTGGCGGTGTGGAAGGCGATGATCATCCCCACGACGGTTCCCAGCAAACCGACCAATGGTGCAATGCTGCCGACGGTGTTCAATGGTCGGATTCTGGCGCGCAAGTCAGCCATTTCGCGTGACGCGGCATCCTCCATCGATTTTTCGACTTCGGCGAACGGCTGTCCCTGACGCGCCAAGCCAGATTGGACAATGACTGCTAATGGCGCGGGGGTGTTTTCACAGCTGTCAGCCAGGGCACTGAACCGGGGCGCCGATCCGTGTACGACCTTCTCTAACTCTTCAACACAGGATATGGGCATCAGTTGTTCGCGACGCATATTGACAGCGCGTTCTACTGCCACGGTGCCGGCCACCACCGAGAATAAACCTAGGATTCCCATAAAGGCGACGCCTGTGATTCCGCTGTCCAGAATCATGTCGAGGAGCGAATCGCCGGCCTCTTCGGCGGCGTCTGCCTCGGCGGCCTTGGCCGGTTCCGTTTCCTGGCCGGCAGCCTCGGGGGCTGGTTCCTGGCTCCAGAGCAACGGACCTACAAAGACGATCCCGATTAGCAAGCCACAGGCTGTCAGACGTTGCCATTTATCTTGGTTCATACTCATCGTACCTTCTCGCTGGAAAGGTTGTGTTTCCAGGCTGTTCAAGAGGTGTTATTTCAGTTGCTTGAGGATCGCTTGGGCGTCCTTCACACGGGCGTGTTTAGGGAATTCTTCGACAACCGCCGTCAGCATCTTGCGCGCCGCTGTGACATTCTTCAATTGCACATAACATCGACCCGCTTCGAAGTAACTCAAGGGCTGCCATTCCGGATGTTTGAAACCGAACGCGACTTCGGAAAAACAGTCAATCGCTGCTGTGAACTGCTTTTGTGCAAAACAACACTGCCCCATCATGAACCAGCTCTTGGCAGCGGTTTCCGTGTCTGGCAGATCGACGGTGATTTGTTGGAATACACCTTTTGCCTGGTCCAGCTTTTTCTGATTTTGCATGGCCACGCCCAGGCCGTAACGAGCTTCTCCCAGTTGCTGGAACTTGGGAAATTGCTGGACGAGTGCCGCGAACCTTTGTTCACTCAGTGGCCAGTCGCTGAGCTGCGAGGCGCAGACTCCACCACGGTACAAGGCGCGCGCCTGAAATTCACGTGCTGTTTCCGCCTTACTTTCCACGATGCGCGAATACGTATCCAAGGCCTGGCGAAATTGTTTCTGCGCAAATCGGCTTTCCCCTGACAGGTAGACGGCTGCGAAACTCAGGTCGCCTGTGGGGATTTCCGCCAGTTGCTTTTCGAACGTGGCCACCGCCTCGTTGTACTGCTTTTGCCGATATTGGAGATTGCCGAGTCGATAAAACAGCTTCTCGCGAACTGCCACTTCTCCGGACCGTTGTAAACCAAGTTGGAAAGCGGCTATTGCCGCGGGGAAGCGGTTGGCCTGTTCTTCCAGTTCTCCAACACGGTAGGCACTCTCAGCCGCCCGTGGGCTGTCTGGTAATTTGTTCGCCAGGGCGGTAAATGCAACGACGGCCTGCTTGTTGTCCTTGAGTTCCAGGTAAGCAAAGCCCAACTCGTAATAGACATCATCGGCGCGCGGGTAATCGGGTACCTGCTGGAGCACCGTATTCATGGTTTGAATGGCTGGCTGGACTTGTTTCAATCCCATCTGAGAACGGGCGATTGCGAATTGTGCATCGGCGCGTGGTTCCGGGTCCGGTTTGCTGTTCAAGAATGCCTGGAGGTCTTCGATCGCCGGGGCATATTGTTGCGTGTTCAGTCGACATAACCCGCGCAAATAACGTCCACGCGGGATCACATCTGCCTGGGGATGCATGGTCACGAGCTGGTCGAGAGTTTTCAGCGCGGCTGGCACTTGTCCGAGTTCGAATTGTCCAGAGCCCACACCGTAGAGGGCGGCTGCCAGTCGCGTGCTCATGGGGATCTCGGCGATGAGTTTTCCATAGGTCGCGATTGCCAGATCGTGTTTTTTCTGCAGTGACTGGATTTCCGCTACTTGCAGCAAAGCCTGATCCCGGTAGGTACTTTTCAGGTGAAGCGTGTTGAATTGGTTCAGTTCGGTAATGGCGGCGTCCAATTTCTGGTCGGCGCGTAGTGAGACACCCAGCACAAAACGAATTTCGTCCACATGTTCCCAGTCCGGTTTAGCGGCGATGGCCGATCGTAAGGCCACGACTGCCTCAGGGGGTCGTTTCGCATCGAGGTGACTTTGTCCGATGAGGAAGCGTGATTCGGCTAAGAGCTCGGGTTGCTGGAAGGCGGCCTCGCTGGTGGTCAACTGCTTGATTGCGGCGTCCCATTGTTGCTGCGCCCGGAGGCAAATTCCGATCCCGAGTTGCGCGCGCGGGACCCTCTCATGTTTGGGGAATTGTGAGACGACTTGTCGGTAGAACCCCTCAGACTTTTGTGGGGCTGGGGTTTTTCCTTGCAGGTAGGCGTCCGCAGCGGTCAACAGCAAGTGGGGTGCGATTGCGTGCTTCAAGTTCATGGGCTTGGCAAGGAACGTGTCACAATATTTTTGCGCCGCCGGCACGTTGGTCAGCTGCAAGGAGATAAAGGCGGCCTGGTAAAGTGATTCGGGAGCCTTTTCATGTTCTGGATATTGTTCTGAAAATTGGGCATAGAGAGTCGCCGCTTCGGGTTGGCGATCAGGAATCATGGCGATGGCATCAATCCGCGCATACTTACAGTTGGGAATAAACGCACTCTGGGAGTAAGTCGAGATGGCCTGATCGAGGACCGTAATGGCTTCGGTAGGCTTTTTCAGCCGCAGCAGGGTCCGACCCAGCCAATGGGCTGCTTCAGGCGCATCGTCTGACTGGGTGGCGAGTGCCGCGGCAAACTGCTGTTGCGCTTGCGGAAACTGTTCGAGTCGATAGCGACATTTACCAGCGGCTAGCTGTGTCGCCGACAACAGGGTACTCTTCGGGAAACGTTGTTTCACCGATTCGTAGACTGTGGCTGCTTCTGCAACCTTGTCCTGTTCAAACAATGCCTGGCCCTGGTGCATGAGAGCGTAATCGGCATGAGGGTAGTTTTTGCTGCTCGCCGCCTGGACAAACAGTGGTTCGGATTCAGAGAACTTTCCCTGATTGAACAGGGACAATCCCAACCGCAACTGGACATCGGGGATCAGCGGATCTTTGGGAAATTTGGTCAGAAAAGTCGCCAGCACGGTGGCCGCGGGTTCTTCCTTTTTCAAGTCCTGAAGGGTGGCTGCAAGTGAATAGTGGGCCTGGTTGAGGAGGCTACTTTTGGGGAATTGGGCGATGAGTTTTTCGTAGACTGGAATTGCGTCGGTCTGTTTTTCAGCCAGGCAGAGACATTCCGCCTGGTAGTAGAGCGACTGATCGACCAGAGGACTTTTTCCATAGGTTGAAGTGACGGTGGCAAAGCCGGCCGCCGCGGCGTTGAAGTCGGCAGGTTTGGCACTCGCCAAAGCCGCGTTATAGAGCGCCATGCCCAGGTTGAATTGGGCGCTGTCACGGGCAGGGAATTGTGGAAACTTGGATAGCAACGTACGGAATGCTGCCGCGGCTTCCCCGAATTTTTGAGATTGGATTTGGCATACGCCAAGATGGTGATATGCCGTCGGCACTCGCTTGTTTTGCGGATATTCCTTGATGAATTGTTGCCAGCGCTGGGCTGCCTGGTCGAACAGTTTTTTCTTCTGAAAACCGAGTGCAACACTGTATTTGCGCGTGGCCACCGTATCTTTCTGGGGAGCTTGCGGATGGCTCGGGGATGCCGCCAGGGACACGAGCAGTGCGACCAGGACACATGTCGGGGTTCGTTGCCATTTGGATGTGGGCAGCTCCACGAGGAATCGCAAGGGGCTGTTCGTGCGTGCGGTCGAGATGTGATTGCCGTGTTTCACGGTCGACATTCCTGTTGTAGTTTGAAGACGAAAGGGCTGGCTCAGTGGACTCGTGGCCTGTTACTCAACGCCGTGTTTACTGGGGTCAAATTCGACCAGCTTCACATTGTCGACGAAGTATTTACCCGGTGGCCAAAAGGGATACAAAAGCACGCGCACATACTTGACGGTCGGAGTGTATTTGGTGGGCCGGAACGGTTTCTTGCGCCGCGAATAGGTTTTCCATTCTGGAGAAGCTGCCACCTTCAATTGCCCTTTCCATACGTATTTGTGGATGAACGCTTTGCGGTTCCGTTTGTTGGGGGCAGCTGTACCAGCCACTTTTTCAAAATACTGTTTCACCGCGCCTGCATCTGCCGCAAATGACGTATCAGGCATATCTGGATAGCCGACTAACCAGACCAGCATGCCTGCTCCTTTGGCATCAAGTGTCAACCAGTATTCCTTTCTTTTCTTGATGGCAATGGGATCACTCCAGAACCAGACTCCATCCAAGCCGGCTAGGGTATCGTACTTGGGTGGTGTGGTGGGAAGTTTCTTGGGCGCTTGCAGCGGTGATGCGCCTTGGGCGATCTTGTTCCACCACTGGTATGCCTGAGACTGCAGCACATCGCTGTCGAACTTAAGTACCTTGCCGTGTTTAGGATCCTGGTCCTTTACCCAGTAAGTAGACAAACCATCAATCGTCTGCCAAGCCAGGGGAGTTGTTTTCCCGCTCGAGAAATCACCATTGGGTAACAGGTTGCCCGTCGCTTGGGCCACCTTGGCCGGTTCCGGATCGCCGGGCTCCGCAGAATCAGCCCGGTCGCCCCAGAGTATCAGCGTCGTGATGAGCAGCGTGGTGTAATGTTTCATCTGTGCTCCCGGGTCTTTGCTGTTCCCTGGTTTGGTTTCCTGTTTTGTTCCCTGGTCGTTACTCGGAGTTGGTCGTCGCCGTCGTAGCCATCCTCTTCAGCCGCGTGCTCAGCGGACGATTTGTTGGCCCACCAATTGACGGACAACACGTCGGGCGAGGCCTTGTTGTCCATCCCGGACTTCGGAACTGGAGTGCACCAGTCCGCCGGGCACCTCCGGCGAATGGTAGGAAGTGATGCGAGTGATTGTCGTGGGTCTGGAGACAATCGTTTGCGTTTCCCAGACTTCCAGCGGACGTTCTTGAATCTCTTTCTTGACTGCCAGACGCGTTACTCTGGTGGAGATAGTGTGACGGTCTTGTCCTCCGGTAACTCGAACTAGCCGCTTCAGCAGGTACGGCGCGTAATCCGGGCAGTACCAGGTCTTGACGACGCGGAGTTGATCTTTGTGCTGGGTGGTCGTGTTCCAGGTCTGACAGGTGTAGGTCTTTCCTTCGACGTCGACCTCGCCCAGACTGTATTTTTCACGTGTGGAATCGTTGGGGCGTGATCCATCCCAACCGAACCTGTTTTGTTCTTCGCGCCGCACCGTGTCCCCGTGCCGCACTTCGCGTGCGAGGATGACTCCATCGTCCAGAACACGAACCAGTGATGTAGTAATCTCTTCGACGCGAACCACTTTCTGGGCGTCTGCTGAATAGGTTTCCGAGGTAACGCGCAAACGTTGCCAGCTACCCGGTGCGAAGCGACCCCACGGATGATGTTTGGGGGGAAGTTCTGCACTCTGCGCAAGTAACGGCAGGCTCAACAGGAAGATACCGAGGAATTGTTGTAAGAGGCTCATTTCCGGGATATTTCCTTGAGTCGCTGACGGGCCTGCTCGGTGAAGGAATCGTTCAGTCCAGTGGCGACAAGGCGGGCCAACTCCACCCGCGATTCTTTTTCGCGGCCCAGATGCTGCAGGGACTCCGCCAAGCGCCAGCGGGCTTCGGTTTCAAATGCCGCCCCCAGTGCCAAGGTGACGGATCGTTCCAGGTAACGGCTGGCATCTCGATATTGCTGACGCGCAGAGAGAATCGCGCCGCGCCAGAAGAATGTTTGCCCCTTCACCTTTTCGGTAGCAAACTTGTCTTCCCATTCGTCGACGATTTGCAGCGCCGCGCCGTAATTTGCCTCGGCAAGATAGGAGCGGATCGACTGCGGGAACGCTCCCACCCGCGCTGCCCTGACCTGGGAGGGAATGAATTGGCCGCGCATCGCTTCCACGCGCCGATAGTAGTTGCGGGCTTGTTGGGGCTGGTTGTTCCAAAGGGCGACGTCACCAGCTGCGTTGATGGCGCGTCGATAGGCAGCTTTGACTTCAGCGGTCGTGCGCGAATTCCTGGTGGTTTGTTCAACCTGTTTGAGTAAGGCGGGCACTTGCTGGGGTTGTTGTTTCTCGATGCCCAGCAGCGCGATCAGCTGGGCGAATGAATCGACTTTCTCCGCTGCGGGCGTGGTGTCGGTGATCGAGTCCTGAAAACTGGCGATCGCCTGATCCACACCGGCGGCGCCAGTCTTGAGGGAAGCCAAGGCCATCAACCTTTGGACATGTGGTGTCCATTCCGGATGCGCGGCGGCGAACCGATCGACAAACACCTGCCCGACGCGGATCGCATCTGGCGCGCGATCACTCTCTGCATACAGGTGTACCAGCTCTTTCAGGCTGGCCGAATCGAGTGTTGCAGGGTCATACTGTGAAGCAATCCTGGCGTATTCGGGAGGGCGTCCCTGTTTGATGTCACCTGTGACATGTTGGATCTCGTAGATTTCCAGGGGCCAGGAAGCTCGTTGTTCGGTTCCGTTGTCACTGACAACCAGGGTTACGGCAAAGTCGCCGAGACGAAGATAGACGTGTTCGACTTCAGCACCGGTTGCCGACTGACCGTCGCCGAATTGCCATTGGAAGCGGGCCGCTGGCGAAAATGCCGAGGCGTTGCTGAGGCGAAACGCGACGCGCGTGTACTGGCCCTCATGACGGTCACTGGGCCAAATGGAATCAACCAAGTCTGGTTCAAAACGAGGTTGCTTGCCTTCACGCGTTTCGTATACGACCACCGTCGCGGGATGCGGTTTTGTATACACCGATTCCGGAATTGCGGAGAAGTGACCGGCCGGTGCCCCAGGTGGACTCCAACCGAGAAAGGCGACCTGCTTGAGCATCACTTCTTCGTGGTAGTACTCGAGATAGTGCAAGCCGGCGGTCAATTCGACGGTTTCGTTTTTTTCGCCCCGCGCGCCTCGCTCGGAGGTATGGCGTCCGGGCCAATGAACAAGTTTCTTGCCGTCGAGAAAAGAGAAGGAAGCTTCGTTGGAAGCTGTACAGAATTTGTACGTACCCGACTCGGGAATGAGGACCCAACCTCGGTAGACACTCAAATAGTAGTCGGAAGGTCCGAAGGGATTGTGACCGTCGGAAATCTTCTGTTGGTACCGGCCACCGTAAGCCTGTGGACTGGTGGCCAGCAATTGGGCGAACTCTTTTTCGGTTTTGGGATTGTCCCCAGGAGGCCGTTTCCAGGTCGAGAATGTCATTCCCGCCCGTGGAATCCAATCCGCCTGGGGTGGTCCAGCGCCAGGGGCGGTTGGTGTGCGGACTTGGGTGGCGTCTGGTTTCGCGTTCGCGTTGCCAAAATAGACAAAGTACCGTTGGCCGGTTGCCGCTTGAGCCGCCCGGAAAGAGATCAGTGTGTAACGCTTAGGGTGGTGAAAACCAAGTTGGAAGGGAACCGGTTGCCCCGTGGCGTCAAGGACGCGGATGTCGCGGCCGTCGGATTGGCTTTGTCCGTTGCAGAGAACCTTCACGCCCGCCGTATCAATCGATCCCTCGAGCACCTCATGAAGTTCCACGATGGCCCTGTGCGACCAGCCTTCCAGGTGCCAGGCGGATTGTGCGTGCAGCGGTACGGAACAGCTCACGATCAGGATCGCCGCGGTTACCGAGCAGAGGCCTGCCCAGCCTGCCGTGACTCCGTGACGGAGTGCGCTATGGTGCAGCGCACAGACGCCCGTTTGAGTTGCCGATCGCATTTGTAGCGTGCTGGCCACGTTCACTACCGATTCCCCCTTACCCTGACGTGCGACCGCTAGTCTTCGGAAGCCGCGAGTTTCTTGAAGTAATTTCGTAATAGATCCTCGTATCCTTCGGGATATCCTTCTGCGGCAGACTGTAGCAACTCCTGGCGTAATTGAGCGGGAAGATCCTTGGCTTGTGATATCTGGTAGGGCTCGGACCGATCGATATTTCCAAAAGCGGATTTTAGTTGTTGCATCGCGATCTTCCGTTTACGTGCCGCATCTTCATAACGTAAATCACGGAGGTCGCCTTCCACGGTCTGCATGAGCTGAATCGCTTGATTCAAACGCGTTCCCATCACTCCATCGGTATCCAATTGGCGTGCTACTTGTTGGGCCTTTTCCCGCATCGCTGCTTGTTTGGCTTCCAGGCGTTCCATATCGCGAACGAAATCAGGGGGGGTGCCACCTTGCAGTCCGCGCCGTCCCGAACCCGCTTTTTTTCCACCACCGGTGGCTCCATTCGGGTCAAGGCGACCTTCCTCTTTCAGCTTCCCTTGTTCGTAGCGTTCGTTGTTCAGTCGCGCCGGTGTTTTGCGTCCGTCGAGTCCCCGCGCTGTGTCACCAACCATCTGGCCAGACGATTTTCCACGTCGCCCATCGCCGGCACGCCCATTGAGTTCATTGGCGTTGGGCAGATCATTACCCGTTTTGCCTTTCGCCGAAAAATTACTGATGGGACCATCCGAGACACCCCAGCCAGCCTGGTTGAGATTGTCACCCCAGGCCGAAGTGATGTCGTCGGCTTCCTGATCGAAATCGTCGGCTTCGGCCAGCAGTTCCCCGATCAGATCTTCTAACGCGTCGGGCAACGGCATTTCTGGCATGTTCAGCGGACGGTTGTCGAGGGGCTCTTCCATGACCCATTGCAATGAGTCGGAGGAATCCGCCATCCAAGTTTCCAGGTCCTCGAGCATTTCCGTCGCTTTGCTGGTGCCTGCGTCTTCCAGCGCGACTTCGAGTTTGCTGGACTTGGACCGTTTGGCAACGGCTTCGATTTCTTCGAATACGCGATTCACGTCCGGTCGCAGTCCGAAATCTTCGATGAATCCGGTGGGGAGCTTACTTAGCCCATCAACCGTTCCTTTCCGCCATTTGGACCAGCGGGTTTGAAATTCTTCAAACGCTTTGAGATTTCCTAAATGTTCCTCGTTCAGTTCATCGACCGGTTTTTTCGGCATCTTTTCGAGCTTGGAAAGCATCTCTGCCTCGTCCACTGCGAGTCGCTGCAAGTCATTGATCAGTGCTGAGAGTGCTTGCGTGAGTTCTTTGTGGGCGGCTTCGTCTTTCTTGCGAATCCGGCGCAAGGACTTGCGTGCCTGTTCATTACGCTGCAATCGGCGCAGTAACTCTTCGAGACGTTCTACAATTTCATCCTGGACAGGAATCGACTCGGTACGAACGGCAGCCTCCCGCGCGGCGTTTTGCGTGTCGCGCCCTGTCTCTAGCAGACGAATGACGTCCGCCATGAGTCCGGCATACAGTTCTTCGAGTGCTGTCACCATTGTTGATACAGGCAAGGCACTCATTTTCATCGCACGCGATAGTACAGTGGTACTGGTACGGATGCGTGTTTGTCTCAAGAGGAGAGACTGAAAGTCCACACCCGAAGCGGATTGAGCGCGGTTCTCGCGCTGCAGCCGGATCAGTTCCTCCAGGACAGCCGCGTAGTCATCGATAGCCATCTCCATTTTGGCAATCACTTGTTGCGGAGTGATGACATACAGCGAGTAGCGCCGCGAACTGGCCTGACCGGGTCCCGTCAAGACATTTCCATCTTTGGCTGCGGCCCAGTATTGGACGACGTCCCCCGGTTTGAGTCCCGTGTCAGAGAGTTTCCAGGCAAAATGTTCTCTACGGAAACCGGAGGGTGTAGTGGACGTGCTGGGATATTGAAATAATTCCTGAATCGTTTCCTGTTCGTTGACGCGCATCAGCAGACGAAGATCGACGACGCCGATATCATCGCGTGCTTCAATCAGCAGATTGACGGTACTTTCGATACGGACTTGCTGGTCCTGGCCCGGGGTGGGAATGGCAACTCGGGGGACCTGGTCCTGTGTCAAGTTAATGGCCCTCCACAGCGGGATCGTGTTTTCGTACCCATCCTGGTCGAGCAGGTTGATCTTGTAACGTGTGGGTCCCATTAAGAGAGGACCGTTCAGGCTTTCCGGAGCTTCCACCTTGCTGGTCCAGAGTACGAAAGAAGTCGTCCAGTGACGGGCATCTTTTCCCGGTGACAGGGTGATGATGTCACCTGTTTCGGTTTCCAAAGTAGCGGTACTGAGGGGTTTGGTACTCGTGCACTGCCAGTCGACGCGGGTTCCTGCCAGACCAGAGATTTCACCCAGTGTCGAAGTCGGTGACCTGGTCAAAGTCGCACCCTGTGCATAGGAGGGTGCTGTGTACTCAATCGCGATGGCATCGACAGCCGGGCGTTGGACGATTTCAATTTGTCGTATGCGGGATCGATCGTCGCCCGCAGTTACGTAGAACTGAAACGAGCTGGTTGTTTCGTCGACCTGAAATTGGAATTTGCGAGACTGGTCGGTGGCCGAGAAGTTTTCTGCAGGTTGCATCGGGCTTTCACGCCAGCCGCCCTCGCCCTGCTGGCGCACCAGTCTGGCACTACTGGGTAGTACGTCACCGCCAACGGAGACCGTGATGGTAATCGGGGTTCCTTCTGGAAATCGCGTGCGATCTTTGGGGCGGATCGAATCTTCGTCGATGATGGTAGACGTATACGGCTGAATATCGGAAATCGGGAAGAGGACCCGCCCCAGGCCATTACTGAAACGGGGTGCAAACAGAAACGCGTAGGCGCAGATCACCAACGTGGCAATGCCAGTCGCCACGCCGGCGCGTTGGACCGGTGCCCAATCCAGACAATCTTCCATTTCTATATCAATGGTTGCCTGCGATGCATCGTTGACAATTTGTCCCACAATCTGCGGCGAACCGTAATCTTGTCCCCGCCCTAGCTGCAGTGCGTTGAAGAGGCGGTCTCCGAGTTCCGGGTGCTCGCGTTCGATGAGGGCGGCAAAATACTCATCGCGTCGTTCTTCCTGCCAGCGGCGAGCGAGCAGGCTCATGACCAGCATCGCCAGGCCACCCCACAGTAATAAGGCCAACACGGAGCGTCCGAGCGTGCCCCACTGCAAGAGATTGTCGGCGGCGACCACGATGGCGAGACTGGCCAGTGCTCCCGTGATGACCAGCAGACCACCCTCTACCAGCTTGGACCAGCGCCAGCGGTTGCGTACTAGGTCGATCTTGTGGATCAGTTGTCCGTAGACTTCTACCGTACTCATTCGAGCCTCCGTGGTTAACCGAACAGGATTTCTCATCGCCTGTCCGTTTCACTTGGACTTGTCGCCTTTACACCAGGTGATTTCTTCGTCGCAACATCCACTCACTGGTAATCGCGAGTAGGAACAAGACAAATAACGGGGGTGCGTTCCAATACTCGGATCTTTGCACGCGGGAAATTCGGCGTTCTTTGCGATCGATCGAACCCGCAAGTTGGTCGATTTCTTCGATATCCACGTAGGCTCCACCGCTGCGGTTGGAGATTGACTTCAGCAGCTGCTGGTTGGTGCCGGTTTCCGCCAATTCGAGTTCAGATCCATGCACCAGAAACTCCGTTGTCTGGTTGGCGCTCGGTTGCCCGCCGGCCGACATCTGCGCATGGACTTCATAGCGGCCACCAGTTTGAGGAAAATATTGGCCTTGAAAGACGTTGGGCTCAGCCGACCCCGTGCGCATGGGGACCGCTTGACGTTGACCGGCTTCATCAGCGACCTCAACGGTCACATCCCCATCGGCGGCATCGGTGGCTGTGGCCTGACGCACCACCTTGATAGAGACCGGTTTGCTCACGTCGTAATCGGGCCGATCGGTGCTGACGACAATCGCAGCTCGTTTTTGTTCCAGGTCACGTCCGGTCAACCAGCGGATGGTCTGACTCCAGAAACGGGCATACAAGGAATCGCTCCGGCCGACGATTCTGGCGACGCGTGTCCATCTCCAGGTAGTGTCTGCGGTAATCACCATCGTTTGCCCTGCGCCGTATCGACCCGTTGCGATCACGACAGCCGGCTGGTTATCGAAGCGAAAACCTGGATTGACGGCTAGAATTTCAGCACCCGCTTTGGCCCGTTGGACAAGGCTGGATCCCAGCAGCGGAGGCGAGGCTTGCCACATGGTTGTATTTTGCACGCTGTCACTGGCGAGGCGAAAAATCGGATGTGCGATACCGTTTTCCGTCAATTCCAGTACGAACGGGTCTTCGGACTGGCGTATCCCATCTGCGGCGAAGACCACTGGCAGCACCTCGGCGAGTGGCGTCTGGCTGAATCCATCGGGTCCAAACGAGTGGTAACCACCGAGAACTAGCAGCGAATGGCTGCGCCGGTCGTCAGCTGTTTCCTGTTCCGGGTTGCCTTTCTCGATCCAACTGCTCAGCGTTTGATATTCGGCAGGCGTCAGATAGTCACTTTCCATATCTCCCAGGATCACGAGATCAGTGTTTTCTAGTAATTCAGGTGTGATGGTCACCCGGGATGTGGTGACTGCCGGACGTGCCGGATTCGTACGTCTCAACGCGGTGACGAGTTGGATATCCGGATCGTCCTCCAACCGTTGGCGGAGGAATTTGTATTCATAGCGCATGAAGCCCTCGAAGTAGAGAACTCCAATTGCATTGGCATCCACACGGAGCGGAAAATGTTTTGAGTTGTTTGCCAGGCCTTTTTCACCGGTCGGCGTAGTCACCCACGCGGTATAGACAAAATCGCCCGCTTCTTTGGGCTCCAGTTTCACCGGTACGCGTTCGGTTGTCCGACCTGCACCGAGTTCAACGGTGACCGGAGTGGCGGCGTCTTCGACGCCACGTCGAATCGCCACGGTGGCCGTTACCGCGGGGCCGGCCGATTTGGCAATAGTGATTTGCACATCGGTCTGGTTATTGACCATGACTCGTTCCGGTGCCTGGACTTGGCTCAGTTCTAGATCGAGACGCGCAGCTTCGGCATCGCTTGAAAAACCGACACCGTAAATAGGCACGGGAGACTCTGACAGTTCGACGGTGTCTTGCCGCCCTGTGTTGTCGACTCCGTCACTGACCACGACAACACCGACCAGCAACTGGGACCTTAATTGACCGATGGCTTTGGTGACTGCTTGAACCAGATCGGTCCGTTCGGTGCGCGGTTGCGAGGGCAATCCAGCTTTGGCGGGCTCGCCGGAAATGTCGAACAGGTCGACCGTTAGCGGTGTACCAGGATTTCCGGTTTGAAGTTCCTGTCGCAAACGATCAACACCTGTCTGGGCGCGCGCATACCGCCCTTCCAGTGACATGGAACGTGAATCATCCAGTACTACTGCCAAGTGCCCCGGGTCGACCAGATCGTTTTCTGCAGTCCAGGTTGGTTTGGCGAGTGCCAGCAGTAGTGCCAGCAACCCGACCAGCCGCAAGCCGAGCAGGGCCCAGGTCAGACGCCGTTGTGTGCGGACAAAGATCTCGCGGTACGTCCAAGCCATGAACGCTGCGCCAAGGGTTACCAGCAGCACCCACATCCAGCCATGCTGGATGCCCTCGAATTGTAGTGTGGCGAGAATCATAGATGTTCTTGAACTCAAAGGGGAATGAATGAATGCGTTGGAAAACCGGATATGGGCTGCCCGACTTGGGTGCGTCAGCCAGACTCTGACTGTGTGCCAGCCGGTTCTGGCTGCCGGGGTGTCGATTCTGAATCAGTGGATCGAGTTGTCGTGCTGGGTTGTCTTGCTGCACTCACGGGCGATCGTGCAGCAGTTGGCGCCGTGCCAGTGGGCTGGGTCGCTTGTCGAGTTTTGAAGTAACGTAGCAGGCTGATGTGATTCGCAAACCAAGGTTCAAAAAGAGCCACTGCCAGCGCCAGCAGCAGGACGACGTCCCACAGCTGTAATCCGCGTCGCGCTGTCAGCGATTCTGCGGCGATACGATCTGGGTTGCTGACAAACGACACCAGTGTCCGGCCGGGTAGCAACTGTCTGCGTAGCTGGTTTTCCATCTGGCTCCGTCGTTCCGTACCGGTCACGTTCTGGTCGACCAGAACGTCGTCGATGAGCTGCAGGTCTGATTCGTAGGCTTCGAGGTTGGCGACAAAATCCTGGCCTGCCGCCTCGTGACCCGGTAGAAACACGGTGTAAACCCCGGGTTGTGACGTGTCGTCAAACGATTGGCGCGGTGGGGTGCCTGGGCGGATCCGCAGATTGCCCGTTGAGCCGTCTGGTTTCTTGATCAGCCATGGCGCGGCGCCCGTAGTGGCTGCCACGGCTACCTCGAAGCGGTCACCGGTTTCATAAAAGTTTTGCCGCGCCAGAGGCTCTTGGGCCAGATACCCGACCAGGCGATAGAGCCATGGTAAGTACGCTGGTCTGACGGGAAAATTGGTCCAGTCGCGGTCACAGCTACTGCTAAAGACGACAACTTTGCCTTGACCAAATGAACGCTCGCAGAGTAGTGGGGCACCCGTACTGGTGCGCATCAAGATATTCGCGGTACCCGACTCGATCTTCCAGAATGCACGTAACGTAACACTGGCCAGGCTGCCGCCCTCCTGGTTATCAAATGTCGCCAAGACCACGTGGTTTCCATCGAAATCACCGATCTCAGCGACGGCAGCTTGGCTCGCAGGATCTCCTTCGATTCCCGTCAGCTTCCCGGGAAGCAAACCACCGTGCAGGCGATTGCTGCCGACCATGGCCTGGTTGTAGTAGGAAGCGTTGGTTTTATCGCCTAGAAAAACCAGTAGGCTGCCACCCTTGTCCACGTACTCTTCAATTTTTGTCAGAGCGGGTGCGGCCAACGATTCAACGTTAGCCAGCACCACCAGCTTCTGGGTGGCCAAATCAATGCTCTCCAGACCGGCAGGCGGTGTAGTGGAGATGTTGATGGGACTTTGTTCCGCTGAGCTGGCTGATAGTGCAGCTTGCAGAAAGAACAACTCATCGAGTCGGGGTACGGAGGAGGGGGCACCGTTGATCGCCAGCACATTCACGGTATCCAGCACTTCGAAGGAGAAGTATCGGCGATCGTCGGCCTGAAGTGTGTTGTCATTAATCTCGACATGTCCACGGTGCCAGCCACCGGAGGCGAATGTGTGGTGAAACGTCGGTACATCCCAGCGACCGGCTTGCAGAGATGTGAGATGCTGTTCAGCCACCTTCTTGCCGTCGACAAATAGCGCCACATCGCAATCGCGGACCGTGTCGCTTTGATTGCGGATGTGTGGTTGAATCACGAAAGGAATGCCAACCATGGGTCGGGCCGCTCCATACTGAACGGCGGTGACTGCCAGATTGCGCGGCGACTGGGGTCGTACACTAACAAAGAAAAAGTGAACATCGAGACCTGCGGTTGCTTCACGTTGTTGTTTGTCGGCAAGTTCCCAGCCAGTTTTTTGCAGGTCGCTGAAGACATAGACCTCTTGACTGCCTTCACTTCCTCCGGACTGTACGAGCTGTTCGGCATGCCTGACCGCACTGGAAAGGTCCGTTCCCAGGTGGGACACGGTAAGAGCATCAAGCGTCTGCCGCACATCGCCGAACTCGGGTGTCGGTTCTGGAAAGGGTACTTCGGGGCCGAGTTCACGGCGGCCTGCAAACACCAGGGCGACACGGTCGCCCTCTTGCAGTCCATTGAGCACTTCAAGCGCGCCGCGCCGCGCGCGGTCGAAGAGGGTTTCGTCGTTTTCCTGGTACGCCATGCTGGCAGAATTGTCGATCACCAGGGCGACCGTACGCCGATTCTGGGAAACCAAGAGACCGCCTTGACTGGGGCGGACGAACGGTTGTGCGAGTGCCATGGCGAACAAGGCGCACAGCGCCATGCGGGCGGCGAGTAAAAGCAGTTCCTTGAGACGGCTCATCCGATACGACTGCAGGAACTGATCGGTCAGGAACCGCGTTGTCGAAAAACGCAGCTTTTTTGTCCGCCGTGAACGGCTGAGGTGGATAATCAGCGGGATTGCTGCAGATGCAATGCCGATGAGATAGAGCGGGTTAAGGAATTCCATGGACGGTCCGAATGTTGTGTGGCGGATGGGATGTCAGCGGCGGATATTCTGTCGCTTTGCCAAATAGGCTCCCAGATAGGTACCGATGTCCAGATTGGTTTCAGCAATTTCGTAGTCGATATTGGCAGCGCGGCAGCCATCCCGAATGATCTGCAGGAACCGTTCGAGCTCTTCCAGATAACTGGCCCGAAAAGCCCGGGGATCGGAAGTGATTTCGCGTCCGGTTTCCATATCTTCGATACGGCTGACGTCGTCGAAAGGGAATGTCAGTTCGGCCGGATCGAGCGTCTGGAAAACAATCACATCGTGTTTCTTGTGGCGAAAGTGTTTAAGCGCGCTGACCAGCGCTGCAGGATCGTCAAACAGATCGGAAATGACGACCACCAGAGAGCGGCGTTTGATGGATTCGGCCAATTCGTGCAGCGTATCGGAAAGTCGTGTCTCACCACCTGCCTTGTGGCTCTCAAGTAATTCCATCATGACACTCAGTTGTCCCGGCCCCTGACGAGGAGGAACGGTGCTGCGCACTTGATCATCGAACGTGACCATTCCGACAGCGTCGTGTTGTACGGCTGTCATATAAGCCAGGCTGGCAGCCAGATATGCACCGTATTCGAGTTTGGTAAACGCTCCCTCCGATCGATAGCCCATTGATGCGGAAGTGTCCAGCAGCAGGTAGCAGCACATGCTGGTCTCTTCTTCGTACTGCTTGACGTACAGTTTGTCCCGGCGTCCGTAAACGCGCCAGTCGATGTGGCGAGGATCGACCCCCGGACTGTATTCGCGGTGCTCGGCGAACTCGACTGAAAATCCCTTATGCGGGCTCTTGTGCATCCCGGAAAAGAAACCTTCCACTACCAGCCGCGCCGCGAGCGAGAGGTTCTTGAGCTTCCCCAGCGCGCTGGGGTCGAGATATTTGTAGCGGGTCGCGGTAGCCATGAGATTGTGCTGCGGGGTGAAAGTGGGAAGCGTTCTGGTTTTTCTCGGTCGCGGTAGGCAGTTCCTTGCCCGTGCCCGGCACGATGGAAACGTGCCGACCGAGATATAAGCAGACTTGCTCAGGAGTAGGCTTTTTCTCCGGGTTGCGGTACATGTTCGAGGAGGTACTGTACGATCTGGTCCGGAGAAATACCTTCTGCTTCGGCATGAAAATTGGGGACGATGCGGTGCCGGAGCACCAGTGGGGCTACGGCCCGGACGTGCTCGCATGTCACGTTGTATTCCCCCGCAATGGCGGCTCGCGCTTTCGCCCCGATCACCAGGAACTGCACTGCCCGCGTGCCAGCGCCCCAGTTGACGTTTTCTTTCACGTAGCTGGATGTGTCTTCGTCTTCTGGACGCGTGGCGCGGGCCAGATCGACGGCGTACGATCCCACGTGGTCACTAATCGGCAGCCGCCGTACGATTTTTTGCAGATCCATAATTTCACTGCCACTCAGGACTGCGCTGAGATCGGCCTCGACATCGGCCGTGGTGGCTTTGGCGATCTGGAGCTCTTCAGCAGGCTTGGGATAACTGATCCGGATATCGAACATAAACCGGTCGAGTTGCGCCTCGGGCAGTGGGTAAGTCCCTTCTTGTTCAATCGGATTCTGTGTTGCCAGTACAAAAAAAGGTCGTGGCAAGGCATACGTTTGCCCGCCGACGGTGACTTCGTGTTCCTGCATTGCCTGTAGTAGCGCAGCCTGGGTCTTGGGGGGAGTGCGATTGATTTCATCTGCCAACAGAATGTTTGCGAACACGGGCCCTTGGACAAAGCGAAACTCGCGTTTGCCCGTGGATTTGTCTTCTTCGATGATTTCGGTTCCGGTGATGTCTGAAGGCATCAGGTCGGGTGTGAATTGAATACGATTGAAATCCAACTCGATTGCTTTGGCGATCGTGCTGACCATCAGCGTTTTGGCTAGACCCGGAACACCAATCATGAGGCAGTGGCCGCGTGAGAAAATAGCGGTCAGCAGGTCGTCGACCACGGTTTCCTGGCCAATGATGGCTTTGCTGATTTCTGTTTTGAGCTGTTGGCAGCTTTCGCCCAGTTTGCGGATCGCCGCCAAGTCGTCATCGCTCGTTTGCGTGGACTGCATGAGCGGGTTGGTAGTGCCGTCGGTAGACATAGAGAAACTCCTCAATGTTCGCTGAACGTCCACCCGGGCGGGCCGAGGTCTGCGGGGAGACTTTCCCCCCTTCCCACCTGGTTGGGCGTTGGTTTACCACACGCGCCATGACGACTTTGAACTGGGTCAAAGCCGCGATCCGCCGTCAGAAACAACAGCGGCGCTGCCGACGGCACCAGTCGAACAGCCCCCCGGTAAAATCGCACTTAGTGCTGCAGCGCGTACGCCACAACATTCACAGACAATTGTCGGCAAGAGTCCGCATCGAAGCCGTTGCCGAAAGGATCACTTACTTGTTTCAAGTGGGTCAACATATCGTTCTTGGAGTAAACCACGACGAGTCGATCGCGGATGGAAATTCCCTCCAGGTCGACAGGCCGTGCGGCACCGCTGCGCCGATCACGCACTTCGCCGATTTCGAAAAACGAACGGTAGAGTGCATGTTCTGGTGGAATCGTGGTCAATTGCTGGTCTGGGAACAGTTCACCGATGAGGGCCCGTACATGCTGGTCGAACTCACGGTAGCCTGAACAATTGTTGATGAACAGAAATCCACCCGCGGCAATGTGGCGCTGTAGTGCGGTTTTCTGTTCAACGCCAAATCGTGGATTGCGGAATCCTGTCATAAACAGGAATGGATGGTCGGCGATCTTGGGTTCCTCGGCATCAACATACTTGAGCTGAAAACCGACAGAGAGGCTTGAATCCTGGGCCAGATGCCGGAGCCATTGGAAGGTACTATTGGGGTCAGGATTCCAGTCCCCCTGATGTCGTAGTTGCGCCAGCGAAAATGCCTGGCGGGCGCGGTTGGTAGGCGCAGATACCTCGCGCGTCACCGCTTCCACAGAACCGACTTCGCGGAGAGCAGCCACGTAACTCACGATGTTGAGTCCAAAGCGGATGGCGTCACCGGGAATCAATGCCTTATCCCGGGGCGCTTCGGCGACGCGTTGTTTCGACGAAGGGGCGATGAACTCGTCCCAACCGCAACTCATGTCGTGCGGTGAGAGGATGACTGCGGTGCGGGTGCCGATATTCATCCCCAGGAGCTCCGGTGGCCCTTGCGTTTGGAATTCGATCCCTTCATCAACGTCGAAATAATGGACGTTCGTGTAGGCCCGGTAAGCGCGGAAAATAGGGTGATCGACCTGCAGAATGTCGAGCGCGCGATCCGGAAACATTTTGCGGACTTCAGCCCGAAACGAAGTCGTGAATGCTGGGCTGCCAAGGGTGGCGTCGCCCAGCAGGGTCCCGCCATCGAGTAAGTATTGACGCAATGCATCGCGTTGCGAATCGCTGAGGGTAAATGGCTGATAACCGGTCAGGTAGAGCATGGGTAACTTGGAGTGCTTGCCTGCCTGGTGCGCCGTCACAAGTTCTTCCAGGTCGAGTACCTTCCAGCCGTACCAGAGGCCCAATTCATACCGTGCATGTCGCATCAAGTTGTCCACATCACCTGGGTTGGGCATGTAGTCCTGATCTTTTCCATAGATCAACTTCGCCATAAAGAGCGGTGGCGCCGGTTCGGCTTTCGGTTCGCTGCGGCGGAGCGGTGTCACCGGCAAGGGCAATGGTGGAAAACCTTCGGCCGAGGTCTGTCGTTGGGGGTTCTTGCGCGGAGGTGGCCCAATCGTGCCTACACGGCGTTGTCCCAGCAGTGTCGCGGGCATTGCCAGCAGCAGGAGTAAGAGCAACGCGACATACCACTCCGTACGGCTTGCCTGCCGAATCATAGGGCTGAGCATGGCAAAGTTCTCCTTAGCAAGGGACGGGGTCAGTTGTTCGTAGCAGGAGGCGCGGTTTTACTTTGACTGCGATTGACTGCAGTGCCGTTACGGAAATGGACACCCGGTTGAGGACGGGGCCGTTCAATTCGTCCGAGATCGTATTCTGGGATCTCGCGCGTCAGGCGGATCCCGCCCAGCGCGGCATCGAAGGTAACCGATTGCTTGCGGTAATCGGCGTGTTGCATTCGTTGGCGATAGAGCACAACGAAGAGTTCATCCTGCACTTTGACCCAGGTCTCTTCTGGCCGCTCGAAATGCCAGAGTTCAGAGCGCCAGACAACCTCTCCCGGTTTAGAACCGAAAAAAGGTCGGGTTCTGAGTTTGTTCAGTAAGATTACGGCATGTTGGATATTTCCAGAGATCGTCTTGATCTCTACCACATCTTCGAATTTGTTCATGCGGCGAATCTTGGTCTTGATTGTCGCCAGATCTTCTGCCGAGAGTGGTTGTTCTTCCACGTAGTCGGAGGGAGGGACCTGCAGATTGATGCCTTCCAGCCGGCTGGTGGCAAAGTCTACACGGCAGGCATAAATACCTTTGAAAGGTAATGGCCCGATCGAGAAAGAGCCCGTTTTGGGATCGACTTTTCCGGCAAACGTTTTGCCCGAAGCGCGGTGCAACGCCACCACGTTACCCGCACCGTCGGCCGGGACGAGCTGCCCGCGAATGGTACCTCCGTTGCCAGGCGGGGCACTTGGTGCGGCAGAAGCCAGAAGTAATGTGATGCCACCGACCAGGATGGCGAGGCGGGCCAAGTGATGGAGGCGATGGCGCATATCGATCACCTTTGGTAGGCCGGCAGAAAGTGCATGTAGATTTCCAGCACCAGTGTGGCCATGCTGGTCCAGTAGACTTTGTTTACCCCGACGACATTGGCTCCTTCGGAGCCGCCAGGTAGGTCCCAGCTTCCATCGTCGTTTTGTTTTTCCAGCAGCAGCTCGCGAATCCGCGGATGCCAATCGGCCCATCGCTGGCCACCCGCCTGATAATTTGCTTGGATCGCATAATAGTGAAAGTAGTACCAGTAGGTGATGCTGCCACCAGTGCCCCACTCGACTGGTAACGTAGAGAGGTACTCCAGCCCCTTGCTCACGGTTGGGTCGTCGTAATAACCCAGTAACTGGAGTGATACGATGCCAGCGGCCGATGTGGGCGGCTTGCGGCTGGGTCCCTGATAGCCGTAACCTCCCTTGGGGTCGGCACAGGAGCGGACGTAGTTGACAGCTTTTTCGATGGTGGCCTCGGGTACCGGAATTTCGGCATTGTTGGCGGCCCGGAGGGCCATGATCTGCATCACGGTCACACTCAGATCCTGGTCGCTGGGATTCGGCTGGTAACGCCAGCCTCCTTTGGGCGACTGACAACGAATCAACAGGTCGACCGCCTTGCGGAGCTTGGTTTCCAGTTCTGGATCCGGGTCCATACCGTACAGTTCCGCCATGGCCAGCGTCGCCAAACCCTGCTGGTACATTGGCCCGGACCCGGCATTGCGCTGGGGGACGAAGACACCCTGCTCATTCTGGGTGCGCAAGACAAATCGTTTTCCTTTTTCCAGGACGTCTCGATAGGGACCGCGTCCGGGGACGTGTCCGGCGCCCATAAACGCCAGCAGCGCCAGTGCGTTGGGGGCGTTGTTGCCGTCCCAGGCACCGTCTGGGCGCTGTTGGGTTGCCAGGTATTCCAGCGATTTTGTCACGGAGCCGCGAACGCGGTTGACCACTTCGGTTTCGGTGATTAGTTCCGCCGAACTGGATTTCCCGGAGGTCTCTTCTTGCTGGGCCTGCACAGGTTCCCGTAGGCCTGATTGCGGCACGGTGAGGCCGGCGATGATTGCCGCCAGACCCGCCAGACCCGCCAGCCTGAGACGGCGCCCCGCAGTGCGTCCGGGATCGGCGGCTGTGTGTTGTTTGTTGTCGGTCTTCGAATCCATTACGAGAGTCCCATCAAACGTCGAATGCCCACATCCAGCGTGTAGGTCAAGACCAGGATCAAGAGAATCAGCCAGTTATCCCAGAGCGTCGCTTCCCGATGTAGTTGGCGTTCTTCGGGAGCACGATTTTCCAATTGGTCGGGAACCGTATCCAGTTCGTCGAGGTCGATCACGCGTCCCCCGGTAGTATTCGCCAGGAGTTCCAGTTGGGGACGGTTCATGTTGGGGTTGCGGTATTCCTCTGGCGCGATCAGGACTTGCAGTGAAGTCTCGACAGGTTCTGAGCCATTCCGGGGATCGAAAACCAACCGGTGTTTGCCAGCTTCCGTCGGGGTGAAGACTCCCGTGTAACGCCCTTTTTCATTGGGGTCGGCTTGCAGGGTCAGGTGGTCGCGGGTTCCCGGGCTGAGCAGCACGACGGATTGGGTGGGGTCTTCCAGGGGACGTCCCTGAGCGGTGTACGCGAGTAGTTCAATTTGGGCCTCTTCGCCGGGCTGGGCACGTACCGGCCGTACCCGGAACTGAGTTGTTTGGCTTTCGTCCTCGTCTTTTCGGCTTACGAAACGAATCGATTGTCCCCAGAATTTGTAGAAGAAACGGTCGCCCACGTTTTGCCGCCACATCCAGGTCGAATCGGTTCCCACGAACATCACCTTGCCGCTGCCTTCGTAGTGCCAGGCGATCAGCGGCATCTCGCGAATTCCGCCCCCTTCACGCAGTGGGTTGTAGGCGAGCGCGGTGGCGGCTGGCTTGAGGCGTTCCACGGCTGCGCACCAGAAATAACCCGGCATATCTCCCCAGACTTTCTGATTGCGTCCCGGGTCGTCGTACAGTCGCATAGTTTCGTGGATGATACCCGCGGGACTGATTTCCATCTGGAAACCACCGTACTCATTGCGGGCGACCGCTTCGATTCCCTTGTCGCCCGGGTTCAGCACCACCGGCAGCAGTTTGTGTAGAACCGGTCCGAACCGATGTGGCATGGCCTCGGTACCGGCGGAGACAATCAGCCCCACTCCTTTTTCCTCAACCCCTTGCGCGAGGAGTTCACAGAATTCGGGCGTCAGCAATTCGGGTGTCGCATCGCCGACCATCACCGTGTGGTACTCAGCCAACTCTTCCAAGGTGCGTGGCAGGGCGGCGACACGGGCTGGTGGAGCGAGTCGCCGCCATTCAGTTTCCACAACGATGTCGGGTTGATCGCCTGTCCGACCTGCCAGTCCGTTGTCCCGGCGGATGGCGTTCTTGATGAAGCGGAAATCCCATCGGGGGAGTCCGTCAATGAGCAGCACGCGCAACTTCTCTTCGCTAATTTGCACAAACGCGGAGTCGGTGTTGTTGGCCTGCAGCGCTTCGGTTTCCTCTTTCAGTGGTGGCACATGCACCGTCAGCAGCCGTTCCCCCGCCTGCTTGGCTTCAAAGGTCAATTCTAGATGCTGGTGTTCCCTGTCACGGACCAGGGCCTGTTTGCTGGCGAGGACTTCGTCACCTTCCTTCAATTCGACGGTGACTGGACGGTTATCGAAGCCCTGGGACGCCAGTGTCACATGGACACTGACCATGTCGCCGACGGCGACTTGGCCGCTGGTGTAAACATCGACGATCGACACGTCTTGCATGGGCTGACTCGATCCCAGGGGCACGACGAAGATACGGCTCTCAGCCGACGCCGCGGCGCGGGCTGCCAGTGAGGGGGATCGCCCCCCCGTATTCTGGCCGTCGGAGAGCAGTAACATCCCTGAAACGTATTGTCCCTGGGCTTCGTCGAGCACATGGAAAATCGCGTCACCCAAATGAGACGCGTTGCCTCCGGAGGGATTGCTGGCAGCCTCTGCTGCGTCATCCGTGGTTGTGATGGAGACGGGTGTAACCTGGCGTGAAAACCCGTAGTAGCGGACTTCGAAATCCTCTTGCAGGGGTTCGATCCACCCCGGTTTGCTGGTTTCGATCACCGAGGTCGCCAGCTCCGAACGGGCAATCCGATTGAGCGCCTTGCGGGCGTCGGGCGCTACAGTTCCCGTGGTGGTGTCGTAGCCCGCGGCAGAGGCCACCTTCAGCAGTTCGTCGTTGGAGATGAAAGGGCCTGCGGGCAGCCGCATACTCTGGGAATGGTCCAGCAGCACAGCCAGAATGGGCTTGCGTTTTTCACGATGGTCGAGTTCGAGGTAAGGTCCGGCCAGGACGCCCAGCAGGATGGCCAGAATCAGGATTCGCGTCGCACTCAAGGCCACCCGGTATTTCTTCGGAATGGTGCTGAGATTGTCGCGCTGGCGCCGGTAAATGAAATAACCAACGGGGATCAACAGAATCAGGCTCACCCATAACACCACAGGTCGCTGGACGGTAATCGTCACCTGATCGAGGTTGTTGACCACGTCGTCCGCAATGCCAATTGAGCGAAGAAAACTTTCCATCGATTTTCCATTCTGCTACTGGCGCCGGTTTTCCACTCCGACGGACCCAGGGACGATCGCTTACTCGCCTTTCACCTTGGCGAGTTTGCGGAAATACTCTCTGACAAAGGCGCGATAGCCTTCAGGCCCCTTGCTTTTGAGGCTTTGCAGCAAATCTTCACGTTGACGTTTTTGCATCCCGATGATCACGGTACGTGTACTGGCGTCAAAATCACCCAGTTCCTCGACGATCTGGTCGACCACGGCCGTTGCGGTGGCCGCTTCGCTCAGCGTACTGGGAGGTGGTGGGGGCGCTGATTGTGGCGGCTGTTGACCTTCGGGGGCTTGTTCCTGAGGGCTGCCCGACTGGCCGAGCATCTGCTGGAGACGTTGCATCATCTCCCGTGCTGCTTGCATGGCGTCCGACTGCATCTGTTCTTGCATCTGCTGGTCTAGCTGGTCCATCTGGCTGGGAGACATCGGCTGATTCGACTGGTTCGCCAGGTTTTCCAGTTGTTCGAGCAGTTGCTCGAGCGAGTTCTTGTCCGCACCGAGCGCCCGTTGGGCCTGGTCGAGTTCTTCGACGCGATCCACCTGGCGCGACCGCATCTCTTTGCGGTCCGCTTTGTCGGCTTGCCGTTCATCAGCCTGTTTGACTTGCTCTTTTAGATCGCGCAGCTTGTCAGCAAACCGCTCGTCCATTTCGGGAACCGGGCCACCGAGTGCCGGCAGAAACAAATCGGGCTCTTCCTCTTCGGTCTCACCTGCGTCTGCTTCCCCGTCCGGCTCAGGCGCCTGTTCAGTTTGCTTTTTGCTGTCTTCCGGATCGGCGGTATCCTGTTCCTTGGGGGGGACTTTGTAGGCTTCCTGTTCGGGATCATAGGGCTTGCCGGGGAACTGAGGCGGATCTTTCATCTCCCGTAATTGTTCGAGCAGATCTCGGACACTTTCCAGCTCGTCCTCAGATTCCATATCGAGTTGAGTCTGTTCCTCCTCGATGGCTTCAAAGCCACGTTCCGAGAGATCCTGGGTGGCGTCTTCGAGCAACTCCTCCTGGCTGCCTTGCAACGTATCCAGATCGGCCCGTTTGGCTTCGAGAAAGTCGCGCAGCTCGGCCAAATCTGAGGCGGTTAATTGGGCGTCTTGCTGCATCAGTTCGCGCCGCAAATCGGCGAGTGCGGATTCCGCATCGGTGCGGCTTTCGGTTTGCGCGTCGGCCAGCGCTTCCAGGCGATTCTGCAGATCATCCAGGTTCTTCTGGACCTCTTCACTTTGCTGCTGAATATTCTCCAGCGGAGGATTCTCTTCTTGCGGTTGGGCCGCCGCCTGTGCCTGGTTGGCCAATTGCTGCATCGGTTCGACGGCCAGCTCCTGGAACGCCTCTTGCATCGCTTCCAGTTGACGGGTGATTTCTGGTGGCAGGAAGGCCTGGTTGTTGGCTTGTTCAGCGAGTTGTTTGAGATCGTTGGCCACCTGTTGGCCGAGTTCCACATTCTTGTTTTCTTGCGCTGCTAGTTGGGTCAGTTCTCCACGCAATTCGTCACGTTGTTTCGCGGTTTCCTCATCGAGTTTCAAAGGTTCAGGTTTGGCCTGCGGATCAGCGGGGTCAGCATCCCGCTTGGCTTCGGCAGCAGCAGCCTCCAGTTTTTCGGTGAGCGGTTCGTACTTTTCCACTAATTGCTCTGTCGCTTCTCGGATCTTGTCCTGCTCGGCAATCAACTTGACGAGTTTCTCCTGAAACGTGTCAGTTTGGGTTTCATACTGCTCGAATTGCTTATCCGCGGCCTGGCTTTCATCGGCCAGGCGTATCGTGTAATCCCGCGACGTAGCGCTGCTGCCTTTGCCGTCACGGACGACGATGCGGTATTTCAGGCTGGCACCAACGGCCAGGGCTTCTTCCGCCAGGTCCAAGGTGACCACTTGAGTGAGAGAACGTGGCGGCTGGTCAAAACTCTCCACCGGTCGACCTTGAAACGCCTCTGCTTCGCCTTTCTGGACCGCCAGCTCAACGTGGGCAATGCCGTAATCGTCACTGGCGCGAAGAAAAATAGGTACCTTGACTGGTGTACTGACCACCAGATCGATGCCTGGCCGTTCGATTTCGACCCAGGGAGCTTCGTCCACGATGGCATCGAGCTTTCCTTCTTCCATACTTTGGTTTTCGTAACCGGCCTGGTTGCGCAATTCCACACGGTAGTAACCGTCTTTCAGAAGCTCGAACGATCCGGACCAGCGACTTTGTTTGGCGGCAGTGGCCGCCGTAGCGAGCGGAGTGCTTCCCGATCCGCTGTCACTGGAGGGCGCAACGGTTTCCGGTTCTGCGGATTCCATCGGCAGCCGTTTGACGGGAAATCGTTCGGTGGCCACCAGTTTGCGCACCAGGCGATCGGTCGGCGGTAGTGTTCCAGTGGCGCCCCAGACGCAATGACCTCCGACGAGCCGAAATCGCATGCCCGTGATTCGCTTGCCAGTGAGCCCCACCGCGTCGGCGGGCACTTCCAGTGTGACCCAGGCACCCGATTCGGGTAATTCGCCGAGCGGTTGCCGGCTGGCGGTACCTAAGGTCCCCTCGGCGATCTTGTCCGCGCCCCAGAACGCGCGATGTTCCCAGTCTTGCCCGTCGTTCCACTGCAACATAATTTGTTCGGGTGCCTGGCCGTCGACGACCCAGACTTTGGCGAACAGCACTTCGTTGGCCTGGATCTGATAACCCACAGGTACGCCACTGAAACCGTGCGCGTGCGGTCCCGCGGCGGGGGCGTCAAAATGTCCTTTGCGACCGGCTGTCTTTTCATCCCATTGCCAGGTTCCTTCGGCGGTGGCGCCGGACGGCAGGGCATCGGAAAACCAGACGCGTTCACGTTCGGGGCGGTCTGTGATCGCCACCCGTTTCATTTGTGGCTCGAGCAGGACGATCTCCCCCCCTTCCACATCGCCTTCAACCGTAACCACTATTTCGACTTTACTGTCCTTGGGTCCGGTGACATCTTTGGTTTGTGGGGCACCGTAGCGTGGCTCTGCGATCCGCATGTAGTCCGGGTAATGCAGCGCTGTTTGCAGGCCCACGATCCGTGGTCGCTCGAGCATGGTGACTTGAAACTGGGGGGTCCAGGTTTGGCCGCCGCGAACACGATAACGGAAGTCGCGCTGCATACCGACGAGCGAAAAACTGGTCTGCCGGGCGGTGCTTTCGGTTTGGTCTGACGGATCTGTCACAGCGGTGTCGACTTCTTTGAGTTCGGGGAACTCGTGCACCAGTTTGGTAGGCTTGCCGTCTTTGTCGGTGGTCTCTACTTCCAGAGTCAAGGTGTCTGTTTTCAACAGATCAAGGTCGCCGTTGGTCACAGTGACGGTAAACTGGACATCTTCGCCGCGGAGGGTTTTGTCGTCTCCCGGTTCCTGGCGGTCGCCGGTAACCACCTGGTAGCCGATACCCGAGTTGGGCGGAATATCTTGGTAGAAATAGACGATACGGGCGACGGCTGTGGAGAGGCGCTCACGGAAGCCGAGAAACGCGGCCGCCAGGATCACCGTGGCGACCACAGCAAAGAGGGCTGATTTACGCAGACTGATCAGGTCGAGTACTTTGCGCGGGCTGAAATCAGCAATCCGCGAGAGCGCTTCATTGACGAGCCTGACATGGAAGGCCTCTGAATGGACGCTGTTTTCTGTGCTACCGCCGTTGCGGGCCAAGTCGATACAGCTGATCAAGCGATTGTGGATACCGGGAATTTCGCGTTCGATGTGACGGGCCACGATGACCTCGGTCAAACGTCGGCACAGGGGTCGGATAACTCCCAGGTAACAGACCCACAGCGTGGGAATCACGATGCATAACAAACCGGTTAGCCGCAACCACGGCGGGAGCGTGTAAACCAGCAGGTCGGTAAGGGTGACGGCGACCAACGTCGCCAGTAGCAAACCGAGGGTTACCCCGAGTCCGGTGGCCAGCCAAGTCGTCCGCAACAGGACGCGAGTTCGTTGAATCAGCCGTGTGATTTTGGACGTGTCGAGTTCACCCGAAGCGGGTGGTTGCTGATTTGAGTTCTCGTTCGCAGATAGTCCCACCATGGTTCTGCTCTCTCCCGGGAATGACGTTTCTTATCCACTACTAGTAACGGTGCCGGCTGCCAGCGGGCACAGGGCATCCCTGCAGCTGTTCCACGTGCAAGCGGCCGATCATTTGTGAATTCTCATTTTCACTGGACTGGACAAATCTCCCAGGGGAGCGGCAATCATTTCCATTCACCCTGGCGGCCTGTTCGATGTCAGTGCGTTTGGTTCTTTCCTGCTTAGATTTGCCTGTTTGTTCTCGCGGCTACCACCGGCCGGTTGTGCTGAGTGGCACGCCCGCCGACTGCCCCTATTGCTCCACCGTTTCGGCGGCGATCTCCTCCACTCCCGCACCGGTCATTCGGCCGACCCAACGCCCGCTGGCCAAGTGACGGATGCGGGCGGCTGTCGTCTGCGATTCCTCCCCATCGACGTGCTGGCCGCCCAGCGTGGAAAGTAGGAACTCGGCTCCGATAATTACCAGAATGAGTAGGATCAGCGGGCGCCAGATTTCCCGCTGGTTGCCAATGTTGCCGTAGTCTTGCTGCGCTTGGGCAGAAGCGTCGATCGTGGTGACGTCGGCCGACGGCAGCATCCGTTTGATTTGATCGGGTTCCAAACCGCTGAAATTCGATTCGTCCTCTGACAGGTTGACGGCGAAGGAAACGGTTCCTTGTTTGGGATCTTCAGTTCTTCCACCAGTGACCTCTACCGTGTAGTAACCGGTGGCCGTGGTTTCGTGGAAGGCGCCTTTGAGTTGGGAGTTGGAGCGTTGAAAACTGACCGGGGTAACCCGACCGCGAATGTCAGTGACTTTTCCATTGGCGGGTGCCCAGGTGGGCGCGACTGTGAATTCGGCGGTGCCACCTGCCGAGACGACAGCCGGGCTCTCCAGATCGTCGGGCCGGCGGACATGACTGATCATCCGCAGTACAAGGGGTACGAATTCTGGGGTCATCGGCAGGTTGCTCCAGCGTGTGTTCAGGGGAAACGCGCTGACCAGTACTCGTCCGGTACCGAAGCGGCTTTCCAGTAACGCTGGAGAGCCATCCGCAAATTCTACCGTCGGCCAGGCATTGCCATCGGACTCCGCCAGTGTCAAGGGGAAGCGGCGATATACATTGATCCGCGTCATGTAAGGTTGGTCGGCGTTGGCAAAGACCGAGAAAATGGGGTGGGCCAGATCCACGGCTCCGAATCGCTGAAAAGTTTCCGCTTTGTCTGGATCGCCGACGATAGCACCCAACTCGGCGGACATGAGCTTTTCCTCCGGCAGCGTGGGACCGACAAAGAGCTGCTTGTTGTAGGTGTCGGGATTCACTTTATCCCCGGGGAAGATCAGCAGGCCACCGCCGTCGGCCACGAACCCGCTCAACAGAGAAAACTGCGCGGCGTTCAGAGCGCCACAGTTGGCCAGAATTACTGCGGAGGCATCGCGCAACGTTTCGGCGTTGAGGTTGGCTTCAGGAAGATCGACGACATCCAATGCCTGCAATAGTTCCTGCTGTGCTGAGGGCACGCTGGGGGCACTCGCAGTCTGCCCTTGCGTTTCCGAGTCTTCGACGGCGTCCCTCTGGGCGGCGGTGGAGTACATCGCGGTGCGCAGATAGAGCCCTTCATTTTCCAACGGCTTGGCCGACGGATTGCCATTGACCAGTAAGATCTTGATCCTGGGAACGACTTCCATGGAAAAACGAAAGCGGTCGTCGTGGGTGAATCGGTCGGACGAGATTTCAAACCGACCGCGCAACGGACCTGGCTCGGTCGGCCGGTAGATGATCTCAGTTTCTTTCGTTTCCCCCGGTTTGATACTGAGATTCTTGCGGGCAATTTCCTTATCATTCAACAAGACCACGACCTCGACTTTTTCTGCGACTGTCGCGTTGTCAGCAGTCAACTTGGCATGATTGACAACACGGGGTCGTAGATGGATGGGGAGCCCGACCAGCACGCGCGATTTTTCTGGTTTGCTACCCACCACCGCGCGATTGGGAATAGTCTGGTTGGAGCCGATATTGACGACCACCACTTCGGTTTCTGCGGGGATCAGGTTATCGGCCACACCATCTTTCAATTCCTTCCAGTCGCTGGCCTGTAGATCGGTCAATAGGTAGACACGGGGATTATTCAATTCCCGGGCGCCTTCACCGAACACGTCGGTCAGCGCGGCGAAGAGATTGCCGCGCGAGGAGCCTGATTCGAGTTGGTCAATCTCCGCCGTCAACGCTTTGGCGTCGCCTGAAAATCGGCTACAGATTTCTTCCGGCCGGGCTCCTACGCGAATGATGGTCACACGGTCGTCTTTACTGAGCCGCTCGACAATCTTGGTGGCGGCTTGGCGCGCCCGAGCCATCGATGTCACGCCCTTGGTCGCTGCCGCCATACTGGCCGAACCATCGACCATCAGAACGATGTCGCGTCCGCCGCCGCCGCCCAGGAGAGAATCCCAATGTTGGACCACCGGCCGCGCGATACTGAAGATCAGAAATAGCACGAAAGCAGTACGTAACATGGCAATCAGCGCTTCCAGAAACTTCATCCGCCGGCGTTGTTGTACGTAACTATCGAAGAGAAATCGGAAGGTACTTAGATCCACCGTTTTGATGCGGTGCAAGGTCAGCAGGTGCAGGGCGATCGGGATCAGCGCCAGTGGCAAAACCCATAGGAGTCCCGAGTGCAGGAAACTCATAAACCGGGTTCTCTTCTTTGAGGACGTGAATCGACGTGATACGCGCGTCGGGATCGGTACCTGACCAGTTAGGTTAGCTGTCGGCAGGCCGAATTATCCCATGCGTGAACGCTTGTCGAGGTAGGCGGACAAAAATTTATCGTACGGTTCTGTTGTTTTCACCAGGTTGTAGTCGACTTTACGTTCCAGGCAGTCACCGCGCAAACGGGCCTGGAACTCACGAATGCGTTCCAGGTAACGCTTGCGGAGATTTTTGGGATTGGTGACGACACGACCCGCCCCTTCCATATCTTTGAACCGGGTGAGGCGGTCGTAGGGGAAGGTCAGCTCAGCGTCGTCCATTACGTGAAACACGA
The DNA here is from genome assembly GCA_002709225.1 of Planctomycetaceae bacterium. Lineage (GTDB taxonomy): Bacteria > Planctomycetota > Planctomycetia > Pirellulales > Pirellulaceae > UBA9264. Next base: position 41,235 of record PAQH01000027.1, read on the forward strand.
TGACTTCGTGTTGGCTATGACGGAACCGCTGCAGGCCATGGGCAATCTCGGCTTCGTTGTCGATCAAGTCACTGATCAGAATGATCAACCCCCGGCGCTTGGTTCGTTCGGCAGCGAGATTGAGAATCGAGCCAATACTGGTTTCTCCGCCCGGCTGCAGATGCTCCAGTGTTTCAAGCACGCGACGGAATTGGGAGGGGTGGGCGCGGGGCGGGACGTACGTGCGAATGTCGGAGTCAAACAGCAGGGTACCTACCGCATCATTCTGTCGAATCAGCAGGTAACTGAGCGAGGCAGCCAGAAATGCGCCGTAGTCAAGTTTGCTGATTTCGCCGCTGCGAAATCCCATGGATTCTGAGCAGTCCAACAAGATGTAAGCGCGGAGATTCGTTTCATCTTCAAACAGTTTGACATAGTACTTGTCACTACGGGCCAGCATCTTCCAGTCCATGGCCCGCATGTCGTCGCCCGGTGTGTAGGCGCGATGGTCCAGGTACTCCACCGAAAACCCGTGGTATGGGCTGCGGTGGCGGCCCGTCAGAAAGCCGTCTACCACCTGCCTGGAAACGAGCTCCATATTCCCCAAACGGGCGAGTCCGGCAGGGTCCAGATACCGAGTAGCAGCCATGGCAGTTCAATCGTGAAATAAAGAATCCGTTGTATTTCAGAGAGCGGAGAACAACAGCGACCAGGTGGCTCGTTTGCGTTCGTCTCCTACGCTGACCGTCAGGGTTACTCCTCACTGGTGACTTTGAGCAACATTTCTACGATGTTGTCGGTCGAGACGCCGTCGCTTTCGGCAGCGAAACTGGTGACCAAGCGGTGTCGCAGGACGGGGTAGGCGATGTAGCGAATGTCGTCGGTAGAAACGTTGATACGTCCATCTAGCAGGGCGTGCGCTTTCGCACCCAGCAAAATTGCCTGGCAGGCCCGCGGACCGGCGCCCCAAGTGAGATATTTCTTGACGAAGTCGGGAGCATCTTCTGAAAGGGGCCTGGTGGCTCGTACCAGCCGCACCGCAAACGCCGATACCGAACGTCCGATCAGTACTTTGCGGACAATTCTCTGCAACAACAGGATGTCGTCCCGGTCGAGGATCGAGGTCAGCTCGGGAAAACCATCGGCCGTGGTGATTTCCGCGATCTGCAACTCCTGTTCAAAATTCGGATAATCGACGTGAATCCGAAACATGAAACGATCGAGCTGGGCTTCGGGGAGTGGGTAGGTTCCCTCTTGTTCAATCGGATTTTGTGTGCCCAGCACGATGAACGGCTGGTCGAGCGGGTAATCCTTGCCCGCCGTGGTGACTTTGTATTCCTGCATCGCTTGCAGCAGGGCAGCCTGTGTTTTCGGCGGTGTCCGGTTGATTTCGTCACCCAGCAGAATATTGCCGAAGATGGGGCCTTTGACAAAACGCATGCGCCGTCGACCAGTCCCCTCCTCTTCCTCGAGAATTTCAGTGCCCGTAATATCCGAAGGCATTAGGTCTGGTGTGAACTGAACACGACTGAACTCCAGTGAGAGCAGCTCGGCAATGCTGGAGATCATCAGCGTCTTGGCGAGCCCGGGAACTCCTTCCAGGAGGCAATGGCCACGACAAAAGAGGGCCAGTAAGACCTGTTTCAGAACTTCGTCCTGGCCGACAATGACCTTGGACAATTCACTCGTCAGCCGACTGTACTCCTGGGCCAAATTTTCGGCCATCTTGAGATCTTGATCGTCCAACGTGTGGCCTTGCGCCGCGTTTTGTGAGATGCTCGATGACATAGACGTATTCCGTTTTCTATCTGTTCCTGGGTGTGCCCGGTTCGATCCATCGCGATCGATGCAACCATCGCAGGTTGCAACGTAGCGACAATTATCAGCGCGTCAAACTACTTCCGAGGTTACGGGAGAAAAAACCGCGAAAATTAGTGGCAAGATAGGTAGACTGCGTTTCGCCCCCAGCGCCGAATTTGCCCTACTGCGGTCGACGTTTCAGATAGTTTCGTGCCTGGCGAAGCACCACGCGGAACTCTACCATTGCGCGTAGTAGGAACGGTCGAGACGGCAACCGCTAAGCAGAGTCCCCGATCTCAGAGAGCAGGAAGATTATGGTCACGGAGTCCCCTCTTTTTCCGACGACGGTGATCGGGAGCATGCCCCGGCCCCCGTTTGTCAAGGACTTGTTTGCCGCCGGTTCGCGTACTGTGGGTGCGGCTTGCCCGGAGTGGCAACAGCGGATGGACGATGCGGTGCGCTACTGTGTGCGCCTTCAGGAGCAAGCGGGTATTGATATCGTCTCCGACGGTGAATGGCGCAGAGAAACTTACGTCGACGTGATTGCTGAGCTGCTTTCGGGGTTTGAATGGGTCGAACGGGAAGAATTTGGTTACCACCAAGTCGTGACACGTCCCGTCGAAGTCTGGAATCCCGGCATCGTGGCACGCGAGGCGCAGTTTCTCAAAGCGACTGCGCAGGGCCAGGTGAAAGCGTGTCTCCCGTCGCCTTATTTGATCGGGCAGCGGATGTGGGTTCCTGGTGTTTCGGAGCAGGCTTACCCGCGCAGGGAGCAATTTTGTGAGGCGCTGATCGAGCCGCTGCGTGCCGAATTATTGGCGATTCGGGATATGGGTGTTGATGTAATCCAGTTGGATGAGCCCCATCTTTGCGTGCTCGTCGATCCTCAGGTCCGCGCGCGCTTTGCAGACCCGGAGGCCGAGATGTCCCGCGCCGTGGAGTGGATCAATGCCATTGTTGAGGGAATCTCTGGCGTGCGTCTGGCAGTCCATCTCTGTCGTCGTAATTGGGGTCGACGTGGATGGGGTGCGGCCGGGGGCTACGAGGCAATTTTGCCGCACATCCAACAACTTCAAGTTGATCAGCTGATGTTGGAATTCAGTATTCCGGTAGCCGGCGACGTGGCGATTCTGAGCGAGCTTCCCACATCATGTTTGATCGGTTTGGGTTGCGTTGATGTGCGTTTTCCGGAGATTGAGTCGTCAGAACAGATTGTCCAGCGCGTCCACGGTGCGCTGGAACATGTGGCGGTGGAGCGACTGACGCTGAATCCCGATTGCGGGTTTGCACCTGGCAAGGACCACGAGGTGCCGCTCGACGAAGCGTATGAAAAACTGAAATGCCTGGGGCAGGCGGCAACACAGCTGCGCAGTGAGGTTTCTTGACAGGGAGGTGCATGTGCGATGAGACGTGTGATTGTCACGGGGGCGAAAGGGGGGACTGGACCGTCGATTGTCTCCGCGTTCGCGGACGCGGGCTGGGATGTGTTAGGGCTCGATCTAAAGCCCTGTGCAATTTGGGAAACCGGCTACCGCCAAGTGGATCTACGGGACGGCGCGAGCCTTTACGAGATTTGCGCAGGCGCTGATGCGATTGTTCATTTCGGGAGTCTACCGACTGACGCGTGGACCAGTTGGCATACGGCTTACGAAAACCTGGCATTGGGTGGGTTCCATGTCCTGCAAGCGGCAGCCCGATTGGGAATCCGTCGTCTGGTGCTGGCCAGCAGCCCTGAGATTTACGGCGACTTGATGCGCGTTCCTTACTTGCCCGTTGATGAGAGCAGTCCGGCGCGTCCTGACAGTATTTACGGAGCGGCCAAACAAAACCTGGAAACGCTGGCTGCTCACTACGCGCGTTGGTATGGCATTGCCATCGCGGCGCTGCGGCCACAGCGGATCGTTTACGAACAGTCTTACGAGTGGCGGTTTCGCCGGTTCACGGCGGACCCCGCAGCCGCAGTGGATGCGCTCTGGTCTTATGTCGATGCGCGCGATGTGGCGTCTGCTTGTCTGGCCTGGATCGAATCCGATTTGTCGGGCTGTGAAGTGTTCGGTGTTGCCGCCGACGATGTCTGTGTCGACGTTTCCACGGCACAATTGCTAGCCACGCATCTGCCTCAGATTACCGATGTACGTGCTGTCCTGCCAGATCGCAGCGGCCTGGTTGATTGCACCAAACTGAAATCGCTGCTCAGTTGGCAACCGCAGCACCACTGGCAACAGATGGCCCGAGAAAGCCAGCAAGGCAACTTTCCTCACGAACCGGCCGCCCGTTAGCGCGCGGCCGGTCCGGTAGTTGGGATATCCTGTTGCTGTGCAGGGATCTAGGGCGGATCTTGGCAGCGGCAGGGGCCACCGCGGTCGTTCGACCACTTCTACAGATGCCAGAAATACCCATATTTGGTATACCGGTTGTGGATTGTGAGATTCTCGCGGCACCGGTCGAAGTGGATTTCAGGAAATGAGGTCCGGTCTGTGCTGTCTGTCGACGAACCAGGGAGCCTCCACGATGAAGATGATGCGTTTACTGATATTGGCTGCTTTCCTTTTGACTTCTGCGACCGGGTTTTCCAACGCGTCGGCGGAGGATTTGAGCGGTGCCTGGAAAGGGACCTGGTCCAACAGCAACAATCGGCATACCGGTCCGCTGCGGGGACGCTTTATTGCGCTCAACGACAGCCAGTACCGGGCCATTTTTCGAGGACGTTTTTTTGGAATATTGCCGTTTCGATATGCGGTTGTATTGGACGCCGCGGAGCAAGAAGACGGCAGCATTCGACTGCGTGGTTCAACCTTTGTGAGTCGCCTGTACGGGACCTTCGACTACGACGCGACAGTACGTGACGGCCACTTTGAATCAACCTACACATCGAGCAGATTCGAAGGGACGTTCTCGATGGACCGACGTAGTACTCGACGCAAGTGATCTCCAGGTGTTGCCAGCCATTTCACGAGTGGCTGGCCGGTTGCCCGGGAACGTGGATTTTCCAGCAGCGGTGAATCCGTCGATTTCGGTAATCCTCGGGTACCGTTTGTTTACTGATCTCGATGGTTTCGGCCGGCGTGATACTCGTCACGTTGAATTTAAAGCGGCGGAAATTCGTGGAGAAGAAAACCGTGCCTCCGGGATGCATGACGCGCAGCACACCATTGAGGAGTTCGGCGTAGTTCTGTTGAATTGACCAATCTGATTCAGTGCGTTTACTGTTCGAGAAAGTCGGCGGGTCGATCACAGCCAGATCGAAGGTTGGCACCGGGCGCAGCCCACGAATGTATTCCAACGCATCGGCTCGCACCAAGGCGTTTTGCGGTGCGTCGAAGCCATTGAGTTTGAGATTCCTCCTCGCCCAGTCCAGGTAGGTGGGCGACAGGTCGACAGTGGTGGTGCTCGCCGCGCCACCACTAGCCGCGTAGACCGTGAAAGCGCCTGTATAACCGAACAAATTCAGGAAGCGTGTTCCTGGGGACGCCTGCCGCACCATTGATCGCGTGGTGCGATGATCGAGGAAGAGACCGGTGTCAAGGTAGTCGGAGAGATTCACCAGGAATTGCAGGCCCCCTTCCCGAACTCTGATTTCATGCCGTTGGTCGTCGAGCCGTGCGTGCTGGGCCTTGCCGCGTTGCGGTTGTTTGCGTTTCAAGAAAGTGTGTGTTCGCTTGACGTCCAGCGTGGTGGCTGCAGTCTGCACCATCAAGTCGAGCCAGTCGGCATGCTCAGCGCGGCTACGATTGTGAGGTCGTTCCGATTCGACGAGGTGCAAATAGTCTTCATAACGGTCGACCGTCAGGGGGACTTCCGGGATGTCACGGTCGTAGATCCGGAAACAAGTAATGCCCCGCTTTCCGGGCCAGCGGCGCAGATGGCGAGCCCGTTTGGCGAGCCGATTGTGAAACAGCTCCGCTTGTTCTTTTCCTTTACTGGTCAGGCCACCAAAGACCGCGGGGGCGCGAACGGACGGCTGATTCGGCGCGACCGCGGGGGTGTCTGGAAGAGCCGCCTGTTCCGTTGGCGGGGCCGCGGGGTCTCGACGTTGCGGGCGGGGGGGGCGCGGGCCATGGAATTGATAGTAGGTGCACTCAATCCGACCGTTGTACAACTTCCGCCGTCGGTCGGCTTGGCGTTCGACGAGGCTTTCAAAATGTGGGTGCGCGGTAAGGACGAAATGTGACCAGCTGGGGAGTTTGCGGAGTACTTCCGGAATCGATCGATAGAGTTCCGCCAGGGGACCACTCTCCAGCCGTTGCCCATAGGGAGGATTGGTTACCAGGCAGCCGTATTGTCGCCGACTGCTCAAATCGGCAAATGCACGCCGTTGGAAATGTACCTGGTCATCGACTCCAGCAGCGACAGCATTTTGGCGCGCTGCTACTAACACCCGATCGCTTTGATCGGTGCCAACCAGACGTTCAGCAGGTGGGTTCTCTACCAGATCACGGGTTTCTGCGCGCGCTTCGTTCCAGCAGGTAGTTGGCAGCCAGGGCCAATTGTCGGAGACAAACTGACGTTCCATCCCAGGTGCCATATTGCGGGCGATCCGGGCTGCTTCGATGACAATCGTTCCCGCGCCACAAAAGGGGTCAAGTAGCGGCCGCTGGGGATTCCAGAAACTCAATTCCAACAACGCCGCGGCGAGTGTTTCCTTGAGTGGTGCTGGTGCGGCTTGCCGACGGTAACCGCGTTTGTGCAGACTGGGACCCGTGGTATCCAGGGTGAGTGTCGCCTGATCGTCTAACAGTGCGATTTGAATCTTGAAGAGGGGACCGTCCTCTGGCAGCAGCTGGCAGCGATACCCGTGTTGCAGGCTTTCGACGACCGCTTTCTTCACCGTTCTCTGGCAGGCAGGTACGCTTGATAATTGTGATTTGAGGGATCGACCGACGACCGGAAAGGCACCGGTCGGACAGATCCAGTCGCGCCAGTTGAGCGCGCGGGTTGTTTCAAACAGGGTGTCGAAATTGTCGGCTGCAAAACAGGCGACTTGGAGCAACACGCGGTCTGCGCAACGCAGCCACAGGTTGCAGCGGCAGATCGCCAGCGGGTCTCCCTTAAATCGGATCCACCCGGGAGCGATAATGTGTCCCTCGTAACCGAGCGCAGCCAACTCGCGTTTCACGACAGCTTCCAGGCCAAAAGCCGTTGTAGCGATGAGTGTCAGCGGTGTGGACATGGAAAGAGCAAGTTTCGAAATGGTCAGCAAATGCGGTGCGAAATACAGATGTCGTGCGACACAGGGGGTGCTCGGAGAGCGACTGCAAAGAGCCTGTGAGTCGTGAAACAGCGGCTTGTGGTGGCCCTTCATGCCGCCCAGCGCGCCGTCGAAAAGTCAATGAGTCCCAGATCGACCGCGCCCCGACTGCTGCGCGGTAGCGTTGGGAAACCGTCTAGGGGGCTGCTTTCTGACGGCGTCGGTTTTCGATAATGCGGCGCAGTTTTTCCTCTTCAGCTTTGCGGATTTCGGGTGGGATGGACGCTGGCTGCACGGTTTTGTGGAGGATTGTTTCCGTCTTGGAAATCGTTCGCAGCCGGATGGTACGGTACCAGACCGGGTCTCCGTGGTCTTGTAGAAACAGCTGGCGCCCTCGCGCTGACAGAGTACCCCCGCGTTTCTTAAGCAGTGCGACTGACTGTGACCAGCGTTTGTCGGTGTAATCAAAGTCGATCACCTTCTGGCCGTTGAGCCAGTGCTGGATGATGGAACCCTGGCAGACAATCCGCCCGTCGTTCCATTTCCCGGCCGGTCGTGTCACATCCCTCGATGGTGCCATACAAAAATAAAGCGAAGCGGCACTGGTCCGTGGATTTTTTCCGTCGACGTGCACTGCATTGTCGAGAATCTGGTACTCGTACTGACCGGGTCGGTAATACACCCCGCTATTACTGCCGCGGGCGACTTTCCATTGAAATCGCAATTCGAAGTCGTCAGGGATGGGCTGAGCGACACAGGTCAATCCGCCGCCGGCCCGCCCGCGGTAAAGGGCGCGTTCGACGATGGTCCAATTGCCCTGTTGCTTCCACCCGCGGAAGGACTTGCCGTCGAACAACAGACGAAATCCGGCTGCCTGTTCTGCGGGCGTCAACTTGTTTACCTGTTGTCCTGTCAGAGGAGACATCCATGTCAGCAGCAGACACCAACCAGTGAAACAGGGGAAACGCGTCCTGGGAGCCATGGGCAGGATCCTGCGAAATTCTGGGAAGCCCGGTGCCAACGTCAAGAGTGACGAACACCAGTAACTATTGAAAGGGGGGGCTGGAAGGCTGTCAAGAATCCACCGGATCGCGTTGCCCGCGATCCCACCACATCAACATGGCAGGCAGGAAAACCAGGTCTCCGATGAGTGCCGCCAGAATGGTGGAGCATGCCATCGCAGCAAAACTGCGCTGGAGTGCCAGGTCACTGGTCAGGACAGTACTGAAACCGGCTACCAAGATCAGGGTTGTCAAGATCAGGGCAGTCCCGACGTGTACAAAAGCGCTGCGAATGGCTGCTGGTGTAGATTTTCCCTCTGTTCGCTCGTAACCGTAACGGGTCAGAAAGTGAATCGTGTCATCCACCGCGATTCCCAGGCAGACGACGAAAGAACAGACGCTGGCAACGTTGAGCGGCCAACCCATCAGGACCAGCATGCTACCCGTGACAGCCAGAGGAAAGAGATTGGGGACAATCGTGATCAAGCCGACACGCAAGGACCGATAGACAGCGGTCATGACGATCAGGATGATGACCGAGGCGGTTCCTAGACTGGCAGCCAGGTCTGTGACGATTTCTTGCAGTGCGCGTCCGCGTTCGACTGGTTCTCCTTCCAGGGAAAACTGAAATCCGGGGAACTCGGTTGCGAGCTTTTCGAAATCTTTTTCCAGACGGCGAAATACGATTTCGTAGCGCGCGATCCCTAGATCACTGATGCGGACCGTGATCCGCGCTTTTCTGGACGAGGTGTCGTAGTATGGCTGCAGGATCGAATCGGGAAGCAGGCTCAGCAGTGGCATCTGCTGCTCCAGCGGCGCGTTGGCGGGAATCGAATCGAGCAAGTTGCGGATTGACAGCGGAAATTGCAGCAGTGGTTTTTCGCGGTCAATGAGTGATTCTACTGTCAGTAGTGCTTGCATGATCTGACCGGAATCATGGGGGATGGAATCGGGCCAACGCATGACCACATGAACCAGTTCAATCCCCCCTAATTCCCGATCGCAATGCGCCAGCGCGGCGTAGGCTGGACTTCCCGTAGGCTGTGCGTCGCGGGTGCGGTCGTCTGGGCGCAGGGTCGAACAGATCGCTGCCAACGCCAGCGTCAGTAAGATTCCCAGCAAACTGATTTGCCGTGGTCGGTGGATTAGGGAGTCGACCAGCCAGGTTACTTTTTGGAGTCCCTGATCGACCAGTCGATGTCCGTGGCCGTGATGGACGAAACGCCCTAATCGAGTCACGCTAGCCAGCGGGATGACCGTAATGACTGCCACTAATGTCAAGATTGCCCCGATGGCGCAGGAACGCCCAAAGCCCTGGACAAATTCGTTATGGGCAAGTAGCAGCGACGCGAAACCGATGGCGGTTGTCACGGAGGTCAGTAAACACGCGGTCCCCACCCGTTGGATGGACAACTGGGCTGCGCGCAATGGTGTGGCCCCTTCATTCCGGAGGCGTCGGATATGGACCATCAAGTGCAGGCCATCGGTCATGCCGATCATTGTCAGCAGCACAGGTAAGACAACCGTCGTCAGCGGATTGGAAAGCGCTTGCATCCAGTTGAGGATGCCCCAAGTCCAGAAGACACCCAGCAGTGGACCGGCTGAAACGATCAGAACGGTTGACAGTTTACGAAACAGGAACAGGGAAATAGCGATGACTAGGCTGTAAGCGATCAATTGAAATTTGCGGCGATTGCGATGAAAGGCGTCGTCGTGTTCCAGGAACAAGGGGACTGGGCCGGTGAGGGAAACCCGGATGGATTCATCGCTGACGCCCGTGGTATCGCGTGCCACGCGCAGTAGCTGTTCGGTGCAGTCCGCGTCGTCGGTCACTGCCAGCCAGTCAAACGTAACCGGCATCAGCAGCGTGCGCCCGTCCGCAGAAATCAGTTGTCCAACGATCACCGGGTGCTGAAGGACTTTCTGTCGGGCCAGTGTAAACCGTTCGGGTGACGCGTCGTTGGGTGGTAGCAGCGGGTCCGCCAGACCAAATGTATTCAAGACGGGAATACGATCAATCCAGTTGAGTGTTGCTATGTAATCGAGTTGTTCAACTGCCGCTGCCATCGAGCGCAACGCGATCACCGTTTTGGGTTCGAACAGGTTTTCGACTTCGATAACCAGCAACGCGTCTGGTTGGGGCAGATCAAACGACTCCCCAGACGTCCGCAAGGCCTCGCTTTCCTGTTGCCCTCCCGGTGCCTGTGGCGGTGGGTGGTACAGCAATCCGTAGAAGGCCAGGCCTGTCAGGCCAAGGATTCCTAACCAAACGAAGCGTCGACGCTGGATTAGTAGAGAGGCGAGATGGTTCACATCAACCAACTTGGGTCACGAGAGATCTACCGTCAGCGATCCGGTCTGCGGGGCAGTGACCGTGACGCACGATTATTGGCGAGCAGTTCCCATGCATGGTGTCATCAGCGGCTGTCGTTTCGCCTTTTGGATCTCACTGCGGTGGCGAATACTTCTGCTTCATCGATGACCTGATTGCCGTCCCGATCAAAACGATCGAAGGCGAACCGCGCCATTGCCTTGGGAAGTTCGTCGCGTTCGATGCGGCCGTCCTTATTCCCGTCAAATCGTTTCAGAAACTGGGATGCCCGTCTTCGCGCTTGTTGCTGCGCTTCCTGCAAACGCGCAGTCTCTGCGCCGCGGTCTGCCTGTGGTGAACCGCGAGGAATAGCGACTTCCAAATAGGCCACCATCATTTCTTCCCAGCTTTGATCTCCCCAGCGGACTGTCGCGGTGGGATCGGGATTGACCAGGTTCTGTCTGGAATTGTCGTACTCAGCGACACACTCAATTTCGAGCCCTGCCGTCAACTCGAGCGGTTTAACGAATTTGTAGGCGTGTTGCCAATTGAAGTCGTACTGGGAAACATCCAGGAGGACTTCCTTTCGAGCTGGTGTGTGGGCTGTGAAACGAAACGACCGACCGCGTAAATGCATGTGGGGCGCAATTGCCAGTAGCCGGGCATGGGCAGGAAAGTTGTCCAGCACCATGGTCACGCGGTGACGGGAGGCATGGGGGGGAATTTCAAAGTCACGGTTGATGCCGATCAGTGTGAAGACCTCTTCCTGAACCGACGCGGGATCTACAAACGTGAGTCCCACTCGGGTGAGGTCTTGTTGTGGGGTGCCATTAGGTGTGTAGTGAATTTGAAACACAAGCTGTGACCCGGCGGGGACGCGTTTGGCCTGCCCGGCCGGCAAACCCAGCGTACTTTGCCCTGGAACGTACGCGGTGAGCCAGCCAATGCCAGCGCGGCGGGTCTGTGGTGGGGGTCGGTAGAAGACGATCACATGATGCACGACGCTGCGGTTTCCGGGGATGACCTCGGCAGCGGAAATCCAACGATCCTCGGTAAATTCTGGATCGACGACGAAGTACTGATATTCGACTGTTCCCTGACTGGGCACGGTGAAGGGCGTGTTCCGCATGGCAACCACCTGGTCCGGTGTTGCCGGTAGCTTCCAACCCGGTACGAACACCCGTGGCGCTGGCAACTCGTCTGGATTTCCTTCGGGTGCCCCGTCGCGTACCCATTGGAAAATCAGTTGACGTTCTTCTGGTGTCAGCACCCGCGCATTCTGGAATTGGCCGTGGCGCGGAGAGGCGTGCCAGGGTGGCATGCGACGGCTCTCGACGACTTCCGCAATGGTGTCTGCCCAGCCCACGACATCGTCATAGCGAACGAGTGAAAAAGGTCCGATTTCTCCATCCCGGTGGCACTCCACACAGTGCTTTTGGAAGAGCCTGACAATTTGTCGAGAGTAAGTGACCGGCGCATTTTTGCGAGGTTGTTGCAGGCGTCCGATGAAACAGCCTACCGCGACAGTCTGCGGTTGCCGTACGGTTCGGCCGGCGAGCAGGTCGTCCAACGCGTCACGGAGGTCTTGTTTTTGTGGCCGATCGCGGCTGATACCGACACTGTATTGGTCATCAATCCGCCCGGTGTACCGGAGCTTTCGCTGCTGGTCTAACACGAACACTTCGGGGGTGCGTTGGGCTTGCAGTTGGTCTGCGAGCCGGTTTCCGACATCCTTCAGCAGGGGAAACGGAATCTGATGGCGTTGTCCATAGGCTGCTATTTCCCGCAGCGTATCTTGACAATTGGAGTTTACACCGAAGAAAGCGACTCTCTGCGGTTTGTAGTGGCGGGCTAGTTCCGCGAGTCGCGCTCCGTATAGTTTGGCGAGTGGACACTCGGTACCGAGAAAAGCGATGACGACCAGCGGCTGATCTCGGACATCGGATAGCCGGTGTGTTTTTCCGTCGATGTCGGCGAGGGCAAAATCAGCAACCACCTTTCCCAGTTTGCTGGCGGCTGCACTGGACGGGGTATCGGCGGTCGCTCGCAGCGGGGTCGTCCAGAGATGTCCCCACAAGATCAACGTAGCCGCCAGGCCCCAGCGAACTACGGCATTCGTTTCCATTTGAATCTCCAACTCGCGTGGTCCCGGAAGTTATCCCTATCCGACAACGCGGACGATATGAGACGGCTGGTGGCGGTAAAACGTGGACACAGATTCTCTCGCAAGAACCCTCTATACGGGGCTGTGGCATTACCACATCAAGATCCCCAGGAGTTTCCACAGCTCGTTGCGCATCATGAATTTTGTTCGGTCGTTGCGGGGTCGGGTACCTGACGGTCATTGCGTCCTATGAGCCACTATTGCCAGCGGAACCAGCGCATGGCAAGAGCAAATGTGACGATCGTCCAGAGGGAAATCAAGCCGATCTGGGGGAGTAGCGAGAGCAAACTTGCACCATCCTGCATGACACTTCGCAAACTGTAGATCAGAGGTGTCAGTGGCAAGGCGTTGAGTACCATCTGGAGCACCGCGGGAAAACGCTCGACCGAATAAAATACTCCGGATCCGATCCACATTGGAAGCATTACCAGATTCATTAGCCCGGAGACGGTTTCGGTGGTTTCCGCCCGGCTGGCAATCAGCAGACCCATACCGCCGAATTGGCAAGCACCCAGGATGACCAGCAGCGCGACTGCCAGGAAGGATCCGTGGTTGACCACGCCAAACAACCAACGCGCACCGAGCACCAGGATCAAGACTTCGGTGACGGTGAATAGCAAACGACTGATCATCATCGAACCGAGGAAATGGCTGCGTCTCATGGGTGTGGCTAGATACCGTTTCAGCAATTTGCGGATCCGCAAATTGACAATGGCGAAACCGACTCCCCACATCCCACCGCCCATCAAGCCCATGCCTAGCAACCCCGGTACCAGAAAGTCGATGTAGCGCCCACCTGGTTCACGGACCTCGTTGTTGGAGACGCTGAGCGGATCGCGCCGTCCGCCGGCCTTTTGCAGCAGATCATTGATGGTGTTGCGCGCGGAGAGGCTGCCGGGACGTTCGGGATCATAAGTGAATGTGTAGTCGGCACCCGGACTTGTGTTGGCGGAGATGATCAACAGCGTCTTGCCGGTCCGCAGTTGTTGTTTGCATTCCTCCGGTGAGAGAATTTCTACCTCCCCCCCGGGGCCGACAAACCGTTCATCCTGCTGGAGAATTTTCAGGATCGCTGGCGCCTCACTTGTGTTGACGATGGTCACGGGGATCTTGTCGACCGGACGATTGCGGAAAGCGGTTCCCAGCGCGACCATCATCAATAAAGGGAAGCCGTAGACCCAGAACACCGCGGCTGGTTGTCGCCAGAACTCGCGCATGCGACTGAGTACCAGTTGCATCATTGGATGGCTGGCCAGACGGTTGCCTGAGGTAACTGGTGGACTCATGCCGGTACCTCCGGCGTGTCATCCAGATGGCGACCGGTTAATTGGACAAACACATCTTCCAGACGCGCATGGCGCGTTGTCAGACTGCCCAGCTGTACGCCAGCTTGCTCGACGTGACTCAGGATCTGGGGAATGACCAGATGCGGCTGGGTGACCGTCAGGCGATGGCAACCGTCCTCGTAGACTGAACCGGTGACGTGGTTGACCTGCGTCCAGTCGTTTTCGCTCTGATTCAGTGTCGTGGCATTGGGTGTCAGGGTGAATTCGATCACGTGTTCGCCACCCAGGCGGGCGATCAGTTCGCGCGGTGAGCCCAGGGCAATGATCTTACCGCGGTCGATGATGGCCACTCGGTCGCAGAGCTGTTCCGCTTCTTCCATGTAATGGGTCGTTAACAGAACACTGCGTCCTTGAGCACCGTAGCGACGGATGATATCCCATAGCTGTCGCCGAGATTGCGGGTCCAACCCGGTCGTCGGTTCGTCGAGGAAAAGCAGCCGCGGGTCGCCAACGATCGCCGCTGCCACTGCCAGTCGCTGCTGTTGTCCTCCGGAGAGATTTTTCACCCAGGCTTGCGCTTTATCTTCCAGCCCGACACGTTCGATGGCTTCGCTTACGGTGATGCCGTGGCGGTAGAAGCTGCGAAACAGATTGAGTGTCTCCAGCACGCTCAGCTTGTCGGAAAACCGGGTTTCCTGAAGAGAAATGCCGATCGATTCGCGAATGGACTCGGCAGCGTGTCGCCACTGCATCCCTAGTATTTCGACTTCACCCGATGTTTGGTCCAACAGGCCTTCGAGGATTTCAATAGTGGTCGTTTTTCCCGCCCCGTTGGGGCCGAGCACGCCAAAGCACTCACCTTCTGCAACGGTCATATCAATGCCGCGTACCGCTTCGACGGGGGGGCGCCCGGCATAGGTCTTGGTCAGCTCGCGACAGTGGATAGCGGGAGTTTCCATTTGTCCATTGGATCGAAAACGGGGCGGTTCACGCAAGGGGTGCAGCCGCGCTGGCCACCGGGACCATGGTAGGCGGTGTTCTCCATTTCCCCGTCAGGTTAAATTACGACCCGCTGCGCTGTCCACCAGGACGAAATGTTCGCCAGCTAGGTGCGTTTTCAATCCGCGGATCTGGACGAGCATGCGGAGCTGCCATACGCGAACAGACAGGGATCAAGATGGAAATGCAACTGGAGCGGAAGGTCGTACTGGTCACGGGCGGTTCCAAGGGGATCGGTGCCGCGATCGTCCGCGCGTTCTGCCAGGAAGGGGCGTGCGTCGCCAATGTGAATCGGCCAGGGCCGGAAGGTGAGGCACTGGCCGCGGAAGCGGAGCGTGCCGGCCAGTCGTACTCTTTTATCCAGGGAGATCTGACCGAGTGGGAAACTTCGCAACGGGCTGTCGAGACCGTACTCGATACCTGGGGCCGATTGGATGTGCTGGTCAACAACGCCGGCGTCAATGATGGTGTAGGGCTCGATCAGGGGCCCGAGGCCATGTGGCAGTCGCTGCAACGTAATCTGGTTCACTATTACGCTCTGGCGCATTATGGATTGGCCGAGTTAAAACGCCAGCGTGGCGCGATTGTGAACATTGGATCGAAGGTGGCGGTGACTGGCCAGGGTGGGACATCGGGTTACGCGGCGGCCAAAGGTGGTGTGAATGCCCTGACGCGGGAATGGGCGGTCGATCTGGCAGCTGCCGGGGTACGCGTCAATGCGGTGATCCCAGCGGAAACATGGACGCCCCTGTATGACAAGTGGTTGCAAACCATGGAGGATCCAGCCGCCGCGCGGTCTGAGATTGAGCAGCTGATCCCGTTGGGCCAGCGATTTACGACAGCTGAGGAAATTGCCAATATGGTGGTGTTCCTGGCGTCTTCGCGGTCGGCGCACACGACTGGCCAGATTATTTACGTCGATGGTGGTTACACCCACTTGGATCGCAAGTGCACCGTATCGTAACCGGTACCTTGCATGAACCGTCTACCCAGTACCGCGAGTAACGCTACTTGCCAGCCGCATTGAATGGGACTGTGGGCTTTGCGATAATCCTACTGTCTTGATGGGGTCGGCGGCGTTACTGGCCGGCCAGAACGCCGTTTATGTGAGGTGTGAAACAATGCGATACAAGAAGATTAGGCTACTGCTGGGCGCCAGCTGTTTGCTGATTTGGGGCATGAACGGGACCCGTGCCATTGGGGAAGATGCTGTTGCGGAGCCTGATGCCGAGAAGCAAAAGGCTGCCCAACAAGCGCGCCACAAGCAATTCCGTGAGATGCTCCACGGTGTGAAGTTGGTTGGAAATTTTACGGTGCTGGGTGCCGAGCAGGGCCCCCTGGCCAAGGAAGAGTACACCATCCACAGCGTGGAGAAACTCGCCAAGGGAGATCTTTGGCGTTTCAACACCAGGATCAAATACGGGTCCCTGGATGTGCCCATTGCCCTCAATCTGGACGTTCAATGGGCCGGTGACACGCCGGTCATCACGTTGACCAATGTGACGATCCCCTTATTGGGAACCTTCACTTCCAGGGTTGTTCTTTACAATGGGAAATACGCGGGTACCTGGCAGCACGGTGAGGTGGGCGGGCACCTGTTCGGCCAGCTGGTGAAAGTTACCGACAAGGATGCTGAGAAAAAGAAGGATGCCGAGAAAAAGAAGGATGCTGGGAAAAAGAAAGACGGCACCTGAATTTCCCTGCGCTTGGGAGCAAATTCGCGACGTTGGCCGGGTACCGTTTAGCGCATTGCCAAGGTGATTATTCGATCGGCAAACTGGCCAGGCTGGTCAGCGCGATGGCGGCCGTTTCTACGCGCAGGATCCGCGCTCCCAGGTCGATGATTTGCCAGCCCTCGGTTCTTGCTTGTGCGGTTTCGTTTTCGGTAAACCCGCCTTCGGGACCCACCAGCAGCCAGGTGGGCGAGTCCATCGCGGGTGTGACCGCCGCGGTCGTAGCCCTAGCGTCCTGCGGATGCGCCATCCAGCGGCGGCTGGCGGCAGGGGCGGCGCGCAGAAACGCATCCAGACTCGTAGTCGGGCTGATGTACATCAACTGGTTGCGTCCACATTGTTTAGAGGACTCGATCACTGTCCGCTGCAAACGGTCGGTCGAGTTATTGGCGTGTTGCTGCGTACTTCGTGAGGTTTCTACGGGTACCAGACGTGTGACGCCAAGTTCGGTCGCTTTTTCTATCAGCCAACGCTGACGCTCACCTTTTGGCAATGCGACACCGAGTACGAGTTCTACGGGGAGTTCGCGGTTGACGGACCGCGCTTGGAGAATTTGGCAAACGACTGTTTTGCGAGCCGTGCTCTCGACGCGCGCAGTAAACTCGCCACCCGCGCCATCAAACAGGGTGATTTCATCCCCTGGTGTGGCCCGCAGCACGTGTAGCAGATGGTGTGCTTCCGTACCGCTTAGCTGGAGTGGCCCGAGTTGGAGAGGTGCCGGTGAGAAAAAACGACGGTTCATGACGGGAAGCTCTCTTGCGGCTGTAGATATCGAGGCCAGCGGGCTACAATGGCAGGTGTCCTCTCTATGAAATGTGAGTGCAATGTATCCTACTCCCGCTACTCGATTTACTGTGCGCTGCGTTACTGTGCGCTGCGTTGGTTGGTTCTTGTTGGTTCTTTTGTGGCCCTTGTCTGCAGTAACATTGCCTGCCGAGAACCGGTTGGGATTGGTTGCTGCGCGGCCGTCAAAGACACGGTCGGTGGAGACCGCACAAGGTTTTATGGTCCCCTACGCGCAGCGGATCCCAGGAACCGCAGTCTCCTTTCAGATGGTCCCGATTCCCGGTGGGAAAATCAAGATCGGCAGTCCCGCGACCGAACCGGGACGCAAGCCCGACGAAGGTCCCCAATTCGAAGTTACGGTACCGCCGTTTTGGATGGCGCGTTGTGAAGTGACTTGGGCGGAATACAAGGAGTACATGAAACTCTACGGGATTTTCAAGGAGTTCGATTCCCGTCAATTGCGTATAGTAACACCTAGCAATCGCGCCGACGCGGTCACGGCACCCACCGAGCTATACGATCCCAGTTTTACCTTTACTTACGGAGAGGACCCGCAGCAGCCGGCGGTCACAATGACCCAGTTTGCCGCGCGGCAATATACGAAATGGCTAGCGGGGATCACGACCCACCAATACCGTTTGCCGAGTAATGCGGAATGGGAGTATGCCTGCCGGGCAGATACGTCCACCGCCTACCATTTTGGAGACACTCCAGGTGGTTTGGGGGAATACGCCTGGTATTTCGACAACGCGGACGAACATCCGCAACGTGTGGGCCTGAAGAAACCGAACCGGTGGGGCTTGCACGACATGCATGGAAATGTCTGGGAATGGGTGATTGATGAATACCTGGAGGATGGTTACCAGCGGTTTAGCGGTAAGTCACTTACCGTTGCCGAGGCGGTTGCGTGGCCTACACGTGCCTATCCACGAGTGGTTCGGGGCGGATCCTGGGAAGAGGATGCGATTGCCTGTCGCTCGGCGTCACGCCTCGGTTCGCATGACGTCAACTGGAAGCAGGAAGACCCCAATCTACCTCTGAGCCCTTGGTGGTTTACCAGTGATCCAGCCCGTGGAGTTGGGTTTCGCGTTGTGCGATCACTCGTGGAATTACCTCGCCAAACGATCGTTCGCTATTGGGAAGCGCGCGTAGAGGATGTCAAGGAGGATGTCCAGATTCGTTTGGACGAGGGGCGTGGTGTACTCGGGTTGGTGGATCCTGAACTGCCAGCTGCGATCCGCAAGCTTAATCCTTCCAACCGGAAGTAATTTCGCCACCCACCGGTTGCTGTGGTGGTTGCAAGGAGCCGTCAAGCCGGTTGTTGGTTGGGGCGGGTTTGCTGTGACCCAGGCGATGGATTTCCGGGAGTGATCCTAAGGAGTTGAGGGAGAGGGCGCCTGGTGCGCCGGTGCATCGCCCGGTCCGCCCAGCTGTTGCAGCAGGGCCCTGCGCGCCAGCCATTCGTGCTGCGCTAGACGACGCGTCTTCCCGCCCTGCTGCCACGTTCGGCCAGTGCGGACTTCCAGTGACAAACGTAGGCGTTGTCGCTGGTCTGTGGCGGCGGCCACCTGCGGCCACTGCCAACTCTGTTCGTCGCTGCCGCCACTGATTGCTTGATTTGCAGCAGTGATCGCCACAGAGACGAGTGAACCCTGATGTTGCCAGGGTGCCGCCAGCGGCCATCCGGTTGCGACATCCCAGATTTGGGCGGTGTTGTCATCGCAACCAGTGATCACCGTCTTGCCATCGGGGCTGATGGCGTGGGAAATCAGGTAGCGATTGGGCAGCGTTGGTGTTGCGAGGATGCGCCCGGTCGAAACCTCGCGCACCTGCAGTTGATTTTCCGCTGTTTGCACGATGGTGATTTGACCGTCTTCTGAGCTCTTGCGGCGCAGCTCGTTTCCATCACCTTTCCTGGGGTTGCCTACGGGCCGATCCACTGCAGGCCGCCAAACCCGGGCTGTGCCGTCCAGGCTGCCACTGACGGCTACTGCGCCATCGCCACTCATGGAAACTGCGATCACGGCATGGTCGTGGGGACGTGGCAATCCGATGGGTGCACCGGTAACGCCGTCCCAGAAACGGCAGGTGTCATCTTCTCCTGCCGTGACGACCAGATTACCGTCGTCACTCATCGACACGGCGCGCACCGCACCTCCATGGACCAGGGCTGCTCCCTGGCGTTTCCCGGTCGGTAGCCGCCAGATCTGCGCGGACCCATCGCGACTTCCAGTTACCACCGTATTGCCATCGCGGGCTAGTGCTACGTCGAGTACGTCATGATCGTGGGTCAAACTTGCCCCCAGCGATGTTCCCGTCGCGACATTCCAGATCCGGGCGGTGTGATCGAGGCTTCCTGTGACTGCGATCTCTTCGTTTTCACTCAGTGCGACTGTCACGACTTCGTCGGTGTGTTGCCAGGGGGGTCCGATCGGCTCACCGGTGGTTGCGTTCCAGAGTTGCGCAATGTAATCGGCACCGGCAGTGAGCACCAGAGTTCCAGAGGAGCTGATCGCCACATCCCTGATTGGTTCTGTATGCTCCAGGGGGGCTCCCACCGTCTGGTGGTCTGTGGTCCTCCAGATCTGAGCGACATGGCCACTGACGGTGACCACCCGGCTGCCGTCCGCGGAGATGGCGACGGCCGTCACATCCCCCTGATGTTTGAACGGTTTGCCCTGGCGCGTCGCCGTCGCTGTATTCCAAAGCCGCGCCAAGTTGTCGTCGCTGGCGGTGATTGCCAGCGAACCATCGGCGGACAACGCGACGTCAACGACATCCTCCTCGTGTTCCCATGCTGCCCCGATCGGTTGTCCGTTCTCCAGATTCCAATATCGCGCGGTATTGTCGTGACTGGCGGTCACGGCTCGCCGCCCGTCGCGGCTGACGGCAAGTGCCGCGATGGAGTCATCGTGGAGCAGTGGTGGACCCAGCGTGCGGCTCCAGCCACTGAGCATGCGGCGAATGGGTAGCGCAGTCGGATCTCCGTCATCCGTCACCTGGTAGGCCTGGAACAACTTCAACAGTCCGTCGGTGCGGTCTTGTTTCTCCAGCAGCGCGACTGCGGTTTGCACATAGGCGGATGTCAACGCCTGACGTACCTGGCGGAGCTCACCTTCGCGCTGCCCCAGTCGCGTGAAATAGAAGCCCCCCGTGGCCAGCAACACCAGGCTGAGCGCCCAGTGCCACAGCTGGTGGCGTCCTGATATTCGCTGCGATTTGGGCTGATCAGGCCGCGGATCGGAAGTGCCACACTCGGGAGAAGTCAAGGGTTCGTTGGCCTGCGTACAAGAACGGCGCAAAAAGAAAGACTTGCCGGACCAACATACGGGACCGGCAAGTCTGTGCAAACTATTGGAGCGTCGCTTTCGTCAGGCGTGGGTAAGGTCCCAGCCAACCTGGACGAGGTCTAGTACAGGTCGTGGTCGCCACCCGATCCACCCTTCCCTTTTTCATCCTTGGGCTTTTCGGCGACCAATGCGTCACTGGTCAATAGGAGTGTTGCCACACTGGCTGCGTTGCCGAGCGCGGTACGCGTCACCTTGGTGGGATCAATCACGCCCGCCTTGACGAGATCCTGATGTTCGTCGGTCAGCGCGTTATAGCCGCGATTTCCTTTGGATTCACGAACCTTCTCACAAATAATGCCACCATCCTGGCCGGCGTTTTCTGAGATCCAGTACAAGGGGGCCCGGCAAGCACGCAAGACGATGTCAAAACCGATCTGTTCGTCATCGGAAAGATCCTGCGCGGGTGAGACATTCGATGCCGCACGCAGCAGTGCCACACCACCACCGGGCAAGATGCCTTCTTGAACCGCGGCGCGGGTTGCATGCAGCGCGTCTTCGACGCGGGCTTTCTTTTCTTTCATCTCGCTCTCGGTCGCGGCGCCGACGTTAACTTTGGCGACACCACCGGCCAGCTTGGCCAACCGTTCTTCGAGCTTTTCACGATCGTAATCGCTGGTGGAATTCTCAATTTCTCGTTTTAGCTGCTCGATCCGTGCCTTGATCTCGCCGCTCTTACCGGCACCTTCGATAATCGTGGTGTTGTCCTTGTCGACAATCACCTTCTTGGCGCGACCCAGGTCGGTCAGCGGAAGTGATTCAAGGTTGATGCCCAGCGATTCAAAAATCGCAGTCCCACCAGTGAGGATCGCGATATCTTCCATCATGGCCTTACGGCGATCGCCGTATCCTGGCGCTTTCACAGCACAGCACTTGAATGTACCGCGGAGACAATTGATGACCAGCGTCGCCAACGCTTCGCCTTCAACGTCTTCGGCAACGATCAGCAATGGCTTTTGCTGCTGAACAACACCTTCGAGTACCGGCACGATTTCTTTGACATTGGTGATTTTCTTCTCGAAAACCAGAATGTAGGCATCTTCCATGACGCATTCCATGCTGTTGGAATCGCTCACGAAGTACGGAGAAAGATAGCCACGGTCAAACTGCATCCCCTCAACCCATTCGGTTTCGGTGTCCAGGCTCTTGCCTTCGTCGACCGTGATTACGCCGTCTTTGCCGACTTTGTCCATCGCATCTGCCAGGATCGTGCCAATGGCAGAGTCGTTATTGGATGCGATCGAAGCGACGTTGGCCATCTCTTCTTTGGTTTTGATCTTGATCGACATCCCTTCCAGCTTGGAAGTGATGCAGTCGACAGCGTGCTCAATACCATGTTTCATTTGTACGGGATTGACACCTGAGACGACATTCCGCAGGCCTTCGTTGAAGATGGCTTCCGCCATGACCGTGGCGGTGGTGGTACCGTCACCGGCCACATCACTGGTCTTACTGGCCACTTCTCGGACCATCCGGGCGCCCATGTTCTCGTAGACGTCTTCCAGATCGATCTCTTTGGCCACGGTCACACCGTCCTTGGTAACGGTGGGGGACCCGAAGCTTTTCTGCAGAATCACATTACGACCTTTGGGACCCAGTGTCACCTTGACCGCCTTGGCCAGTTTGCCGACCCCTCGTCGAATCGCCTCGCGGGCTTCCTGGTCAAACGCAATAATCTTTGCCATCGATTGGTTCTCCTGTTGTTTCTTTCTCAAGCGAACAACTCAAGGGAACTGCAAGCTGCGGGTTGCCCCCCTGGCGCTTGCGGTCCCCTGGTCTTCGCGCGTTTCGCGTTGTCTATTCGTCGATCACCGCCAGGATGTCGTCTTCACGCATCAGCAGCAGTTCCTCGTCCCCCACTTCAAATGTTTCACCTGCATAGCTGCTGAAGATCACACGCTCACCAACTTTGACTTGCAGCTGGCTGCGTGAGCCATCCTCCAGGAGCACACCATCTCCGACGCTGATGATCACGCCACGGGCCGGTTTGTCTTTTGCCGAATCGGGCAAGACAATACCGCCAGACGTTGTGGCTTCGGATGATTCTCTTTGCACCACCACGCGATCACCGAGCGGTTGCAGTTGGATGCCTGATTTTGTTTTTTTCTTTGCCGACGCCATCTGCTTTCCACCTCCGGTACAATTAAATAGGTACAGCCGACTGCTCTGATGGATTTCGTATTGTTCGGGTGCTAACCCGTTCGCGGAGACCAGGGCCTCACACGATGTGTCAATTATGCGCATCGCAGACGCAAGGACCTTGTACTAGGCAATCCGCGCGCCAAACGTGAGCAGAGAATTCTAAGTGGCTGATTTGTTTGAACTTACGGGGTTTGGACGAGTTGTCGAGCGAATTACAATCGACTAAGCTGGCAGTAACTCGGTTGAACCGTGAATTGAGCCTGCCAATTTGACAGGTGCAGCGAGCGAGGACCCATACAATGCCCATTCAGGTGGCCTGCCAGTGCGGACAAAAATTCTCAGCCAAGGACGAGCTGGCTGGTAAACGCGCAAAGTGTCCCAAGTGCGGTCAGCCCTTGGTGATTGCCGAGGCCGCACCCGCACCGTCCGATTCACTGGAAGACAGCCTGGGGGGACTGGGTGGTCTGATGGACCAGGCCGGTTTTGAAAATGCTGGTGGGGCTGCCTGTCCGAAATGTAACGCGGGAATGCCACCCGGCGCCGTTTTGTGCGTGGCCTGTGGGTTTCACCTGGAGAGCGGTGAAACGCTGCAAACCAAGGTCATCAAGACGTCGAAGGCGCTTGAGGACGGATCAGACCAACTTCTCAAGGGAGTGAAGCTGAAGTCGCGTGGCCACGAGGTGCTGGACAAGGCGCAGCGGGATGTCAAACGCGACGAGTTGTTACAGGCTTCGGTGCGCAAGTCGGCCCCGATTTGGCTCATTCTGATGTGGCTGATTGTCGTGGTGACTTATATTGGTACCGTGGTGTTTCTCAAGGAGGATGCCGCAGTACAGGCCGGCTTGATTTGGCAGTACGTAGCGGGAGGTCTTGTCGGGCTGGCATATGTGGGGATGGTGATCCAGGCATTTATTGTGGGCCAGTCTGTTGGTTGGTTGACACTCTTGACGGGTGGACTTTTTTTCTTGTTCGGCAAGTACGCCGCCAAGTCGTTTTATGCCAGGATGCTTGTCCTGTTGGCGATCTTTTGTTTATTAGGTGGTTGGCTCGTGGCCTTTTTGAATGGGGAATCGGAAGCTGATCCTAAAAAGGTCTTGGTACCCTCGCCGAGTGCCTGGCAGCTGGCAGGTGTCACGGACCAGACGCTGACCCCATCCGCTGCCGCCGTCGTGCGGGCCCCGCTGGCGGCAGTACCCGCTGGCGATTATGCGGCCTCCTCGGCGCGTAACTGGCGCGCGGCTGCGACCAGCCGGCAGAGTTTCGTATAGGCTTCGTCGAGCGTCGGGGGTTCGCCCGCGTCGGGCGCAAAACCACAATCGGGATTCAAGACGATGCGTTCCGGCGCCAGGTGCACCAACCCGCGTCGCGCCAAGTCGGCGATTTCAGCGACCGACGGGAGTCGTTCCTTGCGCACGTCGACGACACCCATGCCCACCCGAAAATGTTCCGGGACGTGTTTCAGGTCTGCGACGTCGCCCGTATCGGGATAGGCGAATTCGAGATTGAGTTGATCGACCTGAAGTGCGGTCAGCCGTGGCAGGATTGGTTGATAGTTTCCCTGCACGTCGCTATGACGTTTCGAGACGCTGTGGCAGCAGTGCAGATGTGTCTCGACTTCCAGTCCTGCGCAAACACAATTGATCGCGTCGATCGCGTGGGTCAGATCGCGCCCGATGTCCCAGTCCCGTTGCAATCGTTCGTCGTGGATGGCTTGTCCCGATGTCAGACGACGATCGCAGAAATAAGCCAACGCGGGATCGTCCAGTTGTATGATTTGGACGCCGGTCGTTTCCAGGGCTTGTGCTTCCCGTGCCAGTATTTCGGCCAGATGTTCCAGAAAGTGTTCGCAAGTCGGGTATGCCGCAGCACTGTATTCTGGCTGCCAGTAGCGGACGGCAATCAAGAACGGACTGGGCAGGGTTGCCTTGGTGACTGCCTGGGCATTGTCGACCAGGAACTGTGCATCTTCGACAAAGACCGGTGTGGCAGTCTGCATCCGTTCGACTACGACCAGGCCAAGTCTGGATTGCCCCTGGTGCTGGTATCGGCGGCAGCGACGAAAACCACCTGCCCGCGACAGGAATTCGTGAATGTACTGGGTCCGCCGCCACTCGCCGTCACTGATGATGTCCAGTCCGGCTTGTTGCTGTAACTGGATGGCAAAGCGTACACAGTCATCGAGGCGCGCTCTCCATTCTTGTTGCGGCAATGTTTGGCGTTGCCCCAACAAGTCACGAACCAGCTGCGGCCGCGGCAATGACCCGATTGCCTGGGTGGGAAAGAGCGGCAAGTGGTCCGGGCTGGGGCCAGTCATCCACAGCCTCAGTGTTGGGTGCCCATTGGACGGGAAGAAGGCCCACATTATAACACGGACGTTTCCCGGGCAGTGGGGTACTCGCGCAG
>PAQH01000028.1 GCA_002709225.1 Planctomycetaceae bacterium
CCCCAACACGGCTTCTGCCTGGGGAAGATCGAGTCGCCCTGCCAGAAAGGACCGCAAGGTAAACTCACCAGGACGCGCCAATCGCGCCCCCGCGTCACAGACGGCACGCAGAATAGCCCCGAGCAGTGGCGGTGAACCAATCGTATGAATCTCGACAGTAGGCTGGCGAGAAAAACTGCGATCGGTGGGCCAGACGAACAAATCCACCGGCACTTCAGAAATCGGAGGGGCTGTCTGGATTTTCGCAGGAGATCTGTAACTGCCCTTTGAGTGCCCTAACCGGGTGCGTGTTTCAGGCGAACAGCAGCGGGCCACGCATGCCAGCGCCTCACGCCCGCTGACGCGTACGATCCCCCGCGCCGCACTGCCGGGAGCTGTGGCAATCGCCGCGACAGTGTCTTCCACATCTACACTCATCGGGGCCTCACACCCGAACCCTTACCGGGCCGGGCTACTTGCGACGTTTTCGTTGGGATTTCCCCGGCTTGGGGCGTTTTCGCCTCGGCGCAGAACTTACTGGATCCGCAGCAGGGGCCAGTGTCCCTCCGCCGGCCACCGCGACGGAAACATTCGGCTTTGGAATCAACTTCCGTTCCGCAATTCCCCATAGACTCGAAGCAATAAAGTAGACGCACAAACCGCTGGGCACCTTGAAGAACATGACACCCATGAAGACCATCATATATTTCATGATCCGCTGCTGCATGCGTTGCTGGTCATCGGTCGGCGGTGGCGTAAACATCTTTTGCTGAACAATAAAGAGCACAATGGTGACCATCGGCAGCAGATTGAAATAAGGTCCGAGCCAGCCACCTTCGGCGGCGAACATATCTGGCATCCAATCGGGAAACGCGAACAACCGATCCGGTGCCGCCATGTCCGAGCACCAGTCGATCCCGGGGATCAGAGGCTCTTGCCGTAATGCAATATCGACAGAAAGTGATTTGTACAATCCGATGAAGACCGGCAACTGCAAAAACATCAGCAAACAACCACCAAATGGGTTGTAATTATGTCTCTGGAACAATTCTCGCTGGGCCTGGCCTCGTCTCTCGAGATTGTCTTTGTACTGCTCCGCAATCGCCTTCATTTCCGGAGCCAGTTCTTGCATCATGGCCGCATTCTTGGCCGCCATCCGACTGACCGGGAACATGCAACTGCGCACGACTACCGTGAGCAAGATCACCGCAATGCCGTAATTCACCATCGGTAAACTGGCAAAGAAGTGCAGCAGCCCGGAAAGAAAGCCGGCGATCTGGGAAAAAGGCGTGATGCCGTAAATGATCAACTGACTCAGCCCGTAGGCGCTGAGCGCGTCCTGCCGTTTGGGACCGGTAAACAAAGTGTACTGGCCTGTCACATTCCCACCAGCTGGAACCGTTACCTCGGGAAATTGTAACTGGCAGGTCACATTGACCTTCTTTGGTTTCACTTGCGGGCCTTCGTAAGGGCCGACAGCGCGCGCTCGGGCCTTGGCAAGATTCAGACCTGAATCGGTATCGCGACCAACCCACATGACAGCAAAATACTTGGTATCGACGCCTACATAGGCGACTTCCCCCACCTCCGGCAACAACTCTAGCGTGCTATCGGGGTCGCCTTCCCGTGTTGCCGCAAGGACTTCAGACGCGCCCAGTAGATTTGCATTTCCACCGGACAGCCGCCAGGCGACGTCGCGTGCGCCGGGAGTCGCAAACCAGGCGGTGTGGATCTTATAAGAGTACCACCACCCTTCCAGCGGCAGTCCGTTGGCACCATCAAGCTCGTAGCTGAGTGCCAACTCGTCAGGACCCTGGTTTCGTATTTCAATGTCGACATCAATGTGATAGCCAAACGCGCTACGTCGATTGGTTTCCGTTGCTTCGGAGGCACTCGTTACAGGAGCATTCACGTGGTAGCGTTTGATGATCTCCAGTGGCCCCGTTACACCAGCCACCTTGAGCGCCTCGGTGGCGAGTGTAAAGTGAAACTCGACGGTCATCCCAGACGCGTCATCGCGAGACTCGACGCGCCAAACCCCTTCTCGCAGCGATGGGAGGCCAACAATTTCGTCCTCGCCTCTTTTTCGTTTCAGCTTCCCAATACTGGTCAACGAGAGTAGACACGACAAAGGACGCGTGGCTGAAACGTCGCCCGACGACTGCACCAGCACTAATGGTCTGCGCGTGAGCGTTGCAGAAAACTTCAATGCGCGTGATTCACCATTCTCGTCAGACCGATTCACCGAAAACTCTGCCGACTGCCCCGGCTTTGTATTCGCAAACCATTCCCGAAACTCCTGAACATCTCCAAACTGCTGGCCATTCACGTCGGTGATCAGGTCGCCACTCTGCAAACCCGCACTAACCTGCGAATCACTACTGACCGCCAAAGCGGCCGGGGTACCGCGTCCCACAATCTGCACGCGCAGGCCCCCCGCTTCGTCTTCCTGAAGACCTAAAGGTCCCAGATATCCGCTGTCATCTACCAGAGACTGGTAACGAAATTCGCCGCTCGCCAGTCGCTCAGTCAACTCAATCCGTTCGATGGCACCGCCACGACTATTGAGAACGACCAGCATACGGCTGCCCTGCTCGGCAGAACCCAACACCACTGGAACCGCATTCTGCGAACCTTCGACAGACTCTGACTGCTCTGCTGCAGGATCCGACGTCTGTGGGACAGCTGGATCGACGGCGGCACCCGAAGTCTCCGTCGCGCGATCCTGTCCTGCCACCGCGTCCTTGGGTTGGTTGTCCGCCACCAACTCTGACTTCTTCTCGTCGCCAGTTTCACTGGCAGCCTCACCCTGCTTCTCCTTCTCCAGCTCATCAGCGAGGGGAACCTGTACAGGGGGTACAGGCGGTAGCAACCTCCTCTGTAACAAAGTCCACCCGAACACAACCAGGGCAGCACTCAAACCAAAAAGAACCAACCGTCTTTCCACGATGTACCAATTCTTTCAAAAGAGGCGGCCACACTACCAGGTGACCACAGTGCAACAGGATCGGCAGAGCGATGCTTCACGGTCGGCAATCAACCGTTTTCAGCGCCCTGCGAGGAGTCGCTCCCCGAGCGAATCATCCAAATCTGGAATCCCGAAAATTTTGTTAGCCGTTTCCTGTTGAGGGTACTCGACACGATGGAATTCAACCTGCTGCTCTTCCAGCGTCACGTAACAACTCCTCGGATCACCATCGCGAGGCTGACCAACACTGCCAACATTGACCATCACTTTGTCACTACTCAAACGATACCGGTTGTTAATATCTGGTGGGCTAAAGAACTCATTGCTATCGGTGAATACTCCGGGAACATGCGTATGCCCTTGAAAGCAATACTGTTGAATGAGCTGAAATACTCTGGTCATCTTCTGCGAGTTGTAAACATCTTCCGGAAAAATATATTCGTTCAACGGACTCCGTGCCGAACCATGGACAAACAAGAGATCACCTTCACGGTGATTTCGTTGCAGCTCACAAAGAAAATCCCAACGCCGTATACGCTGCTGTTCGCCTGTTTCAGCTTCTAACTGTTGTCGCGTCCAAAAAATCGCCCGTTCGGCGCCGCTACTGAACGCCTCAGGATCAAACAGGGCACCATGGTCATGGTTCCCCAGAATGCAGACCTTAAAATCCATTGCCACGTCCAGGCATTCACAGGGATTCGGCCCATAACCGATCACATCACCTAGACAATAGATCTCGTCGACATCTCGCTTGGAGATGTCGTCTAGCACTGCCTGCAGCGCTTCCAGGTTGCCGTGAATATCACTGATGATCGCTCGCTTCACAGCGTAACCCTTGACGCAATCTAGCGACCTTTCGCGTAACCCAGGGACCAGTCGCCACGTTGAACCGCGCCCAACAGGACAACCTGCAGCGGCTTTCCGGAGCCACAAACTCAAAGTCTAGGACGACTTACGACAACGGTCAAGCGGAGTCACAGGGGCCCGACACCGTTATCAACCGACCCCTACAGCCGATCATTACAGGCACCAGTGGCTCGACGATGACGGGCACGGCCACGCTGGTAAGGAAAGCGGACGGCAACCCGCCCTCGCTGCCGAGCACCTGAGCCGGGGTCATCCACGCTCTAGCGTCCCGACTTCAAACGGTCGCCCAGCATATTATCGAGTTGATCGACGCGGTAAATCTTGTTGGCTGTAGCCTCGAAGTCATATTCAACGCGTCTGAATATCAGGCGTTGCTCACTCTTATCTAGAATGACATAGCTGCCGCGTGGATCGCTATCACGAGGCTGACCGACAGAACCAACGTTGAACATCGCTTTGTCGCCGGTCAGGGCGACTTCGCCACCGAGTTCATCCGGAGAACGAAAATCACCCTCGATCGGAAACATGCCAGGAATATGCGTGTGCCCCTGGAAACAGTAGCCTTCAAAGCGAGAGAAAAGTCCTTCCATCTTTCGCAGGTTGTAAACATCCTCGGGAAACACGTATTCATTGGTTGGGTCTCGCGGCGAACCATGGACAAACAGCAAATCGTCCACCTTGTGGGTTCGCGGCAATTCACCGAGAAAGTCCCAACGCGCGTTAATTTGGTCCCGTGCCCCGACCGAGTCCAACTGATCTCGCGTCCAATAGATGGCCTGTAAGGCCACTGGATTGAAGCCCTCGGGATCGAAGAGTGCCGCTTGATCGTGGTTCCCCAGAATAGTCAGAGAACAACTTCGCATGACTGTATCAAGACACTCACAAGGGTTCGGACCGTATCCAATGACGTCTCCCAGGCACCAAATATCCTTGACACCTTGCTGACGGATATCTTCCAGAACGGCTCGCAACGCTTCCAGGTTGCCATGAATGTCGCTAATCAGCGCGAGCTTCACGCCATACTCCCTTGTCTTTTCGACCAAACGGCAAACTTACCACCAACACCCAAATCGCCACCCCCCCCAACTCCACCCAACCCGCTCAAGGGCTACCCACTTCCACACGCAAGCCCACGTTAGTTTCCACCGGGAACAACCCCATCCAGTGTACCAAGCTGGGGCCGCGAGATTCAACGTGGGGTTGCTCCGCAGCGCATTAACCCGGCAACCAAAGGCAACCATGCTGGAGCAGAGACACCCCTTGGCATCCGGCTACCGTGTGCAGCCGGCGACGTCCGTTTCGTCTGCGAACAATGTCGCGCAAACCATACCGCAAACGCAGTTTCGATCCAATTGAGAAGCCAGGCAACACGAAGTTTTTGGTTCTACTCAACCACGGCAAGCACGTCGTCCTCACTCACGATGATTACTTGCTCATCCATTAGCACTTCGGTCTTCCCGTTGCCATAAAACAAGATTCGATCTCCCTCTTGCACTTGTGGACTCACACGATCGCCATTGGGGAGTCGACGGCCTTCGCCAATCGACAAAACACGTCCTTGCTGCGTAAGTCCTTGCGCTGCCTCGGGCAAGAGAATCCCGCCGGCAGACGTCGGTTCTGCGGCGATTCGCTTCACGACCAGATTGTCGCCCAATGGTTCGACTCGCATTTGGCTCTCTATCCGTTACGGAGTCACCCTGCCAACCCGACTGGGGTGGCTGCAAACAAGTCGCAGATTCTCGCACGGGGCCGTCACTCGTACAAGTAGCGAAATTGGGCTGTTCTGGATTCCCCCCCTTCGATCTGACTGTACATCGGTCCGACGCTCTGGCAAACCGTGGCAGCACAACTTCTGCAGGAACTCTACACTAGATCGTTAAGGAGAACTGACCGCGCATTCCGATAAACCGTAATATTGTCGTTGAAAACGCGTTCGGCGTTACCTGTTCGGCGATTGAATTTTCCTTCCCAAATGGTGGAATTTTCGATGACTGCTCTTCCGCAACAGCCGGGCGTCATTCAACGCGACCCAGCCAACGATTCGAACTCCCACCACCGCTGTGATTCGGCCCACCATTCCAGCGCCCCTTCGAGTGGTGATAACGCCGTGCCGACAGGTATTCCCGAAGCAGAGCTACTACAACGTCAGGCACGGCAACTTGAAGAACACCTCCAACTGCGACTGCGTGAGCTGGATCGTCGCGAGGCACAAATCCACGCGTCGTGCGCACAACTGGAATCCGACATGCGGAACGCCCGCATGTGGTGGCTGAACCATCAGCGTGAACTGCAAGTAGGTGAGCAAGTTCCCGCCCACGGGAAGGCACCGCCTGCCGACCTGAACATACCGCGCGGGGTCCAGGCGTCTGCCACAGAACAGCCGCTGGAACCGGTCGAATATCGCCCAGCCGATCTGAAAACACTCCGGATCAACCTCGGATTTGGTGATCCACCATGGTTCAAAGCCAAGCAGGGGTACGCGTCTCACCACGACCCAACAGAGAGTCGCCGCGAGCAACACGAGCCGACACTGCGTGCCACGCTGGAAACGTTGAAACAGCACGCCGATCAACTGCGTGCCGACCAACAGGCATTTGCAAACGAACGCGCGGCGTGGCGACTGGAGCAAAGAGCGCGAGAAGAGAACCTGAAACACCGCGAACAAGAACTGGAGAAAAAAACCACCCGCGTTGCACAGCGTTTGTGGGAGCGCCGAACCCTACTTTCACAAATGAACAAGAGCGCCGCAGCTTGGCATGAAACAGCAGTTCAACGGCACCATGAATCACTCGAACTCCGCCTGGTGGCCGAACAACTTTTTCACGATCTGAAAGCCACCATACCGGCCGGCCAGCTTCGCGACAAACGCGAGGCAGCGCACCGACAGCTGGAACAGCACTACCAAGACCGAGAAATTGTCTCACATCAGCGCCAGGTGACCTTGAATCGGCAAATCGCACAGCTGCAGCGACAACAAATCGAACTGGCTAACCAGCGCACAGCAACACTGCAAGAGATTGAACAACAACACCTCAACCTTGCGCAGTTGAGTACACGACTCGCGGAACAGCAGCGTCAACTTGACCAACGGGAGCAAATGCTGCTTCAGCAACGTCATACCTGGCAAAACGAGCAGTATCAGCAACTGCAAACGCTCTACCAGCTACTACGGGGAGAAACGCTTGAGACAACGCTTCCCCCAAACAGCAGCCCTCGTGAATAGACGCGCAAACCATTGGCTGGTGTGTTGACTCTTCCGCTATCAACTCCCATCTCATGCTGGGATAACCAGTAAAACCGACGGCCTTCATTCCACCAGCGAATGCGACCTCACGACGTATTAGAAGCGTCATCGCGCGCGACCGGGGCCCCGGCAGCATCCGTTTCTGCTAAGATAATTGCTCACTTCACACAAGATGCCCATGGCCACCATCTATATTCCACCCTCGTTACAAACGCTAACCGACGGACTCGAAAAAGTAGAACTCGAGGCCGCGCGGGTGAGCGATGCCGTCCAGGCACTTGAACAACGTTTCCCTGGAATTGAAAGTCGGTTGTGTACGGGTGACCAACTATCGCCAGGCCTCCAAGTATCCGTAGACGGATCACTGCGGGGCCTGGGCCTGCTGTGCCACCTCAACCAGGATAGTGAAGTCCATTTCCTCCCCGCCCTAGGTGGTGGGTAACCCATTTTTCCAACACACGAACCACTATGAATTTACCCCCCCTGCGATCCACACCACAGGACCTCGACACGCCCGCGCTCTGCGTCGATTTAGATCGGATGGAAGCCAATATCGACCACATGGTCGCTGCCTGTCGTCAACAGAAAATTGACTGGCGGCCCCACTCAAAATGCCACAAGTCGCCGGCTATCGCACAGAAACTTGTCGCGGCAGGAGCCATCGGCGTAACCTGCGCAAAAGTCGGAGAAGCCGAAGTCATGGCCGCCGCGGGAGTGACTGACTTACTCATCGCGAACCAGATTGTCGGTGCACAAAAGGTCGCACGCCTCGTCGAACTGAGACGCAAAGCAGACCCAATTGTCTGTTTCGATCACCTCGACCAGGCACGTCCCGTCGGTGAGGCAATGCATGACGCGGGATTGGCCATCCGCGCCTTGATCGAGGTTGATATCGGCATGCAACGGGCAGGAACACAACCCGGTGAACCTAGTGTTCAACTCGCAGCGGCACTCGCACAACTACCCGGCATTCAGTTTGCCGGAGTCATGGGATACGAAGGGCACCTGTTGCGCATCGTCGACCCCGTAGAAAAAGAAGAACGCATCCGCACTGACATTGGGACTCTCGTCAAAACAAAAGAAGTGGTGGAAAGCCACAACATTGAATGCCCGATTGTCTCCTGTGGGGGCACCGGATCGTACGCTTACTCGGCGTCCCAGCCTGGCATTACTGAAATCCAGGCTGGGGGTGCAATCTTTATGGATGACTACTACCGCAACCAATGTAATGTGGAAGGTCTCGATTTCGCACTAACCCTGGTCGCAACAGTGGTGAGCCGCCCTGCCCCGGACCGAGCAATCATCGACTCTGGGCGAAAGACAATGAACGCGGAACTCGAGATGCCGCGTGTAATCAGCCACAACGGAATCCAAGTCCAGGGACTTTCTGCGGAACACGGCACACTTCAGCTGGAACCCGAGGCTGCAGACCTGGCGATCGGTGATCGCCTCGTTTTGATGCCGGGATACTCTGATTTCACGTGTGTGCTCCACGATCGTTTTTTTGCTTTTCGGGATCACAGCCTGGAGGAAATCTGGCCCCTGGAAGGTCGCGGTCGATTGCAATAACCCAGGGTGCCCATCGGTCTTCCACTAGCCTCTGAATTCTGCCACACTCCGCCACGCTAAGCGTTCGTCGCTCTCCTTTTCAAAGGAAATCGTGGCACAATGTCGCGCAAATACTGCCGCTTGCTGGCACTCGTATTCGTCGTTGCTGTCAGCAAGATCGCGCTCGGCCAACTTCCAACAGAATCGGTGCCCGCCAAGGCTGGCACCAGTCTGGCGGCAAAGTCCGAGAAAACCGATCCGACGCTGGCAGCCGAACTGGCATCACCCCGGGCTACCTTGCGCACGTTCCTGGAAGCTTGTCGCCAAGAGGACATGCAACGGGCCGCCTTGACGCTTGACATCTCCCAGATGCCTGGCACTGACGACGCCCGAGATCTCACTGCCCAGCGGATCGCCGCGAAACTCAATGACATTCTCAGTCGCCTTCTGGATGTAGATCTGTCAAGTGTCCCGGATGATCCCGAACACCCACAGGACTACTCGCTGGCCGAAGGCCAGGACATTCCTGATGAAACCGACATTGCCGCACTCGCGGCGCTCAAGATCAGCCGCAGCTCGGCCGACAAGCTGTGGCGATTCAGTGCCGAAACCGTCGATCAAATCGACACACTTCGAGAACAGTCCAAAGATCGCAAACCGGTCGTCCCTGGCAAAGCAGTGCAAGCAACCGACCTGGCAATCCGATTGTCCGATCTGTTCCCCACCCTTCAAAACAAGACTCTGGTCTTGAAAGATTATCAATGGATCTGTCTGGCCATTCTGATATTTCTCGGATTCCTGGCCGACGTCATGGTACGTCTGTTGCTACGCCACCTCACGGCTGCCTGGTTCCGCTTTATGCGCAACGGCGAGCAACGGCAGGCGGAAAAACACGTCTGGCGCCCGCTCGGCTTACTCGCCCAGGCCCTCGTCTGGTACGGCGGCATCTGGCTAATTGACTTGAATCCGCTGATTCATTCGATTTTCGGTTACGGGGTCAAGACGCTGACTGTCGTTTCAGCGACATGGACCGCATTTCGACTGACCGACCTGCTCTCGGCTTACCTGGCACGGCGGGGGGCGGCGACCCCTACTCGCTTCGATGACTTGCTCGTGCAATTGCTCTCCAAATCACTCAAAGCGCTTTCACTCTGCGCGGGGCTGGTCTTGTTTTCGCATGTGTTTGCCCTTGATCTGTGGGGACTTATGGGCGGACTCGGCATCGGCGGTCTCGCATTAGCCTTTGCCGCCAAGGACACGATCGGCAACTTCTTTGGATCGCTTACCGTCTTAGCAGACCGACCTTTTGAAATTGGCGACTGGATTATCGCCGAAGGTGTCGAAGGATCTGTGGAGAATGTGGGCTTTCGCAGTACACGCCTGCGCACTTTCTACAACTCGGTGATCACTTTACCGAACAGCCGCCTGACCACTGCGGTCGTTGACAACATGGGCCGACGACGGTTCAGGAGATTCAAGGAAACGATCGGCATCCAATACGATTCATCGCCGGAACAGATGGAAGCGTTTTGTGAAGGGATTCGTGAACTGATTCGCCGTCATCCATATACGCGCAAAGATTACTATCACGTCTACTTCAATGGCTTCGGCGACAATGCCCTGAACATCCTTTTGTATTGTTTCGTTGAAACGCCCGACTGGGCAACGGAGCTACGAGAAAAACACCGCTTGCTGCAGGACATTTCTCGTCTCGCCGCCAACCTTGGCGTGTCCTTTGCGTTCCCCACGCGCACCATTCACCTGGTGCAATCGGAAAATAGCCAAAACGAGCCTCCCCAACTGAATAATCCGATCGATGCGGGGCGTCTCCAAGGTGCAGAAATCGCCGGACCGCCAGCAACCGCGGAAACGCGTCCGGGCCCCGTGGTCTTCAGCACCACGTAGGCAACGGCTGCCCTTGACACCGGCAATCCCGCCAGCGTATCTCGGCCAAACCAGCCACCACGGGCCTCATTCGCATCCCGATAACGCGAGTTCTGGCCTAATCGTATTCCCGACTCTGCGGTAATGGCTCGATAAGATATAATCTGGTTAGGCGCCGCAGCCCAGCTGGCATCCAGCCAAACCTGGCGCCCCGGGAGTCCCATCATGACTGGCGATGCTCGCCATAGCAAAGACGATCGCACCGATACCGTCCCGGCTGACCGCCAGACCGCCGACGCAGCGGCGCGCACAGACAGCCAGGTAGACGACATCACCCCGGCGCACACGACCCTGGAAGCCTCTTCAGCCGGCATTCAAGCCCAGCCAGTGGAGGCCGCGGCAGCCCCGGCACCCGAGAATCCGGCTGAAACACTGATCGAAATCCGTGCCGGCGGCATGCAAGAAATGGTCCAGCGGGGGGGGGCATTCGTTTTTTCGACTATTTTTCACCTAGTGCTTGTGCTCGTACTCGGGCTGTGCACTCTCAACACAGCGGTGCAGGAGGAAATTATCTCTTTGCTGTCTCCGTCGATTGAGGAGCAACCCGACGAATTGCCCGTCGAATTGGAATTGGAGCAAGACCTGCAAGCGGCCACTGAAGTGACCCAGGCGATCTTTGACAGCGCGGTGGCCGCAGCCGCCCAAAGTGGATCCGCTACGGGAGCAGCAACCGAGCCACAGCTCGACCAGCAACTGCTGGAAGAGTTCAGTTCACCCCAAGTCAAAGTCCAGCCACCTTCACTGGGACTTCCCAGCATGACTCGGGCTTTTGAAGCGCTGCCCGAGGGCATCCTTGGCGACCCACGAATGGTTGTGGACAGTTACCAGCAAGCCATGGATCAGATCACGCAAGAAATATTGTGGATGCTGGAACGCGGGAACGTACTCGTAGTCTGGTGTTTTGACCAGTCGCAGAGCATGAAGGACGATCAGCGTGAAATTCGCGATCGAATCAACAAGGTTTACGCCGAGCTAGGTCTGGTCGACCAAGCCAGCGGCAACCATCTACTCACCGCAGTAACCAGTTTTGGAGCCGGCTTTCAGATTCACACCGCGGCAAACAACAAACCCAGGCCAACAAGCAACCGAGCGGAAATCCGCGATGCGATCGACTTGGTTCCAATCGATCCCTCCGGGACAGAAAACATGTGCGCAGCGGTGCGTCAGGCAATTGGATTTCATCGGCCGATGGCAAGAAGACGCCAGATGATCCTAATCCTCGTCAGCGACGAAAGCGGCAATCGAGAAAACAATGTCGCGTTACTGGAAAACACGATTTCCGAAGCCCGGGCAGCGCGCTGCCGGGTTTACACCATGGGGAGAGAAGCGGTGTTTGGCTACCCCTGGGCGCATATCCGTTACCAACACCCACAGACCAAGCGCACCCACTGGCTGCGCGTCGATCGAGGGCCCGAAACCGCGTTCGTCGAGCAACTTCAAACCAATGGATTCCACCGCCGACACGACGCTTTTTCGAGTGGGTTTGGCCCGTACGATCAAGCTCGGCTTTCCCGAGAAACAGGGGGTATCTTCTTCCTGTTACCAAGCATCGAAGCTGACCTGGTAGGTGGGAAAGCGGGCAAACGTCGCTACAACCTCGACGCGATGCGCCCGTACCGCCCCGACTTGCGAGCGCGTCTTTCTGTGGTTTCTGATCGCAACAAATATCCCCTGCGATCATTGATCTGGAAAGTTGTCAATGACCTCGATCCAACGCAAGCTCGTCAGGTCAATATGCCCGTCGACTTCCCTCTCACGGCCGCTCAATTCCTGCCAGCCGCGCGGGCCGCGCAAACCAAAGCGGCAACGTACATCAACTACCTAGGCACCGTTCAAAAAATGCTCGAGTCCGGAAAACTACTGCGTGAACAAGAACCAGAGCCCCGTTGGCAGGCGAACTACGACTTGATTCTGGCGCAGGTTGTCGCATACCAGGCGCGCATGTACGAGTATGGCGTCGCGCTTGAAGAATTCATCAAGAAACCCAAAACCGCCTCGCTAACTCGACCACCCAACCTGCGACTCGTCGACTGGGATATCACCACCAACAACAATGTGCGTACAGAGACCAGCAAACCCTATATCAAGCGTTCTACTGAGCTGTTCAACCAGATCGTCGCGGATCACCCCGGTACCCCCTGGGCGGAACGAGCCCGGGAAGAACTAACCAGAGGTTTTGGAGTTGATCTGGTGCCTGATTACAATCCGCCTTACATTCAAGTGAAAAATCCCAAGCCACTACCCAAATTGTAGTCTTCCCACACGCGACTACTCTTCGATTTCAGTCCGTTGTTTGCAGGCAGTACCACGGTGCCTATTCAACATACACCGCGCGCAGGCGTCCCCACTACCATCAATAACGGCGGGGCGAACGCCTCTCTCCAACAAACACTAGGCAGTCGCTTTTCACGCCGAACCGCTCTGGCCACTGCGGCCGGCCTGGGAACAAGCCTGCCGTGGCTTTCAAATCTCGCTGCTGCAAAACGTGATCCAGTCTGGAACAAAGCACTCGGCAAGGGACTCAACTGGGTCGCCAAGACACAGTCGAATCTCGGACATTGGACTTCTGGCAACCCCGGTCCCTATCCGACCGCGATGACCGCGCTTGCCGCGACCTCCCTCATCTGTGCGGGCGCGACAACAACACAAGGTCCATACGCCCGAAACATTCGCCGCGCCGTTGACTTCCTGGTGCAAAAGAAGGCGCGACCCAACGGCCTAATCGGCGACCCTTTGACGGATAACCGCTACACCTATGGCCACGGGTTTTCGATGCTCTTCTTGTCGCAAGTCCTCGGCGAAGAAGAGGACCGGGACCGCCGCAGTGAACTAATCGATGTACTTACGCGCGCCGTGGAATTCAGTGTGCGCGCACAAACCAAGTCCGGAGGTTGGGGCTACGTCAGCGCAAAAGACGGCAACAACTTTGACGAAGGCTCTACAACGATCACGCAAGTGCAAGGCCTCAGAGGCTGTCGCAATGCAGGAATCGCCGTACCGACAGAAGCCATCGAACAAGCCAAGAAATACATCTACGGCTGCAAGAACAAAGATGGCGGAATTTCTTACAGTTCTCGCAATCGCGGAAGTTCACGACCGGCAATCACCGCCGCGGCACTCGCATCGCTTTACAACGCGGGCGACTACGACAGTCCGCAGCAAAAGCAGATGTATTCTTATTGCAAGAAGACGCTACACAATATCAAATCCGGTTCTTCGAGGTCTTTCGGGCACTGGCACTACACGTACCTCTACTACTCACAGGTGGTGTATCGCCAAGGTGGTGCCGAATGGATTCCGTTTCGAGACAACTTGTTCAAGAAAATCGTTCGCGAACAGAACGGCAATGGTAGCTGGTCTGGCAACATCGGACCTATCTACGTCACCGCCTGTAACTTGATCATGATGCAGCTGGATCAAGGCTACCTACCGATTTATCAGCGTTAACCGCCCAGCTCCGCCGATGCGATCCGCAATTTGCAGTCCCAACCAGCAGCGAGTTCGCTTATCTCCAGTCTTGTACCGGCACGCTGCGCCACCCGGTATCCTCAGATACCGGCGCCACAGAAACCGGTGCGACAACTGCAATCGGTACCAGAAAGCTGGCTTTCGCCACCGCTGGTTGATCCCAGGCGATGGGCGCTGAGCGCGCAGCCGGCGGCCCCAACAAGGCGGTATAACGGGGATTCAGTGGAGAGACGGGCTGACGACGCGTCACGTGGGGAACGGTGCGGCGAGCTGGATCCGGAATCGGCTGTAAGTCGATAGATCGCTTTCGATCAAGTCGCATAGGAGATACAGGTGGAAGCTGCGGCAATACGCCATTTCCCTGTTGCGGGAGCAGAGGATTGACCTGCTGCTGTTGTTGTACACCGGGACCCAATGTGGGTGCACGATTGGCGGTACTCGGTTGCGGCGAGGGCACTGTCACGGCAGGAGCGGTCACAGCTGGAGCAGTCAGCGTGGGTGTTGGCTGTTGCATCCCAGGCGCCATTGTCAGCGCCGGCACCGCACCCAGCAATGGAGTTCCCGGTTGGGCAGCGACCGGTACCGTGGGAGCGCGATTCGGGACCGACACCGTCGAATAGATGGGCCGATAACTGGTCACTGGCACACGGCGCTGCTGCCATTGGTAACCAGTGCAAGGCTGAAGCGTGGTCTTCATGGCCGAAGTGGCCGGGTCCATGGCGGTAACTGGCCGGTAATAAGTTACCGGAGCGGGAATCCATTGCGTCTGGTACCTGGTACGTGGGACGTAGCCGACTACTACCCGCTGCAGGTTAAACGGCCGTGCCACGGAATAGACGTTACCATTTCCCCGGGGGAGCAAACGCGACACCGATGAGGATTC
This sequence comes from Planctomycetaceae bacterium, assembly GCA_002709225.1. Taxonomy (GTDB): domain Bacteria; phylum Planctomycetota; class Planctomycetia; order Pirellulales; family Pirellulaceae; genus UBA9264. Next base: position 14,902 of record PAQH01000028.1, read on the forward strand.
AGCGGGCTGCCCTGTCAACCACTCCCAAAGCCGGCAAGCTTCCGCACGGCCCGTAGGTAGACTGCCCAACAGCAAGGCGAGACCAAGCAACTGTTTTCTTCGCATGCGAGTGCCCAACCACAAATAGATTAGGGGTTTACGTCGATACACCACCACCTATTGGAGCCTAGTTCAAACCCTCGGAAAACAAAAGTCTCTGCAGGCCCCTGCCCCGTGGATCACCAGAAATGCCGCGGATCGCACCGATTGGGTGAAACGTAGGGGACCAAATCGACCACATCCGCAAAGCCGCGAATGCCTGGCCTTCCATAACACACCGTCGGCCACGCAACGGAAATCCTCAGGTCCCATCTCGCGGCGTCTATTGGCTTGGCGCAAGTGCCAACCGGGACTGAACCTGCTTTACCTGCCCCCTCCGCCGGCGGTACTCAAACAAGTCATACAGCGCAAACAACGTCTCGCGCACATTGCCGTCCTGACGGTCGTAGCAAACTCGTACATCGTCTTCTCGAATGACGTCTCTGGGACAGGACTGCAGTAACCGTGACACGATTTGTTGAACCCAGGCCAGCGAAGAAGTGGTCTGAACAAGCCATGGCAAACGTACATCCCGGTGGCTGGTCACAAGCAAGCCGCAATCACGCCAGGCACAGAACCAGCGCAACACACATTGCAAGACCCAAGGTAATTGCTCAAATCCGTCGACGATTAGACGGGTCCCGCCGCGACGTGTTGCTGACAGAGCCTGCGGAAAACCCTGACGCCAGACTTTTCTGTGCAACACCACTTTCACAACCGGCAGCGAACTTTGCCGCAACCGCAATTCCAATTGATTGACGAGTGTTGTTTTACCGGATCCATGCGGTCCAACGATCTGTCCCCAGCCTCGCTTGGTTTCCAACTGTCGCATCAACTGGTTCAAACAGATCCCTGGCGGCGGCTCAAAATAGATGTGACTGGGGTCGATCCAACGCACGGAAAATGGATTACTGTCGGGCCAGCGCAATCCGGTACGCGCACCTATTGCCGCCACGTTCAATCGCCCCCCCATCTCCAGTGACGGCGAACACAACTGACAAGCACACTGAAATACTGTCACTCGCTCACCTCGGTGTCGTGGATCTCGGGAGCATCCCCCAGTTGAAACGGCACCTCAAAAAACGCGCTTCTCCCCCGCCCCAGAAAAATGCGCACACGCACACACCAACGGATTTTCACGAGAATTCCGGAATAGCTTAGAGGCGTTCTCGGTAATGTGGTACGAAAATGACGCATGGGCCGCAAATCACCTGTGCTGTGGTCTGCGGCAACACGACGCTCGAAATAATGGATACCGAGATCTTCGTCACCCTTTCCTTCGGTGTACCAGATCACCGAAGCTTCAACGGCACGTAAATCCACCTGTTCAACCGCATCCACTTGGTATTCACAATCAAGCTCCTGGCCGGGCCAAAAAATACGGCCCTGCCCTTTGAGGCGAATACTAATCAGCGGGTCTAGCATACCGTTCACTCACTCACTCCAGGTGCAATCACCACCGGGAAACCTCGCTCAAACGACTGCCAACCCGTACCCTGGCCGCGCACCATTAGCTTCCATTGTATGACGTTGTGCTGACCTTGGAACGAGTGCATTATGTTCTCTGAAATCCGCAACGGACAACGCGCTTCATACGGTTGGTCGCGCCGAATCTGACAATCCTGCCCTCGGTAAATCAACTCTTCCACAACAACGTGACGCTCTGTGCGGACATCCGTACCCTGTCGATAAGTCACTTCTTCTTCACAGACCAAAAGCACTTCCAATGACCGCAGATGCAACCGACCGCACTGCGATAGGTAGACCTCATAGGCGTTACCTGGGTGCAAAGGATGATCGGAAATCTCCAGCGTCGTAGCACCAATCCCAGCACGCATGCGCAGCTGGCGAACAAAAGACGGGCTCGACCAGCCAGCCATGGCGCCGAAGAACACGGTCAACGCGATCAGGGCAATCTGCAGATTACCAATTACCCACTCGCGCACCAGCAGCACCAATAACCCAATTACGATACTGTTACAGACCAGACAGAAAAACGCCGTCGCCAGAAAGGCGAGCGTCTGAGTCTGAATAACCGGCAATCGATATTGCAACTCAACACCGGGACTGTCGTTGAGCGACTTGTGGCCTGGAACCCCCGGATGTTCGCTGGGCGAGGGCAGCTCGTCATTGATCAGGTCAATGTCGGCAGCACGTTTGACCAGTGCTGCACGGCGCTCGGTCGACGTCCCCGTCTGCAAAGCGGTGAGCACCAGCCCACCTCCGCCAATCAGCAGAAACGAAGTCGAAATCAAGACCATTAACCAGAATTGAAATCCAACTGGTGGCTCAAGCAGCACTGCTGAGGGCGCCTGGGTATACCGTATGAAAGCATAAACTTGAACGATCCCACCCAGCAACAACAGCAGTCCAAAAAACGACGCTTCGCCAACGCTACCAGCCAAACTGGAGCCAGTCCGACGGCGCCCGCGTTTCTTTTGCCAAACTCGAAACCACCTCGACACCGGAATGCTTCTCCTGTGAAATCCGCCGCTGCTAAATTCCGGAGGCGACAAACCGCGGTGCCCCCCGGGAAATCAATGTGAACGCCAATTTGCCCGTCCTGGGGTCTCTCAACGACCACCGCTCCCCGCACTTCCTAGCGACGCGCTGCGGCGGGCACTTACCCGCCTGGCAGACGTCTAACCAAAAGCTCCTGGCAACACCAATTGCCCAATTTCACGTTCAGAAACGGGGCCCCGCTGCCACACAGTTCGTAGCTTTGGCCGTGTATCCTGGCCCGAATATGACGGCCACGCAAGCTGACTGGATGTGGTCGGCTCGCGAACAGGTGGGTAGAATGCGCCGCTGAACTTAGCCACCGCATTGGAAGGGATCCGCATGACCTGTGCTCACCGAGGAACGACCGCCCGCTTCTTGGCCTTGCTGCTCATCGCTTCTGCGAAGCTGACAACAGCCCTGCCTACCGCGACCGGCGGTGACTGGCCACAACTCCTCGGCCCCGCTCGAAATGGCGCGGCGAGAGGTGAGACCTTACTGGAATCCTGGCCGGCCGCGGGCCCTCAAAAACTGTGGTCAGTAACGCTCGGCCAAGGCTACGCTGGCCCGGTCATTTCAGGCAACCGGGTCATCGCGTTTCATCGCATTGGTGACCAGGAACAGCTCCTGTGCTGTCATCGCGACACTGGCAAAACACTCTGGCAAGCTAATTTTCCGGCGCGATATGCGGGTGGCGTGAATCCTGACACCGGGCCGCGTTGCACCCCCTTAATACACGCCAACCGGATCTACGCGTTTGGTGCTGCGGGCGTCATGCATTGTGTCACACTCGACACGGGAAAGCCCGTCTGGTCACGCGATCTTTATGGAGACTATCGGGGCGATGAAGGCTATTTTGGGGCAGGGAGCAGTCCCATTGTCGCCGACAACAAGTTGCTGGTGAATGTCGGTGGGCGAAATGGCGCCGGACTCGTTGCGCTCGCGCTGGAAAGCGGCAAGACTATCTGGAAAGTTACGGATGAACGCGCCAGTTACTCATCACCCACGGTTGTTCAAGTCGGGGGAAAAACCCACGTCGTGTTTGTCACACGTCTGAATACGATTTGCGTGGCGGCGGCGAATGGAAAGACTGCCTTTCAATTCCCGTTCGGTCGACGTGGCCCTACGGTCAACGCAGCAACTCCACTCATATTTAACGGCCAGCTTTTCGTTAGCGCGGCATACGGCGTCGGCGCTCGCTTGACGCGTATTGCGAACGGTAAGGCGACTGAAGTTTGGAGTAACGACACCTCCATGTCGAGCCAATATTCAACGTGCGTCTTTCACCGTCAATTTCTCTATGGAACACACGGGCGCGAAGATTTCAACAACGGTGAATTACGTTGCATTGAGGCTCAAAACGGTCGCGTTCGCTGGAAGGTTCCCGGCTTCGGCGTCGCCAACGTACTGCTATCGGAAGACAGACTGCTGGCGTTGAATACAACGGGCCAACTCACTCTGGCTGCCGCGGACAGCAGCGAATTCCGGAAACTGGCACAAGCGTCGGTGAGCCGCGGAACCACGCGGACTGTGCCGGCACTTTCCCGTGGTCTACTGCTGTTTCGAGCGAATACCCGTTCCAAAAGCGATCTGGTCGCGTTGGTGGTCGGCAAACGCTGAGAGGTGGCCTACCTGCGCATCACTCCGCGGCACCGCACGAAACTGAGCTGTTACGCAGAAGTATTGCGGAGGAGCTCCAAGGAGGCGTGCCGCTGGCTTTCCGCCGACTGACAGGTCAATTCGTTTCCTGAGTCCACATCCCGTCGGGCCTTGAGTATAGTAGAAAATGAAGGGTCCACCGGTCACGATCGAGAGACTTGTTCTTTCACAACCCCGCAACTCCATCCGAGAGTTTTTGGCTTGCCCACACAATCACAGCGAATTCTGGTAACCGGTGGGGCAGGATTTCTTGGGTCCCACCTCTGTGAACGATTGGTTGACGCGCGTCACGACGTCATTTGCCTGGACAATTTCTTTACCAGTCAAAAAGCAAATGTCAGCCACTTGCTCGAACGCCCCAACTTCGAGTTGATTCGCCACGACGTCACGGTGCCAATCTGGCTGGAAGTTGACCAGATCTACAACCTCGCCTGTCCGGCGGCGCCTGGACATTATCAATACAATCCAATCAAGACGATCAAGACTTCACTCAGCGGCGCCATCAACGTCCTCGGGATGGCCAAACGCTGCGGCGCCAAAGTTCTCCAGGCATCCACCAGCGAAGTCTACGGTAATCCAGCGGTGCATCCGCAACCAGAGTCCTACACGGGAAACGTCAACCCAATCGGACCACGGGCCTGTTACGACGAGGGCAAACGGGCCGCAGAAACACTGTTCGCGGACTATCATCGCATGCACCGGACAAATGTCCGGATTGTAAGGATCTTCAATACCTATGGTCCCCGCATGCATCCATTCGATGGAAGGGTTGTTTCCAACTTCATCCGTCAGGCTTTGCGCGGTGAGGATCTGACACTCTTTGGTGACGGTTCACAGACACGCTCCTTCTGCTACCGGGATGACCTCGTCGAAGGCATCATCCGCATGATGGCCGCCCCAGATGAGTTGATCGGTCCGATCAACCTCGGCAACCCCGGTGAATTTTCGATGCTGCAGCTCGCGCAGGAAATCCTCGATCTGACCGAATCGGACTCGCAAATCACGTACCGCCCATTACCACCCGACGATCCCCAAAAACGCCAGCCCGATATTACCCTGGCCCGTCAGCACCTGGACTGGCAACCGTCTATCCAGTTAAGGGAAGGCCTGAAAGCGACGATTCGCTGGTTTCGCTCGATCAATTTTGAAGACTTCCGCCCGCCGACCCCCAACTACTAATTCCCCCTTTCCAGCGGCCTCCCCTGAGCAAGTATCTCGACATGAGATCCAACTGAACTCCCGCGGCCTCTCGGCATTCCTGTGTATCAGCGCCCGTGCTGCGCCCCGCTTTCATGACCTACCTGTTGCTGCACACGCTCTTCAGTTCACTATTCATCCTCTGGGTTCGCTGGGTACAACAGCGCGGTGACAACGTGCTGGTGATCGGCGCCGTGAATTACATCGCAGCTGCGGTAATCGCAATCGCTACCTGCGCAGTTACTCCACAGCCATCCATTACGTTCCCAGCGATCGCAGCCGGCACCGCTAATGGACTCTGCTATTTCGTAGCCTACTTTTTCTTGATCGCCGCCATTGCCTGGCAAGGCGTGGCAAACATCGCGGTCGTCGCCAGGCTCTCCATCCTGCTACCGATTGTCATAGGGATCGGTGTATTCGGAGAACGCCCCGGAACGGCCCACCTGACCGGCATCCTCCTGGCCTGTGCCGCGCTGATTGTGCTGGGCAAAGGCAGTTCACCGCTGCGCGATGCGAAACGCCCAGCTGCCGGTTACTTGATCGTCGCCGTATTTTTCCTGATCGCCGGCAGTTCGCGTGTAATCCAGGCGATGTTCAAATATCTTTGTCAACCCGCAGAGCAAACTGTATTCCTGGTCTGCGCCTTCATGGCTGCGGGGATTTCCGCACTCGGCCTGTTACTCTGGAGAAGGGAGCTACCTACTGGAAAGGAATGGCTACTCGGCGCGGGATTGGGTTGCACCAATCTGCTGCAAACCTTGTTTATTCTGAAATCATTGGAATCGCTGCCCGGCTACGTGGTCTTCCCTGTGACCAGCGCCGGCAGCCTGTTATTGACCACGCTGGCGGCCGTCTGGTTCCTCAAGGAACGGCTCCGATTCCACAGTTACGCGGCATTGGCCATCGCAATTGCGGCCTTGGCGTTGCTGCGGCCCGCTGCTTGAAACAGGGAGAGTCCCTCATTTTATGGCTCGCGGCCGGATCGGACCTATCCTGTTGCTCAAGGGCCACGAATAGCACCACCCTGGCCAGCCTACCCGTTCCCGGCATATCTTGATCAGACACAAAGCTACGTCTCACAGGGAATTGTATCGCATGACGCTTGCCGACCCACGTCTCTTGATTCTGGGAGCGCATCCCGACGACGCCGAGTTTCATGCTGGCGGGCTGGCCACCCTCTATCGCTCCCTCGGCTATCCGGTCAAGTTGATATCTGTCACCGATGGTGGTGCCGGCCATCATCAAAGGTCACGTACTACGCTGGTCAAGACTCGACGCGATGAGGCCGCCGCATCCGGCGAGATTATTGGTGCGCCGTATGTCACCTGGGACTTTCCCGACGGACACCTCGTGAATTCACTCGAATTACGCGACCGTATCATTCAGGAAATTCGCACCTATCAACCGGACCTGGTACTGACCCACCGGGTCTGCGATTACCACCCCGATCATCGCGCTGTCGGGCAAGCGGTACAAGATGCGTCCTATCTCGTCACGGTGCCACTCGTTGTCCCTGAAGTCGCACATCTCTCAACAGACCCGGTGGTAGCCTACATGGCGGACCTGTTCACACGTCCTTACCCCCTACAACCTGACGTCATTCTGGATATCGAACCACTCTTGCCGAAGATCATAGAAATGCTGGCTTGCCACCAATCGCAAGTGTTCGAGTTCTTACCCTACAACATGGGCCGTCGCGTCCAGGTCCCCGACAACGAAGAAGAAAAAATAGCATGGCTTACGGACTGGTTCACGTCACATATCGAGCCCAGATCCGACCACTTTCGGAATGCGCTTGTCGATCAGTACGGACCAGCGCGAGGCGCCGCCATGCGGTGGGTCGAAGTGTTTGAAATAAGTGAATATGCCTCCGCGCTCGACACCGAGGCCCGACAACGCCTGTTTCCTATTCCCTCGGGCTGACGTGGCAAAACCTCGCTATTTTCACGCGCTGACGCTCTCACGGTACCTTGTTACAATGAACACCCAGCCACAATGGACACCTCACTCTGGCCCGGTACAAACCGCTGGTTGGGCAGCCACGCCAACCGGCCTCAGGAGCGTGTCCCGACGACCACGCGAAACACAGACGGTTGGCTTGCTAGGGTGCCGTTGCAGCTTGTTCATGGTGGACATCAATTGGGTCAGCCACGCTTATCGCGTTCAGATGTTCTCGCGCAACTGCGAGATGCCATACCGGCGATCCTGCCGTCGTTACTCCAATGTGATTTCGGGAATCTCGCCGCAGAAGTGCGCCGACTGGAAGCAGCCGGCGTCCCCGCGCTACATCTCGATGTGATGGATGGCCATTTCGTGCCGAATCTGACCTATGGCATGCCACTGGTGGCGAGTTTGCGCGACCTCACCGCTCTGCCGCTCGACGTGCATTTGATGATTTCCGACCCAGAACGCTATCTTGACGCGTTCTACGCAGCTGGCGCAGACCTCGTCACCTTTCACATCGAAGCAGTGCCGCACCCCGAGGAAGTTCTACAGAAAATTCATCGACTTGGTATGGCCGCTGGCCTGGCCATCAATCCCGAAACACCGGTATCGAGCATAGAACCCTGGCTTAATTCATGTGACCTGGTCCTGGTTATGAGTGTTCGGCCCGGATTCGGCGGACAAACATTCCAGGAAATCGCGCTGAGTAAACTGCAGCAACTTCGACAAGTCGGCCCTGAGTCGTTATTGTTGGGCGTCGATGGAGGCATCAAGCAGGAGAACATTGCTAGCTGTGGCGCAGCGGGTGGTCAGCTATTCGTCGTGGGATCAGCTATTTTTGGAGAACCTGAATACGACACCGCAATACGGCAATTTGAAGCCCGGGCGAGCTCCTCGTGAACTCAGGATCAGCCGTCCCAGCTCAGTGCGGTTGACAACTCACGCCAACTCAACCACGCTGGACGTCTTGCCTCGCCAGAACTCATTGTCAGATGCAATGATGATCACACTGATGAGCATAGGACTCAGGAATCACGTACGTCCACCTCGAGGAGCCCACGCGGCCGCGGCCGTGACGATCATCCCATGAAGCGGCAGAAGCGTGGTGTCCCTGAAGGTCTCTGGCAACGTTGCCCCGGTTGCCAAAACGTGATTTTCCGTAAGGAAGCGGAGCGACGACTGAATGTCTGTCCGGAATGCGAGCACCACTTCTATGTCTCCGCGCAAGAGCGGATTCGTCAGGTTCTCGATGAAGGTACATTTGAAGAATGGGACCAGTCCTTAGTCCCGACCGACCCGCTTGAATTCAAGGACCGTAAGAAACGCTACAGCGAACGGTTGCAGGCGGAGCAACTGCGTACCGGTCTTTCTGACGCGGCAGTCACTGGTGCGGGTATGATTCGGGCTCGCCGCGTCGCGTTCGGGGTCACAGACTCAGCCTTTATCATGGGCAGTATGGGGTCGGTGGTCGGCGAACGGCTGACCCGGCTTGTTGAACGCGCGGCGCGAGAGCAATTGCCGTTGATCATCATTAGTGGCAGCGGAGGTGGTGCCCGCATGCACGAGGGCATCCTCTCACTCATGCAGATGGCAAAGGTCTCCGCAGCACTGGCGCAATATGATCAGCAGGGCGGCCTCTTCATCTCCGTACTGACGAACCCCACGATGGGTGGTGTCGCAGCCAGTTTTGCGTCGCTCGGCGATCTCGTTTTGGCAGAACCCAAAGCCCTTATCGGGTTCGCCGGTCCACGCACAATCAAGAATACAATCCATATTGAACTACCCAAGGGGTTTCAAACCAGTGAATTCCTGCTGGAACATGGTTTCGTCGATCGAATCGTTACGCGTCAGAGACTGAAAAGTGAAATTGCCCAACTAATCGACTACTGTGGCAAATAGTGGACTGCGTCATCGATGCGGTTGTTCATTGCCAGTCCTGGCAATGTTTGCACCTGAAACAAAATCACGATTTCCCCAGTCCCGATGGTTTTCCGACAAAGCCTCCAATTCGCTATAATGTCCAGACGGCACGGGTCAATGTGATGCCCGCTACCGTGGGATACCTGTTACTTTCCTCCAACGCAATCTTTCGTATGGGCGTCTTCCAAAAGCTCCAGACCGTTTTCCAGAGCAACCGAAAACTGGTCATCCAACAGCGTTTCGAACTCCTCAAAGAAGCCGTCTCGGGGACGATGTCGAACTTCTATATGGCCCGCGATCGGGAAAGTGATCGCATCGTCGGCCTGAAAGTCGGCATCCGCGAAAAAGTGGAGTTCTTTGAGAGTCGCTTTAAAGGACTCAACAAACCACCCGAGGGGCAGATCGCCCAGACGTTTGACCACCCTCGGATTGTGCAAACCTACGAATACGGACGCACCTCTGACGACGTTCCCTTCATCGTAATGCAATATGTCCGCGGATTTGGTATGCACATGATGCTGAACAATCATGACCCGAATCTGGCGGGCAACGAACTCGAGCTCGTCCGCCAGATGGCGGAAGCACTGAACGTCGTCCACAAGGCGGGTTACATTCACAGAGATGTTTGCCCACGTAATTTCATCTGCGCTGAAGACGGCAAAACACTCACTCTGATTGATTTCGGACTGACACTGCCCGCTACCACCGAGTTCATGCGTCCCGGAAATCGCACCGGAACGCCCCTTTATATGGCCCCGGAAGTAGTCCGGAGACGTGACACAGACAAACGGCTCGACATTTTCTCGTTTGGAGTCACCGCGTTTCACCTCTGTACCGGTGAGCTCCCATGGCCCGGCGGAGAAACTTCGGGGCTGGCCGCTATGTCACACGACACGGTCGAACCAACCGATATCTTTAGTCTGCGGCCAAACATGAATCCCAAACTGGCACGTGTGATAACACGGTGCATGGCACCGAACCGGGATAACCGCCCTGTCGAATTCGATGCCATACTGCGAGAACTCCGCCCGCTCAAATCGTTCGACAAATGATTTCCGCGGTTGAAGCTACGACGTTACGGCGCTATACTGGGCAGCTCAACAGTTCAACCTGGAAGGTCGCAAACCATGACGCTCGACAAAAGTCTTAAGGTCCGTGCCGGATTGGCTCGCCAACGAAGCGTACTGAAACGCGTAGAGCGTCTTGAAAAACTGAAAGAATCAGATCGCTGGAACGAGGGCCAAAGCGTCTTCGGCCTCCCCAAGGTGCGAGTCCAAAAACTCGTGTTGAAGAAAAAGAAGAAAGAAAAAGTGGCTGAGACCGAGGAAGGCGAAGATACACCTGTAGCCGGCGAAGACAAGTCCTGATCGGACCGCCAGAAACTGGCTCGCGCTCCTCCTGGAACCTTGGGTAGATGCCCCTGGGCGTTTTCCCCCGTCAATCCCTGTATGGCGTGAGGTGGAGTGCCACTTCTGCCCCGCGACTCCGGTGGCCGTCGACAGACCTTTCGAGGCAATCACGTCGTCGGGGCACCACGAAGAAAGCGAGCCTGGGCATGCAAGTCCATCTTGAATACGGTCGTGATGGCCTGAATGTCGACCTTCCCGCCGAACGTATCGTGCGCACTCTGGCGTACAAGGACGCAGAGCCCCTGGACGATCCTGCAGGTGCTTTACGTGTTAGCCTGCAGCAACCAATTGACTCGTCCCCACTGGAAGCTCTGGCGGAGGGCCGGCACGATGCGTGCATCGTTATCTGTGATATCACGAGACCTGTCCCCAACCGCTTGATACTCACGGAATTGCTGACAGCCCTGCACCGCAGTGGAATTCCAGCAGAACGTGTTTTGATTCTGGTCGCAACCGGTCTGCATCGCCCCAGCAAAGCAGATGAAATTGTCGAGATGGTTGGACCAGAAATCGCTCAGCAGTATCGAATCGAAGACCACCATGGCCAGGTTCTCGAAGAGCATACCTATCTCGGTGACAGCCCGCGCGGAGTACCGATCTGGATTGACTCACGTTATTTGCAAGCCGAGCTGAAAATCACTGTCGGGTTGATTGAACCTCACTTGATGGCTGGGTTCTCAGGCGGCCGCAAACTGATCTGCCCTGGTATCGCTGCGCTGGAAACCGTGAAAGTTTGGCACGGCCCCGATTTCCTCGAACATCCGAAAGCAGACTGTGGCATCCTGGATGGAAATCCGGTCCACGAAGAAAACACCTGGATCGCGCGTCGCGCGGGATGCGATTTCATCGTGAACGTTGTTATGGACGACCAGCGGCGGCCACTCAAGTTTGTCGCTGGCGACATGGAAGCCGCTTTTCTATCCGGCGTTGACTTTGTTCGTGAAGTCGTAACCGACACGGTTGATGTTCCGGTTGACGTGGTTGTCACGAGTGCTGCAGGCTACCCCCTGGATACCACTTTCTATCAGGCTATCAAAGGCCTGACAGGAGCCCTGCCGATCGTCAAAGAGGGAGGAACGATCGTACTGGCGGCGAGCATGTCAGAAGGCATCGGAAGCCCGCAATTTGAACAGTTGTTTGACGAGCACGACAGTCTGGAAAGTTTTGTCGAACGCATCCTGGGACGCGACTATTTCAAACTCGATCAATGGCAGCTTGAAGAACTCGCCAAAGTCCGTCGTAAAGCGCGAGTCAAAGTGGTCACCGACGGACTCACACCGGAGACCATCAACCGACTGTTTGTGGAAAGCGCTCCTACGGTAGAACAGGCCGTGACTGATTCTCTGTTTGAATACGGCCCCGAAGCAACCTTGGCTGTCATTCCTAAAGGCCCCTATGTCCTCGCTCAGGTGGGTTAATCGCCACCTCGCTCGACATGGGCATCTCGGATTCAGAGTTTATTCTACCGAACCGCAGCCCAACCGGTGGGCATTGTGCGGACCATCAATGTCAAGCAGCAATTCGCGGCGGGAGCGTAACCAGTACGATTCCCTCGTATCACGCGCCGGGTAAGCGAGATTGCTCTAGGTGGCCAGCGCCAGAGGCCCCTATAATCCCCACCGTCACCAGGAGAACAACAATGCGTGGCTTTGTATGCGGGATGGTTGTGAGTGTCTGCTTCATCCTCGGTACGGGGCGTGCTTGGCACAGTACCCTGCCAGTCACCCCACCGGCGTTGGCCGGCCAGGCGCAGTCAGCGCCGGCGGAGCCGGCGCCGCAGCCCGAACCTACCCGGCACCGAACTGAATTGCAGCCGCAGGTAGCGCAAGAACTACTGGATTTGCGGCGGCAACTGGGCGGTGCATGGCAAGCGGGCCAGGAAGGTGACGCGGCATTCCTCAACGCACTCAAACAAGTCGCGGAGGAAGCGAACACCGCGACGCCAGCTAGTGCGGCGCCCAGGAACCTCGCCAGTGCAGTCACCCAACAGGCCCACGACCAGCTTGCGAAGATCTGCCAGAACCTGCTCACGTTGGCAACACGGCTGCGGCGAAACGGGCAAGTCCAGGCAGCGGATCGACTCGACGCGTTCGAAACACTGCTGCGTGGGGAGATACAAAATTGGGCGACAACCCGGCCAGTTCCTGAGGCGGCCGATTCCATTTTGGAACTTGCGCCGAGCCCACAAAGCCAGCCCGCGTCTTGACCTCCCATCCAGTAACTGCTGGTGATCAGGAATCAGCGGGCGAAGGCAACCGTTCTGGAGCCGGGCGAGGTGCTCTAGTTCTCGGACCGACTTCCTGAAGCTGTCTTTCGACTTCTTGCAACCGAAGTTGCAGTGCGCGCAACTCGATCATCAGTGCCTGCAGCTGGAGCTGCAGGCTTTCAGGGTCGGCAGGGCGTTCATTCCCCCTGGCTGGGCGGCGCGCAGCTGGCAGCACGCCCCGTTGTTGAGGCAAGTCCTCTGCCTGGCCGGCTGGCCCATCCGTGGTAGTCGCACCGCCGCCCGATCGAGGACGGCTCACGACTGGCCTCGAGAGCAGAGTCACCTCTCTGCGTAGATAGTCCTGGCCAATCCGCCAAAGCAATTGCAGCGAGTCTCCAGGGCGGCTTTGCTGTACCAACTGCTCCAAGTCAGCGGCCCGCTGCAAATCCACACCATCCGCAGAAAGAATCACCGCATCGACTTTCAGGCCACACCGATCCGCGGCACTCCCCTTACGCACCGCCGTCACCAGCACCCCACGCTGTACGCCACGTTTCTGCTTGCCACTTTCGCTCAGTGACTCAACCGTGACACCCAAGGCGGCACGTGGCCGTTCATTCGCGGCCGCCGGAGGCGGGGGTGGAACGGATTCCGTCGCATCGATTCGTTGATCCACTGCACCGCCGACTCCGAGCCGGGACGCCAATGTCACTTCAACCTCCAAACGCTGGTTCCCACGCTGGATTTGCAACTTGACACGGTCTCCAGAAGTTTTGGATTCCAACAAACTCGAAAGGCTGTCGAGATCGACCACAGCACGCTGACCTACCGCCAAAACAAGGTCAGCGACCTCCACCCCAGCGCGGTCGGCAGCGCCACCTGGATGCACTAAAGTAACTCGGACGCCACGCCCTTGCTGACCAAAGTCATCCGCGCGCAACCCCAGAAAGCCACGAGATTTGCCCGCGGGGGTCACAATCGTCTCGCGTGTCCGCTGTTCCACCCTGTCTAAAAATGACTGAGAAACGGCAGGCCGGCCAGCGGCAAAACACGCCACGACAGCCAACACAGTTACCGACCGTAATGTCAAAGCGAATCGCATGGGGGCAACCTCCTCGTACTGCAAATCTCAATTTGACCTGCGCGTGCACGCTTTACCACGACCTGGTCGCTCGCCAACCGACCGAGTTTCCATTGACGAATTGTACGGTAGAAACTAACACATTTGGAATAGATGACTTGCGTGAATCTCATCCGCAGCTCCTCCTCCATACCGATTCCCGCAAATGGAATCCACTGTGTATGCCGCAAACAACTCATCGTTGAAGATTCAAACCGCACACGAACCGTGGCGTGGACGCTTATTAGCGGCCCTTCGCGCGGAAGACGATGGCGGTCATGAGAATCACGCATGCCAGTTTCTCAACGAGATTGCCAACCCTACCGCTGCGCCGAATTCCGCCCCGAACGTGCTGATCGCCACCTGGGACGGTGCACACATCGTTGGCGCCACGTGGTACAACCCGCAACCGGGACGCGTGGGAATCGGGGGCCCTCTTTGGCTACCAACACACAGCGTTCCCTCGCCAACCGAGACAGGGGCGCAATTACTGGCGGCGCAGCAGAAGAAGCTTGCCGAACAAGGATGCCAGCTGATTCAATCCTGGTTACCACAGGCGACTGGCGTCGAGGCGCAGCGTCTGCGCCAGGCGGGTCTACGGCACCTGGCAGACGTGCACTGCCTGGTGTCACTACCGCACCACTGGCCAAACGCAACGCCTTCCTATGACAGTCCCCTGGATTTTGTGGACTGTCGAACCGCTCACCAGGATCGCTTGCAAGAAGTGCTCTCCGCCACGTACACGGACACACTGGACTGCCCTCAACTCAACGTGTTGCGGGATATCGAAGATGTACTGGCAGGTTACCACGCTACAGGAACTCCACGCGCGGATGGTTGGTGGCTCTTGCAATGTGGAGATCAGGATGTCGGCTGTCTACTGTTGGCAGATTTTCCCGGCAATCGGCAAATCGAATTGGTCTACCTCGGACTCATACCGACAGCCCGTGGCAAAGGCTGGGGCCGGTTATTGGTACGATACGCTCAGTGGTTTGCGTTCCAGGCAACACGGGATCAACTCGTGCTGGCCGTCGACTCGGCAAATCATCCAGCTCGGACACTCTACTCGGACGCTGGCTTTGTTACCTGGAGGCAACGGTCCGTATTCATCAAACCGGTCGCTGCCGTGCCGTTTGCTCCTGAGAAGATACATGCTTCCCACTAATGCCCAACTCAATCGGGACGAGACGTGGAAACGGGAGCATCCCAGTTCAACCCGGAAACACGAGCGAACAGTTCTTACCGTTCTCAATCGACGCACCACGAAGGATTTGGAATGAAAGCGTTGGTCAAAAGACACGCCAAACCTGGCCTCTGGCTGGAAGACGTTCCGGAACCGGAAATCGGTATCAATGATGTGCTGATCAAGGTCTCGCAAACAGGCATTTGCGGGACCGACGTACATATTCATCGGTGGGACGACTGGGCGCGCAGCACGATCCCGGTCCCGCTGGTTGTGGGGCACGAGTTCGTCGGCGAAATCGTCAGCGTGGGTTCCAATGTCTCTGATTTCCATGCTGGAGAAATCGTTAGTGGGGAAGGGCACGTCGTGTGCGGCCGCTGCCGAAACTGCCTGGCCGGCCGTCGCCATCTCTGCGCTGACACGAAAGGAGTCGGCGTCAACCGCGCGGGGGCTTTCGCAGAATATCTGGCACTACCCATGACCAATGTCTGGCACCACCACGCGGACATCGACGCCGAGACCGCAGCACTCTTCGATCCTTTTGGTAATGCCGTCCATACCGCACTCTCCTTTCCCGTCCTCGGAGAAGACGTTCTGATCACGGGTGCTGGCCCAATCGGAATCATGGCTGCTGCGGTCGCCAAACACGCCGGTGCCCGTTATGTCGTAATCAGCGACATCAACCCGTATCGGCTGGAACTCGCGAAGAAGATGGGAGCAACTGTAACTGTCGACGTCCGTTCCGATTCGATTGACAACGTACAACAACAACTGGGTATGAAAGAAGGGTTTGACGTCGGTCTTGAAATGTCCGGTGATTCAACCGCATTACGAGACATGCTGGCCAATATGTGCCATGGCGGCAAAATTGCCATGCTGGGAATCCCAGAAAAAGAAATCGCCATCGATTGGAATGCAGTCGTCTTTAACATGTTGACGATCAAGGGCATTTACGGCCGAGAAATGTACGAAACCTGGTACAAAATGACGGCCATGATCCAAACAGGTCTCGACATCCTGCCAGTGATCACCCACCGTTTCCACTACAGCGAATTCGAAACCGCCTTTGAGACTATGATGTCGGGACAATCCGGGAAGATTTTGCTCCGCTGGGAAGATTGATCGCCACCATGGTTTCCACCTGCTAGTGAGGGCTCGTAACAGACAAGGAACCATCGATAGTACTCGGCACAGGCGTGAACAACCGCATTTGTCACGCGAGTAAGAGTTAGGCTAAAATAAGCGGTATGGTGGCAAAGTCATCGATTGATTGTTTGCGGCATCTTCCGTCCGAACGATCCTGAGATAACCCACCAGAAGCAACGAGAACCGAGCCCAACGCTGGCTTCACGCCAGCGCCTCAGCCATTTCGATTCCCGCCACTCAGCGACATCAAACCGACCATGACACAATCAATCCCACAACTTCCCGTTTCGCGCCGCGCCATGCTCCATCGAATGGGCGCTGGATTCGGCAGCCTCGGACTAGCCGGTGTTCTGCACGGCGCCGATTCACCAAGTCGGGACCAGGTTACCGCATTGGCCTCAGCCGCTTCCCCGCTCTCTCCCAAGCTGCCGCATTTTGCGCCCAAAGCAAAACGCATTATCCAGCTGTTCATGCCGGGTGGCCCGTCTCAGGTAGACACCTTCGATTACAAGCCGGAAATTAACCGTTATGGCGGTCAAAGGCCGACGCTCGTAAATCGAAAGTCACTGCGTAATACCAAAGGTGGTCTCTTCCCGTCGCCTTTTGGATTTCAACGTTATGGAAAATGCGGGAAGTGGGTCAGCGACTTATTTCCTCGAGTGGGTCAGTGTGTCGACGAGCTGTGTTTCATCCACTCGATGCACACCGACATTCCGGAGCATGCGGGTGCCATCTTGATGATGAACCTCGGACATTTACAGCCGAGTCGCCCCAGCATGGGCTCGTGGCTGGTTTACGGGCTGGGCACCGAAAATCAAAACCTGCCTGGATTCGTTGCCATGTCGCCACGTGCCCAACCGCGAGGCAAACTTGCCAACTGGGGAAACAGCTTCCTTCCAGGCGCCTACGCCGGCTGCTACGTGAATATCGCGAGCATGCATCCCCAACGCGTCATGTCAGATCTGCAAAACCCAAACTTGTCGCGATCGGCCCAACGAAAACAAGCCGACCTGCTGACACGTCTGAATCAACTTGATCTGCAACGACAAGAGCGGGACCAAACACTGGAATCAAGCATCCAGGCAATGGAAATGGCGTTCCGCATGCAGTTCGCCGTGCCCGATACATTCGACCTCAGTCGAGAAACAAGAAGTACTTTGGATATGTATGGGACCAGTGAATACGCCAAAGGCTGTCTGCTTGCGCGGCGACTGATCGAACGTGGAGTTCGTGCCGTTCAGCTATCGCACTCAATTGATGGATACGACATCGCCTGGGACACAGGCCACAACGACATTGCCGGCGGTCACAAACGTCTGGCGGATGCCTGCGATCAAGGGATTGCCGCGCTGCTTACGGATCTCAAGCAACGCGGCTTGCTCGACGAGACGCTGGTCCTGTGGGGAGGAGAGTTCGGTCGGGCTCCGACTTCCGAAGGCCAAAAAGGACGCGACCACGACCATTACGGCTTCACCGTCTGGATGGCGGGTGGTGGTGTCAAACCCGGTTTCAGCTATGGCGCCACGGACGTGTTTGGACTGACTGCCGTCGAAAATCGCGTCCATGTCCACGATCTCCACGCAACCATCCTGCACCTCATGGGATTGGACCACGAACGCCTGACCTACCGTTACTCGGGGCGAGATTTCCGCTTGACCGATGTACACGGCCAGGTGATCCAAGACGTCTTGCTATAACTTGCGTGGCCACAATGACAGCGTTGTGGCCAGTCCACACCGGAACGGGGCCGCGTCACTTGTCGCGGAACTGGTCATTTGCTATGTTTGCACGGTTCGCGCCGGGTCTTTTTGGCCTGCTATTGGAGCGGCAGCTCGACGTGACATCAGTTCCTCTTTTTTGTCGCGACGTCCTCGGTCTTCGTGATCGTCGTCGACTTGGAGCCTTGTTCGACAAGGCATATCAACCCTATGGTCAATCGGAACCTCATTCGCAGCCTGGAAAACGACGCAGAACTCGAAGCCGCCTTTCAAGAAGCCACTGTTGGTGTCGAGGAGGCCATCGAGCAACATGTCGAAGCAGAACGAAGCTTCGAACTCAACAGCATCATCGACGGACGAATCATTCGCATCGATGACGATTCGGCTCTCGTTGACGTCGGATTCAAGAGTGAGGGAACGATCCCGCTGAACGAATGGGATCCCCACGAAGATCCACCTGAAGTCGGGCAGAATGTGCAAGTCCTGATCGAGGAGATGGAAGACGAACTCGGTCGTGCGGACGATCCCTACGGCATGGTTTCGCTCAGCAAACGCAAGGCTGACAAAATTCGTGAATGGCAACGGGTCATGTCCACCGTCAATGAAGGCCAGGTCATCACCGGGATGGTCAAGCGTAAGATCAAAGGTGGATTGCTGGTTGACATCGGCGTGAATGTTTTCCTGCCCGCCAGTCAAGTCGATATCCGCCGACCACATGACATCGGTGATTACATCGACCGTTATGTGCAATGCGAAGTATTGAAGATCGATGAAGCCCGACGCAACATTGTCGTCAGCCGACGCTCCCTGATCGAAAAACAACGCGAAGAAGACCGTGAGCGGCTGCTCACGGAACTGGAAACCGGTCAACGACGTAAGGGCATTGTCAAAAACATCGCTGAATTCGGTGCATTCGTCGATCTCGGTGGCATCGACGGCTTGTTGCACATCACTGACATGAGCTGGGAACGAATCGGCCATCCATCTGAAATGGTGTCGATCGACCAGGAAATCGAAGTTAAGATCCTCAATGTCGATCGAGAAAAACAAAAGATCGCACTTGGCCTCAAACAACAGCAAGCCAATCCTTGGGAAAATGTTGCCGAAAAATATCCCGTCGACTCCCGTCAGCGCGGTGTGGTAGTCAACGTGATGAGTTACGGTGCATTCGTCAAACTGGAACCTGGAATTGAAGGACTCGTACACATCAGTGAGATGTCCTGGACGCGACGAGTCAACCATCCCAGTGAACTTGTAGAAATCGATGATGAAATTGATGTCGTCATCCTGTCCGTTGACCAGGAAGGACAACAACTCTCCCTCGGAATGAAACAGACTACCGAAAATCCCTGGGACAAAGTGGCTGAACGTTATCCCGCCGACGCCATCGTCGAGGGAAAAGTGAGAAACCTCACGAACTACGGCGCATTTGTGGAATTGGAAGAGGGTATTGATGGCCTATTGCACGTCTCAGACATGTCCTGGACGCGTAAAATCAGCCATCCCAATGAAATGCTGGAGAAGGACCAGCAACTCAAATGCAAGGTGTTATCCGTCGACAGAGAGCGACGCCGTATCGCATTGGGCCTGAAGCAATTAGACGATGACCCCTGGTCGCACGACATCCCGAACAAGTACCAGCCGGGGCAGATTGTTAATGGTGCTGTAACCAAGATCACTAATTTTGGTGTTTTCGTCGGGCTCGAAGATGGACTCGAGGGACTGCTACACATTTCCGAACTGGCTGACTTCAAGGTGGAAAACCCCGAAGAAGTTGTAAACGTCGGCGATGCCATCGAGGTCAAGGTACTGCGAGTTGATACGGAAGATCGGAAGATCGGCCTGTCGCGAAAACGCGTCGAATGGTCGGAAGAAGAAGAGCAAGCTGCCGAAAAGGCGTCCGCTGAACCAGAGGCGGTGGTGCCCAATACCTCCCAGGTACCGCTGAAAGGCGGACTGGGTTCGTCGGGACCGTTGATCCAGCCTGCGGAACCAGCTGCTGCGGAACCAGCTGCTGAAGAACCAGCTACTGAAGAACCAGCTACTGAAGAACCAGCTGCTGAAGAACCGGCAGATGAGCTCGGCGATGTACTTGATGAAAATTCCGGGGACTCTGCTGAAGAAGCGGATAAGTAGCGTAAGACGATCGCTCAAGTCGCTGCGAACCCTGCCAGGGTGCACGAGTAGCCACGGTTGGACGGCGTAGCAGTAACGGTGCAGCTGGTACTTTGTTGCCTGCTATTCTGCCTGCGCCGGTCGTGCGGCCGCGCAGCTGGGTACAACCCGCGTTCCCACGCGAAAACGCATGTTCCCTGCACTCGATTCGCCCCTTCCACACAGACCGTGCGGCAGTTTCGTTAGCTCTGTCAGCCTGCGCACATCTGTCGCATCAGTTAAAGCAGCATGGTCGATAGAGATCCGTGCGGCCTACGTCGATGATGTGAAAGCTCCTTTGCGCAGTAATCCATGTCTGAGGTAGAGCCTAATGATCGACAGCACCGCTACGGCACCACGACGTACCACACGACACGACGCCGAGAATTTAGCGTCACAGACAAATCGAGGCGTACAGACACCCCTGGAAATTTATCTTCGTGAAATCAATGAAACACCGTTACTCAACGCTCAAGATGAACGTGAATTGGCGAAAAACATTGCTCAAGGCGATGCGCGTGCGCGGGATCACATGGTCCGCGCTAACCTACGTCTTGTCGTGAATATTGCCCGTGGCTACACCAGCAAAGGGCTCACCCTGCAAGACTTGATTGAAGAGGGAAATCTCGGATTGCTGCGCGCTGTAGAAGGCTTCGACCCGGAAGTCGGTACGCGATTCAGCACCTACGCCAGCTACTGGATCAAACAGTCGATCAAACGGGCTTTGATCAATTCCGCCAAAACAATACGCATCCCCGCCTACATGGTCGAACTGCTCTCAAAATGGCGACGAGCAAACGCACGCCTCAAAGAAGAGTTGGGACGTACACCAACTGCCGAAGAAATTGCCCGCATCCTTGGGCTCCCCAAGAAGAAACTTCCAATCATCAAGAAAGCCATCCATGTCTACACGTCACCACCACAAACGGACCAAACTGATTCTGGCTGGTCATTAGGTGAAATCGTCATGGATGACCGCGTACGAAATCCGGAAGAAGAGTTACTGGAAACCGATGCGCTGCAAACAGCGTTAGGATTACTTGCGGAACTGGATGAACGCGAATCCACCGTGTTGAAAATGCGTTTCGGATTGGCGAACCAGGAAACTCACACGCTTAAGGAAATCGGCGAAGAGCTAGGACTGACCCGCGAGCGAGTGCGGCAAATCGAGACTGAGGCACTCGCAAAATTAGCACAAGGCATGGAAGACCCACGTGATCGCTTGATTTCGAACTTCCGTAGATGAGCCGAACTCCAGTGTCAATCCACACCGACGCGAAACGTGTGGCACTACATGGTTTCCAGGCAACTGCATAACCTTCACCGCACTGCGAGGAGCGCTCGGGCCAGAGATGAACTCGCCAATACATGGCAGCAGCAGCGGCGATCATTTAGAATGCTAGCCACCAAGCTAATGCTGCTTCAGCTGCGCAGGTGTGCCGCCAGCTGTTCTTCGAACTAATGGCCGCCTCGCGCTCCAGCCAACCGTCAATCATCCTGCCTCGGTTACCCCCAGTGAACATGATGCATCTCCCACAGCTGACTACGGTGGTTTGTTTCCTAGCGGCCCTGCTCGCGACGCAACACCCACTCACCGCAGCCCAGAAGAAACTACCCCCCCCTGCGCAACGCAAAGTTAACTTTGCCAGCGACGTTCTTCCGCTACTGCAAAAGAACTGCTATTCGTGTCACGGCCCAGACGAGCAATCCGGTGGCTTACGACTCGACCGACGCCAAGCCGCCTTCCGCGGCGGTGACAGTGGCAAGACAATCGTACCTGGGAAAAGTGCTCAGAGCACCTTAGTACTGCTCGTCGCCGGATTAGACAAACGCATTGGGTTGATGCCTCCTGATGGAGAAGGCAAGCCCCTGACGCGGACAGAGGTCGGGATACTTCGTGCCTGGATTGACCAAGGGGCCAGCTGGCCAAGATCCATCGACCCGCAACAGGCCGCGCGCGCCCATTGGGCCTTTCAACCGGTGCGACGTCCTCCATTACCGCAAACAGATCCCACTGATTGGATTCAGAATCCTATTGATATGTTCATTCTGTCCCGACTGGAAAAGGAACATGTAACGCCATCCGTTCCAGCCCGCAAGGAACTATTAATCAAACGTCTGTATCTCGACCTACTAGGTCTATTGCCCTCACCGCCCCAACTCCAGCAATTCCTCGACGACAACCGCCCTGGTTCCTATCTTCGCCTCGTCTCTCGTGTGCTGGATTCACCGCATTATGGTGAGCGTTGGGGACGTCACTGGCTAGACCTGGCACGGTACGCCGACAGTGACGGTTATGAAAAAGACCGGCCGCGTCCCCATGCCTGGCGCTATCGTCACTGGGTAGTTAACGCTTTGAACCAGGACATGCCATTTGACCGTTTTAGTATCCAGCAAATTGCTGGTGACATGCTTATACCTACAACACCCGGCGCACAGGTCGCGAGCGGATTTCACCGAAATACGCTACACAATACCGAAGGTGGTACCGACCGAGAAGAAGACCGTGTCAAGAAGACTGTTGACCGGACGAACACTCTAGGCACCATCTGGCTCGGGTTGACCGTTGGATGTGCGCAATGTCACTCGCACAAATACGATCCTCTTTCGCAGCAAGAGTACTATTCACTATACGGTTTCCTCAACCAGATCGAGGAACAAGACATCGCCGCACCACTGCCTGTCGAGGCCGACCGACACGCGAAGAACAAGGCTCGATTTGAACAGGCGCACCGTCCCCTGACAGCTGCGGTAACCGCATATGAACAACAGGGTCTGCCGGCGGCCCAACTCGCTTGGGAATCGAAAGCGCTGCAAACTGGTTTCGCCTGGACTCCTCTGAAACTGGTATCAACCGATTCAAAACACGGTGCGCAATTCCAGGAACAAGCTGACGGTAGCGTATTGGCAACCGGGAAAAACCAGGTTTCCGATATTTACACGGTCGTAGCCACCACTACGCTCAATCGTGTCACCGCCATTCGCCTCGAGGTGCTTCCCGACAAGGCGTTGCCCAAGAATGGCCCCGGACGCGCAAAGAATGGAAATTTTGTGCTCACTACATTCCGGGTCGAAACTCCGACGCAAGAGAGGTCGCCTGAATCCTCTGTGCACAAATTCAGCGAGGCTCACGCGGATTATTCACAAAAAGACTGGAATGTCAGTCTGGCAATCAACGATCAGGCCCAGGACGGCTGGGCAGTCAGTCCACAAATCGGAAAACGACACATCGCGGTGTTTCGCTTTGCCGAACCTATTAAAGCAAAAGACTCGGTCCGATTGCGAGTCACACTCGACCAGTCTTATAACCAGACTTCTGCCCATAACATTGGTCGGTTTCGTCTCTCCGTAACTGACCATCCAGGTCCAGTACAACTTGAAGGATTGACCGGCGATATCGTTGCCGCATTGAAAACCAAAGCTACAAAACGAAGTCCGCAACAACGCGAGTTGCTCGCAAAATACTACCACTCCATTGACCCCACACTTGCCGCATTGCAACACAAAGTAAAGGAGCATGCGAAACAGGCACCGTCCGCCCCGGCCACCAAGGCACAAAGTGTACGAGAACGCAACGAACCGAGAGTCGTACGAGTCCACTTGCGCGGGAATTTTCTGACGCCCGGGGACACCGTGTCGATCAACACGCCAGAAATATTACCATCGCTCACTTCTCGCTCGGACGAGCCTGACCGCCTTGACTTGGCGCGGTGGCTGTTCTCCCCGACAAACCCACTACCCGCGAGAGTCACCGTGAATAGAATCTGGCAACGCTATTTCGGACGTGGACTGGTAGAAACCACCGACGACTTCGGGTTGCAAGGGGAAAAACCATCGCACCCCGAACTACTTGACTGGCTGGCAAGTGAACTGCAATCCAGCCAGTGGCGGCTCAAACACATCCATCGTTTAATCGTAACTTCGGCCACCTATCGCCAATCCGCGGCAAACCGTCAGGATTTGTGGGACAGAGATCCGGAAAACCGCCTGTTAGCTCGTCAATCGCGGCGCCGCGTGGAAGCCGAAATTGTGCGGGACCTGGCACTCACCGCCAGCGGGCTGCTCGATCCGCGCATTGGTGGTGTCAGCGTCAAACCGTCACAACCTTCCAGACACGCCGGACTGACTTATGCCAATAGCGCGAAATGGCAAACGAGCGGTGGTGGGGACCGTTACCGGCGGGGCCTGTACACCTTTTTTCAAAGGACATCGCCCTTTCCCATGTTGATGACGTTTGACGCTCCCGACTCGACCAGTTGTACCGCGCGACGTTCAAACAGTAACACACCATTGCAAGCGTTAACCCTGTGGAACGACGCGGTCTTCTTCGAGTGCGCACAGCGGCTCGCTCGACGCATCGTTGATGAAGTTCCCCACGACCTTACTGAGACACCACTTTCCGACCGCATCGATCATGGTTTCCAACTCTGTCTTAGTCGCTACCCAACAGCAGTAGAGAAATCAGCCGTTGCCAACCTGTTCAATCAGCAGCGTGATCTCTGCCGGGAAAATCCGACAGCCGCACGAACCCTGCTTGGCCCCACTACGGTTCCGTCGGACACGACAACGGAGGAACTCGCAGGTTGGGTACTCGTGGCGCGTACATTACTCAATCTCGATGAATTCATTACCAAGGAATAGTTGCCCAAACCTGACGCCAGCGACGGTCATCATATTTTCATACCCGGCTGGTGATGGAGACCAAAGAATATGCCATTCACTGCTGTATCCCGAGATGCGCGGCGCGAGTTCTTTACAACTTCAGCAGCCGGCTTGGGTGGGCTTGCCTTGACATCCATGCTGGCGGACGATCGGCTGCTCTGCGCCGAGGCGGACGCCACGCAGACTAGTCGTCTGAATATAAAGCCACCGCACTTCGCACCTCGCGCGAAACGCTGCATCCTGATTTTTCTGGCGGGCGCTCCCAGCCATGTAGACCTCTACGACCCAAAACCTGTATTGCAGCAACGCCATGGACAACAACTACCTAAGTCGCTGACTGACACCGTGCGATTTGCGTTTATCAAGAAAGACGGCGCCATCCTGATGGGCAGCCCCAGAAAGTTCCCACAGCGCGGGGAATCGGCGATGCCTTGGTGTGATCTGATGCCGCAACTCGGCTCCTGTGTCGACGATATCGCGCTGATTCGTTCGATGCACACGGACGCCTTCAATCACCACCCCGCCCAACTCATGATGACCACGGGCGTACCTCGTTTTGGCCGGCCGAGCCTCGGTTCCTGGTTAACTTATGGCCTGGGTTCCGACTCACGAAACCTTCCTGGATATGTCGTCCTCCCGGTAGGACGCGGTAGCAGTGGCGGTGTTTCCAATTGGACAAGTGGCTTCCTCCCGAGCAGCTATGAAGGCGTCGTCTTCCGCAGTGAGGGAGAGCCCGTCTTGAATCTGAATAACCCCCCGGGAGTCTCGCGCAAAATGCAGGAACTGGGGCTGGGAGGCATCACAACGCTCAACCAAGAACGCTTCCAATTGCTGCGTGACCCGGAAATTGCCAGCCGCATTAGCTCCTACGAATTGGCGTTTCGTATGCAAGCCGCGGCACCGCAATTGATCGATCTCTCCAGAGAGTCCCAGGAAACCCTGGATGCCTACGGTGTCACGCGCCCAGAACCCAAGAACCACAATTTCCGCGGGGGAGGGCCGCATGTCTACCGACAATTTGTGACCAACTGTCTGTTGGCCCGTCGCCTAGTCGAACAAGGCACTCGATGTGTCACTATTATGCACGCCTCCTGGGATCACCACAGCAATTTGACAGATGAGATTTCCTACAATGCGGGCATGCTCGATCAACCCGCCGCGGCTCTGCTGCACGATCTCAAACAACGCGGCATGCTAGACGAAACTCTGGTTGTTTGCGCTGGCGAGTTTGGGCGTACCCCATTGGCCGAAAATCGAGGCGGCGCAAAACAGAACACCGGTCGGGACCATCATCCATTTGGTTTCAGCTTGTGGCTCGCCGGAGGGGGCATTAAGGGTGGCCAGATCATTGGTGCGACAGACGATATCGGCTGGGCACCGGTTACCGACGCGGTGCACGTGAACGATCTTCACGCTACTATTATGCACCTCTTTGGTTTTGACCACCTGAAATTTACACATCGCTTCCGAGGACTCGACGTCCGCTTGACAGATCAGGGAGGCCACGTCGTCGACAAACTTCTCGCTTAAACGGTTCTGGATCACACCTCCATCGACGACGAACTGGCCTAGCTTACTGTTGCCGTCTTAGCGCAACCGTGTACCAGACGCGCGCTCTCGTTCAGAAACGGGCACCCAACGCAGTACGGTACCTTGGTCAGTTCCCACTCTGCTTGAATTGTTTCGGCCCAATTGGGGGGCGCTGGCAACAACTCGATTCCACTGCTGCCGCGCCGGCACTTGAGTCGTTGGCGGTCGGTCTTGATTGAAGATCGCTTGACTACGCAGTCGCGTTAAGCGTGAGTCCACACGCCGCGCGCTGTGCCCCACACTTCGTGCGTCAACTTCTTCCACATTCCCAATCAAGCGGCCCAGAAATCGATGCATGCCGACCCGCCATGCTTCAGTCCAAGAGACGGCCACTGGTGTCGGTACCAGGGTGGTACGGACGGGAATTCTGGTTTGATTCCGGCAGGGGCAACCCCGTCTCGTTGCGGAACGCGGCGAGAATTGTGNCCCGGGTACCAACCTGGTACCCCCCGAGTTTGGGGATTGGGCCACCAANGGTTCTAGCGCCAGCGGTACCAGAATGAACAGTACGCTCAACCTCGTCANTCGCATGAACCACCTCTCTGCTGCCAGGACGTGCACCGACAAAATCTGTCAACCATGCGTCNCTGCAACGGCTATCGATTCGGCCCACCCGGTTGAACCAGACTTTTCCACACAACCGGCAAAGTCTTCGCATTCAACCTAAACCACCACTCCGCTCCTGGTTTGAAACTGGCGGATAGTGGGCCCGCTGCCGCCATTTCATAAACCGAGATTCCCACCGAGACCGCCGCGTTCCCTCACTTACAAAAGCCCGAGATAACGGCGTTGGCACAACTTGCCGTGCTGACTATTCTCTGCAAGGTGTTTCGTACCTAAGGAAATTACAATGCCACCAAACACGAACTGGCCTCATTGCCCCCTCTATCTGGTCATAGCGTCCATTCTGTCGGTCCCTTCCCACGGGACCACCGCGGACTGGCCACAATGGAGAGGACCCCACCGAGACGGTTTCTCACAAGACACTGGACTCCTGCAAGAATGGACCAAAGTCGGCCCTCAACTGAGCTGGCAAGTTCTCAATCTCGGAAACGGGTATTCCTCGCCCACCGTTTGTAAAGGGCAACTTTATCTGCAAACAACGCGCGGTGACCGCGAGTTCGCGATCGCCTTCTCCGAAAGCACCGGTGAAGTTGTTTGGTCAGTTCCCATCGGCAAGGTGGGACCCAATCGCGGGCCACAATATCCGGGTACGCGTAGCACCCCTACCGTTGATGATGCACGAGTCTACTGCCTTGCTTCGGATGGTACCTTGACGTGCCTGGAAACTTCTTCAGGAATACAAGTCTGGCAACGTCACCTCACAAAAGATTTCGCTGGAAAAGTCGGCAACTGGGCGTACTCTGAATCGGTTTTGATCGATGGAGATAGGCTGATCTGTACGCCTGGCGGCGCCGCGGCAACACTGCTCGCGCTCAACAAACATACTGGTGAGCCAATCTGGAAATCGGCCATTGGTGTCAACGAACATGCGGAATACGCCTCCGCCATCCTTTTCGCAACCGGCAATTCTCGTCAGTACGTCCAGTTTCTCTCCGGTGGAGTCGTCGGTGTCGATGCTGCCTCCGGAAAGCCACTTTGGCGTTACCCGAAGACAGCTGGTGTCGCCAATATCATGACGCCGATTGCTGCAGGCAATCGGATCTTTTCATCGGGTTCGCGCACGGGTGGTGCCCTGGTGGAAATACAAATCCGTGAAGAGACTGCGATTGCGAAAGAACTCTATTTCAATCGCGGTCTGTCAACCAGTATCGGTGGCGCCATCGTGGTCGATCAACACCTCTACGGCACCACCAGCAACTCGCTGTTCTGTGCCAATTTTGAAACGGGAGAGTTACTGTGGTCAGCTCGCGCAGTAGGTGCCGCGTCGCTTTGTGTAGCGGATGGTCGCATCTATGTGCGTGGCCATGCTACTGGCGATGTCCTGTTGGTAGAACCGTCTGGCAAATCCTTCCAGCCACGCGGCAAACTAAAGCAACTCCACCGCAGCAACACCCGTGCGTGGCCACATCCGGTGGTCGCGAATGGCAACCTGCTCCTGAGAGATCAGGGAACGCTGCTATGCTACGATGTGAAGTCAAAAACCAACTAAACATACGGCACGGCGCATCCGATCGTCACAATAATCCGTGGCGTCGTTTCTGCCGACAACCAACATTTCGCCGCAAATCTCACTTTCCTCCCGGTGGCAAAGGAGACTGTTTGCCACGATCGAGATTGCTTGGACGCTGGACCACGTGGCCTGCTTCTTTCAATGTTTTCACCAATTGCGCAGGATCATCACTCGACAAAGAATTCGGACAATGTCGCAATAGTCTGTCAACCTCCGCTGTGGTCCCCAACTTCCCGTTCAGGTGCAACGTGCACCCTAACTTTCGAACTTTTGCAATCAAGCTGTTGTCCGTCAGCCAGCGGGGCCAGAGACGAATCATCGTTACACCGACTTCGGCGAAGGCCACTATTTCATCGGGGTTTCCCACCAATCCCAACTGGCGTGCCCCGGGCAGTAGCTGGCGAAACCGCTTGGCCTGTGCCACGCTCCTGACTCCGATAATCGTACGTCGACTGTCTTTGCCTTCCCTGACCTGGGCCGCCACTTTGCGATCGTATTCCTCACCCGTTTCTTTCAAATCCAACAGCACATCCATCTTGCCACGACAAATGGCGTAAACTTCCGACAGCGTCAGAACTCGCTGGTCATGAAACCGAGGGTCAAACCAGGTACCCGCGTCGTATCGGCGAATCTCGGCAAGCGTCCTCTCGCCAACTGGCCCGCTTCCAGTTGTCGTCCGGTCAAGCGTCGCATCGTGAAGCACGACCAGGTGTCCATCTCGTGTCGTGCGCACATCCGCCTCGATCACGGTCGCCCCAGAGGAAACCGCTGCCAGTGCGCTGGCTCGCGTATTTTCCGGGAATCTACTGCTAGCACCTCGGTGCGCGATTACCTGAATAGGCTCCTGCGGATCCCAGGCACCAACGGGTGGGCGCTGCAGCGCGTAGAATACCAGGAGAACCCCCACCAGGTGGAACATCAGTAACCTCATCACGCTCCCCTCCGTATTGGTTTACGAGAACGTCTTCAGATATAGCATACGTGGAACAACCTAAGTTGCCGGGACGCGCTGTTCACTTCACAGAGCAGCGTCACATTGATCCTACCTGAATCCGTGATAACAAACACGGTTTCGAGTTCGGAAGTCTCGCACCGGACCAAGTTCTGATACGATGCCCACGATAGGCAAAACGTCTCTCCTGTGGCACGATTTTTTTTCACCCGCATAGTTCGCAGCAACATCAATAATGGACCCAATTACCATCAACAATCTCCACTACCGTTGGCCCGCGCGGCCGGTGGTTGTGATCTGCGCGGACGGATGCGATCCAGAGTATCTGGAACATGGCTTCCGTGATGAAATCCTACCAAACTTATCGAAGTTAAGCTGTGAAGGCACGCTCGCGACAGCCAACAGCGCGATGCCCAGTTTCACCAATCCCAACAATGTCTCGATTATTACCGGAGTCCCCCCTTCCGCTCATGGTATTTCCGGAAACTATTTTCTCGACGTGGACAGCGGGACTGAAGTGATGATGGATGATCCGCGATGGCTGCGCAGCGAGACGATTCTCTCGGCATTTGCCGCGCGCGGCGCCCGAGTGGGTGCTGTCTCCGCCAAGAACAAGTTATGCAAGCTGTTAGGAGCTGGCCGCGGTACTTCTGATTTCGTCTGCTTTTCTGCTGAATGCGCCGATGCATGCACACTGTCCGACCACGGAGTCGAACGAATCGTTGAGATGGTGGGACGACCGCAACCAGAAGTTTATTCAGGAGACTTATCACTGTTTGTACTTGATGCAGGAATTGGTTTACTTAAACGCGAACGCTTCGATCTACTCTACCTGTCACTGTCAGATTACATTCAACATAAATACGCGCCTGGAACGCCGGAGGCGAATCATTTCTGCGCAGAGCTCGATGCCCGCATCGGCACGTTAGCCAGTTTTGACATCACCCTGGGAATCGTTGCCGATCATGGAATGAGCGACAAGTCACACCAGAATGGAACGCCCCGGGTAATCTATCTGCAAGACGAACTGCAGCAACGTTTTGGCAGCGGCAAAACCAAGGTCATCCTGCCGATCACCGACCCCTATGTCGTACACCATGGCGCTCTGGGTGGATTCGCCCGTGTGTATTGTGATACCCTGCCGGTCGACCAGGTGCTAAGTTTCATTCAGCAAATCCCGGGAATCGAACTGACGCTGGCCCGCGGTGACGCATGCCAGCGATTCTCCCTACCCTCCGATCGTGAAGCCGACCTGGTCGTGGTGAGTGAGCAGCACTACGCCATTGGCGTAGAACGCGAACTGCACGATTTGCGTGCGCTGGGCGGCCATCGACTACGATCCCACGGGGGCGTGTCGGAACAGCCTGTTCCGTTCCTGCTCTCACACCCATTAACCGACTCGTACACCAAGCGACTACAGCAGCTGCCACTCAACAATTACGATATTTTTGACTTTGCCATCAACGGCACTCTGTAGGCCCGACCCCGAGAGTACCACTCATGACTTCCCGAGCGCGTGCGGCTGTCTATCCAGCACCCAACCGACCCTTTGAGATCCGTGAATTCCCTCTACGTAACGTCGCAGAAGGCGAGCTTCTGGTCAGGGTCACGATGAGTTCCATCTGCCGTTCCGACATCCATTCATGGCAAGGCAAACGGCCTAATCCTTGCCCCGGTCTGCTTGGGCATGAAATCATCGGCCGTATTGAACAACTGGGAAGTGGCGTCAGCCATGATCTGAGAGGCACACCGCTTGCAATTGGAGACCGTATTACCTGGACGGAGTTCTTTCACTCGGGAACCGATTACTATGACGCGATCCACAACCTGCCGCAAAAAGCATTCGGACTACGCAAGTACGGACATGAATCCGCAGATATGGAACCACACTTTCTAGGAGGCTTTGCTGAATACTGTTACGTTATGCCTGGCACCGGCATTCTCAAGCTTTCCGACCAACTCACGGATGAAGAGGCAGTACCACTGAACTGCGCCGCGGCGACGATGGCCTCTGTATGCGAGGCATCACGTATCGGGCTGGGCGACACCGTCGTCGTACAAGGCTTGGGGCTGCTTGGTATTTATGGAGTGGCTATGGCGTGCGCCCGCGGCGCGACACGTGTGGTTGGCATCGACACCGTTGACGCGAGGCTGGAGACCGCCCGTCACTTCGGCGCCACTTGCAGCCTGAACGCTGCCGACTTGAACGAACAAGATCTCATTGAAGCAGTGCGAGAACAAACAACACCCGACGGTGCCGATGTTGTACTTGAAGTCTGCGGAAATGCCGCCGTGATTCCCGCAGGAATACAGATGTTACGTCGGGGAGGCTGTTACACGACCGCCGGGCTGGTTAGCCCAGGCGCCACCGTGACGTTCGACGCGAACCTTCTGGTGCAGCGACTGGTGACCTTGCAGGGCATTCACAATTATCATCCGCGGCACCTGCTGCAAGCACATGATTTTGTATTGAGCGCGCAAGGACGCTTCCCCTTTGGAGATTTGATCGAAGCCCGGTTTCCCTTGGAACAAATCAACGACGCCTTCCAGCAAGCCGCTGATCGCATCGTACTACGGGCATGCGTCACACCTTGAACGGAGGTCCCCGATAACGGCTCGCGTTGGTACCAATCCCCAATACACGGCATGCGGCGTGGCTAGTGGCTAAGGAACATTGCCACCTACGCAGAGCAGGCCTCCGTTAAGTAAGGTCACCAGCACATGCCCGTCGCGATCGACGATCAAACCCCCGGGAAACGGATCGGTTGGCAACTCATGCCGAAACCGCTCGGCGCCGTTCTTGGCGTTCAAAGCGACCAAGAACCATTGGGCTTGAGACCGAAAACGCTGCTGGTAACGCAACACCGCAACGACCGCATTCGGAGATACCGCTAACGAGACTGTTTCAAATTTATTCGTTTCTCCCAGATCGGACTGCCAACGCATCGCACCCTGATCTTGTAATGAGGTAGAGATGCTGCGCAACCAGCCGCGCCGCTCTTTGGTGTCGCCATACCCCTCTTGCACCTGCGCAGCAACCGTGGCGCTATCGCAGGCCGCTAACTTGCCCTGCTTAAAATTCACGACCGCCAACGTTTCATCGTTCCAAGCGGGCGGAATGCCGCCACTATTGAACCGATACGATGTATTCTTGCCAAAGATATTGAACCATCCTTTGGTGGCAACATTTTCTGCCGCCGAGTACAGAATCCGCCCCCCGACCATGACCGATACTTTCTGGAACACTCCCACAAATTGACCCGCGTTGGCCTTGGGTTGCCCCTGGTCAAAAGGTTGCGCCCGGCACTCGCCTGTGCGACGATCAAAAATGGCGGGAGATACTTGATTACCACCCGCCAACAGGAGTTGATCCCCCAACAAAGATAGGTTCCCCTGGACACTCACCCCTTTGCGCAAAGCTGGGCTGAGGTGGCCACTGGTGTTATTTTGCCACTGAATCTCACCAGTGATTGCATCCAACGCGTACACATACGTTCCATCATGGTCAACAATACCCGCTGCCAGGTACGCGATGCCGTCGTCATCAATGAGGACGCCACTGTTGACAGGCCAGGTCGATGTCAGATGACCATAGACCATGATGTGTCGTTCGATCGGGGCCGCACGAAACTTCCACAACAACACACCTGTCGCAGCTTCTAGACAGTAGGCGTACCCATCGCCAGACCCGGCGTAAAGCCGGCCACGCCAGAGCGTGGGAGGTTGACGAATGGGACCCGCTGTGGGAAAGCTCCATTTCACTTCACCGTCCTCTCCCTCCAGTGCGCGAATCACGCCATCGGCCCCTGTATGAAAAATCAGGCCTCCTGCCGCGACAGCAGGTACGGGCCGAAAATCTCGATCCGGTAAAAAGTTCCAGCGACGTTGCGCCGACGCGGCCACGTCTACAGGTGTCGAGGAAGAACGGTCATTGTCCGCGCGATAGGTTGGCCAATCACGTTGTGTGATCGAGAACGGGGCGACCTGCGTTAGATCTTCGCGCCCTACCGTGAGATTCTCCGCGGCGGTTGCCAGGCGATCAAATTTGAAATCACCCGCCGAACACTTGGCGACATTACCAATCAAACTAAGATTGCAATCGCACTGCCACGGGCCAAGATACAATAATCCGTGCGCGGGAATAGCGCCATCGTTGCACGCGGGCCGCTGGGCACCATCAATCAACACCCGTTTTGATTCACGGTCATACCTGAGTGTCCCTTCGCCACGGCAAAAAAACGAATCCCCACTCGCAGTCAAGCGAGTGCAGGCGGTTTTGCGAAACTTGAGATCCTCTAGCTCGTTCCCCGACAAAGGGTCGATCGCCACATGAGTTCCACCTTTACCCACCCCCAAGATTACTTTCCCATCCACAAAAATAGCGTTTGGGTTGTTGGTAACTTTACGTTTCGTCCAGAGCACATAACCATCTTTGGTTGAGAGCGCGGTCACATTCATCCGAGTCTGGCCTTGTATGATCAAGGCATCCGGACTCGCCATCGTAATACACATGGTGCGAAAACCGGGCGTCGAAGTGAGTCCCTTGCCCGGCTGCTGGATGAGATTACGAACTTGGGGATCCGCGTTTGTCCAAATCACTTCCCCACGGTCAACCGATAGGCAGCGCACATGCTTGTCTGGACAAAACAAAAACAGCTTACCACCCTGTAGCGACATTGCCCGAGAATCAATCAACGACTCTTCACTGTGTTGCCAAAGCACACGCTTCTCTGAAATGTCGTAGGCAGCAAGCGTGTTACCAAACCCGTAGGGAACGTCCTTGCCGTAGTAGCCCGGGCTCAAATCACCCCAACTCCAACCTCCAAAGGTACGGTCTCCTTTCATCGCACGGGTTCCAGGCTCGCGTTTACCGGTCAAGACATAAAGAACCTTGTCACGTAACACCATCCACTTCCAGAAACCCTTTACACCTGGCAAACGAATCTGGCCTTTTACCGCGCCTGTTTCAGGATCCAACAGCTGAGCGTGATCGCCGTTGATCATATAAAACGTGGTGGCGGTCGCGATGAATGCTGAGCGGTGAACCTGATAGCCCTGGGGAAGATCGCGCGACCACAACACCGTTCCGTTGTACCCATTCCGGGCGATGAGTTTGTACAACGTGTCCCATTCGCGGGCGTGGTGGGCAATATGACCAATCGCCAAAAAGGTCCTGCCGCCTGCTGCGGTCGTCACTGACGGCATGCCGATGTAGAGTGGATCCGCCATGTATTGCGTCATGTAGGGCGCTCGGATCACAGAATCGCTGGAAACAGGGTTGTTGTCAGGTCCTTTTTCCCAATGCGTCCATTCATCAATCCCCTCGCGCAACGGCTTGCGAAATTGAATCCAGGTTCCCGTTGCACCACTCCAAGATGCAAGATCCACTGTCGGGTTAGCACCAGCCCAGTTCTTTAACGCCGTGGGATCGGCATCGGCCCCCGTCGATTGCAGCGATTTACCGATAATGGCAACGCCCTCTGGCCGCAACACCCGCAGGATCTCAGGTAAAGACAGAGCTGCCAACGCGTCCCCACCCGCCTGCGTGGCAATGACCACATCAACGGTATTGTCTGCGTAAGGTAAACGATTAAAAGGACCATTTTCGGCGACGATACGGTCGATACCCAAACCATTCTCAAAGGCGCGGTCACGCAGCGCACGAGCATCTGCGGGTGTACGCGCATGGATCAACCATTCGGTCGTTTGCGCTAGTTCCACCGCCAGTTCGAAGTCCGACCCCAGAAGCGCTGTCACTGCGCGTTTCATACCCACTCGCGCCGTCAGTTCCTCTGTCAGTTCACTGGCGGCTCCTTCCGAGATCACCAGGCTCAGCGTGACCGCTATCGCAACCGCACGTCGAAGTACCGCTATTGAGTTGAACCGCATTGTGAGCCCCTTTAATTCTCAGGAGGTACGGGGTCCAGACCACGGAAACCATGCTCGGTCCATGCTGGCGATCCATATTCTAGCCAATCGCCGCGCGGCATGTATGCACCGAGCAGCTGGGGAAGGGAAACTTCCAGACGCCAACAGCGCCGTTCGCATGGTCGCTGGAGGTTTACAAATCGGCTTCTGTTAGCGGCTGCTTCGGTGGAGCCGCAGAGACACCTTCCAGCCCACCACTGACACGAACGACCTCTCCTGTCATCCAGGCGGCCGACCGGGAACACAAGAACCCCACTGCGTTGGCAATATCCGCGGGTTCACCCCAACGACCGAGCGGAATGGCCTGCCGAACCCGCTCAATCATCTCGTCTTCCGTGATCGCGAGCGACTCACATCGTTGCGACATCACGCGCCGGTTGAAATCCGTGTAGACGGGTCCTGGGCAAACTGCATTGACGCGTACACCGTAGGCCGCCAGTTCCAGTGCCAATGTGCGTGTCAAGCTGATGACACCCGCTTTAGCGACATTGTACGCCGCAACCAGCGCCGCTGGATTGATTCCGTTGATCGAAGAGATATTCACGATCGTGCCAGACTCCTGACGCCGCATCCATCTGCCCGCACTCCGGCAGCAGAAAAACGTCCCTGTTAAAGTCACATCGATTACCCGTTGCCAATGTTCGTCACTGAGCTCCGTAATCGCCGCTACGTCCTGCCCCAGACCCGCATTGTTGATCAGCACGTCGATCTGGCCATGCCGCTGAACCACGTCACGAAATAACTTCTTGACCTGGTCACTACAGGTCACATCCGCACACACCCCCTCTGCCTGCCCCCCCGCTCCCACCACTTCTGCCGCCGCGGCGGTTACTTTCTCAGCCTGCAAATCAACCATCACGACCTGCGCGCCACCCCGCGCCAAGTGATGTGCAATCCCTAACCCGAGTCCCTGGGCCGCCCCGGTCACCACGGCAACCTGTTCTTCGTGTGCCCCGCCGCCCGTTGCCATCGCTTACCCCTTCTATCATGCAAGTGCGTCCTGGAGGCGACGACCTGCGTCCCCACCGGTAACCCCAGAAAGTCCGACTGACACGTCCGTCGGATCAACGGTCTTTCTGAGGGAGAATCACGAGCCCGGGTACACCAAGTGGAATACGGAACAAACCGCCACGTCCACCCTTCAGCGCCCCGGTCACAAACAGATGATTCATCTGTGCGCCGCCAAATGCCACGTTGCTGGTCCGCAGGTTTCCGCCGTTGAAGCGGCCAATCAACCGTCCCCGCCGATTCAGCACCTGAACTTGTTGCATACCGTAGTGCGCGATGTACAGGTTACCTTCCGCATCCAGGCAAATTCCATCGGGCTGGTTGTCGATTTGGCCGCGTTCCTCCTCTTTCACTGGCAAGCGCGCAAATACCCGTCGTGGTCCCACTTTCCCCGGAGCCAGAATATCATAAGCCAGAATACGATTTTTCTGGCTTTCCGCGACCAGGAGCTGACTGCCGCCAGGTCGCACCACGATACCGTTGGGATACGCCAGGCCGCCGTCAAGCAAGTGCGTGACTCCCGCGCGATTAACGTAGTGAATAGTACCGATGGGATTTTTCAGATCGCTATCCCCGGGATCCGTAAAATAGAATCCACCGTGTGGAGTGTCGAGTGACAGATCATTCGGACCGCGTAAAGGTGTGCCATTGCACTGCTTGGACGCCGGTTTGAGTAAACTGCCATCCGCTGCCAGATGCAACACCGCGTGGTGACTCGCATCGCACACGAGGTGGGTCCCATCCGCCAGAACTTTGTGGCCGTTGGGCGCGCCCGTTTTCGCCCAGACTTGATGTTTACCATCGACCGAAAAACGAGTGATCGTCTCGCCATGGGAGATGTAGCCGAAACCGGCATGGTCAAAAACCACTCCCTCACAATACTCTTCGACGGTAAACAGCTGTGCTGTCTCCACTGCGTCCGCCGCCGGGAGGTCGCCAGGACCATCACCTTCAGTGCGAAATGGCGACGCAGGCAAGCCCGCCCCGTTGGACAGATTCGGTTCCGCTTCCTGGTGCCAGGCGAACCGCACCGCGATCGGTGCGGAAATCGAATCGGCGGAAACGACCACCGTGTCACCATCAATCATCGCCTTGGCCGCGACAAATTTACCGTCAGCTCCGGCAATCTGAAACCAGGTGAGAGGTTTTTCATCTCGCGATTTGAGCCCACCGCTGGTGTGAGTAAACGAGATCCGAATGTTTTTTCCTTCGATTTGCATGGCGCGATAAAGAGGACCTGAGAAGACGATGTCCTGTTTGCCGTAGACGCTCGCCAAAGCCCACAATGTCAGACGTCGGCCGACTTCCTGTTTGTTGCGCGGATGAATGTCGTTGACATTGCCAATGTCAGTCGTCACAGCCATGCCAGTACCGGGTACCGACAGCGTCTCGAGCTGAGCTTCCCAGATACCCGCCAGCCGAGTCGGGTCACCCCCGTAACGATTCGGGGCCAATTGGACAAACAAAAACGGCAACCCGGGATTCTTCCAGACCGAGCGCCAACCAGCAATCAGGGCCTTCATCTTTTCGTGATACAACATGCCGTCGCCATTGTTCGACTCTCCTTGGTACCACAAAGCACCGCGGATCGCGTACGGCAAGAGCGGGTGGATCATCCCGTTGTAGAGTGCCAGTGGACTTTGGGGATCGATCGCACCCGACGCATTTCTGGTCGGGTAGTCTGCCAGCTTCTCGGTGATCGCTTGCAAGGCCGGCACTTGGTTGAATCCTACCGGAGGTGTCCAGGGTTCGATCCGCGTCCCGCCCCAGTTGGAGCCGATCAGCCCCACCGGTACGTCCAGTTCACGCTCTAGCTGCCGAGCAAAATAATAACCCACACCTGTAAACGATCCCACATTCTTAGGCGTACACTCTTGCCACCCGCTGGACGGCACATTGTCGGCCGGAGTCGCTGCGGGGCGATGTGGAATCTTGATGTGCCGAATGCGTGGATGCGTACCTGCGGCGATCTCTCGCTCAGGATTCAACGACTGTCGCACAGTCCATTCCATATTGGACTGTCCGGAACAGAGCCACACCTCGCCAACCAGGATTCCGTCGAGGGTCACCCGGCTCGATCCTTCGATCACCATCTGATGTGGTCCACCCGCAGGCAAGGCAGCGAGATGGACAAGCCACTTGCCCTGCGCGTCGGTCTTGCCAGCAACCGTCTGCCCCGCGAAGGTGACCCTCACCTCTGTCTCCGGGTCGTCCCAACCCCATACAGGAACTGCCTGCTCCCGCTGCAACACCATGCGATTGCCAATCACCGAGGGCAACGTCACGTCTGCCCTCAAACTGCCAGCTGTAAATCCCAACCCGACAAGCACTACAAACATTAAACGGTTCATGGTTACGGCTTTCCCTGTCCAGTGGTGCACTTACCTCGCGCCGGCAATTCTAACCCTGCC
>PAQH01000029.1 GCA_002709225.1 Planctomycetaceae bacterium
ACTGGTATGGGTGCGTGGGGTCTGAAGCCTGGATGGTTAACGATGGTTTGGTTCATCTCACTCGGGGTTTGTTACATGACGACGATGCACAATTTCGATGTGTTGCGAGTCGCGATTCTCATTGTTGTAGTACTGGCCGTTCTGGGGGGGTCATATTATGCCACTCATGAACTTGAATTGGACCTGCTGGCGGGTGTGATTAATCATCTCGATAGCTTGCAGGCTACGGTCACCCCGGGGTTTTATCTCGTTTCTGCGTACTTCTTTGCCGGGTTAATCGTCTGTGAAGTGTTTTGGGCCTGGCTGTTTCAGCGGGTTGAGATTGATGAATCATATGTCTATGAGTTTCGTTTTCTCAAGGGCACGGCGCGCGAGCCGATTTTTGCCCGGGGTTTGCGACGCGAGACGAAGGATCTTTTGGAACTGGTGTTGATGGGGGCTGCCGACATCACGCACCGAACCAAGAATGGCGCCAAGCGATTCAAAAACGTACCGTTTGCATCACTCTGGTTAGGTCTGGCTTTCGACAAGATGCTGGACTACCGGCGCACTGGCCAGATCGAGCTTGAGAAGCGGCGTCAGCAAGACCAGAGCGACCAGGCACGGCTCCAGGACGCAGTGGAGGAGATCTCCGAAGAATGGCAAGAGTCGGCAGACAACTCTGCGGAAGACGTCAGTCCCGACGACGTCAACTGACGAGGTAGAGAACGGACTAAACCGAGGGATCTATTCGTGGCCCAGCTGGTTTTGACGAAGACGACCCGTTAACGGTCTTCCAGGCCCAGTTCGGTAATGATCTGTTCGGCACCAGGTGTCAGTTGTCGTAGCTTGACTGCGATGCCAGCTTTTTCTGACACGCTCGCTTTTTCGGCTTGGCGCCGAAATTGAGCCACTTTGTGCTGACGATGGCGTCGTCGTTTCAGTTCTTTGCGTCGTTCGCTGCAACCCACCGTTCGTACTCCTCGCGGCACTGATTTATCTGTAGGGGTTTATCTGTAGGGGCAACCAAGCGGTCTATTGTGGCAACCGGCGGCGCAGCGGTCAACGGCGCTGACCGGAGCAATACTGAGGATTTCGCCCGGCGTATGTTCCCAGAGCATTTACGTGGCGCGGTGGATCCGGGTCCGCCACGTTTCAACCAGCGGCGAAGTGCCTCGTCGTCGTCAGCGCCTCAGTGCCCGGTGTGCGCCTGTTTTCAGGCAATTAGTTTCGGGAGGACGTTGCCGTGCACGTCCGTCAGCCGATACCAGCGTCCCTGGTGCTTGAAGGTGAGCCGCTCGTGATCGACTCCCAACAGGTGCAAGAGTGTCGCGTGCAGGTCATGTACGTGGACAGGATCCCTGGCAATGTTGTAGGAAAAAGGATCGGTGGCTCCATAGGTTGTGCCGGCTCGAACACCACCACCCGCCATCCAGATTGAAAAACAACGTGGGTGATGGTCCCGACCAAAACTCTGGCGGGTCAGTTTGCCCTGGCAGTAGTTCGTACGGCCAAATTCACCACCCCAGATAACGAGCGTATCTTCTAAGAGACCGCGGCGTTTCAGGTCGCGGACCAGGGCAGCCGATGCCTGGTCGGTTTCACGACATTGTCCACGTATTGCATTCGGAAGATTACCATGCTGGTCCCAGCCGGGGTGATAGAGTTGGATGAAACGCACACCTCGTTCAGCAAGTCTGCGGGCCAGCAGACAATTTGCCGCGTAGCTGCCCGGCTTCTTAGCGTCCTCTCCGTACTCCTTGAAGACATGTTCAGGTTCATCGCTTAGTTGTACGGCCTCGGGGATCGAGGATTGCATACGGTATGCCAATTCGTACTGTGCGATGCGAGTTTCGATTTCTGGATCTCGGGTTCGGGCAAGCTGCAATTCATGCAGTTGCCGCAGACTATCCAACATTCTTCGGCGGCTGGCCGAACTTAGGCCGGCGGGATTGCCGAGATAGAGCACGGGGTTCTTGTCAGAGCGGAAGCGTACACCCTGGTACTTGGACGGTAGAAATGCGGAACCCCACAATCTTGAAACAAGAGGTTGGCCGCCCTTATTGCGGGTAACCAGCACGACAAACGCCGGTAGTTCTTCAGTTTCGCTGCCCAGGCCATAGTGCAACCAGGCACCCATACTGGGGCGTCCTGGGAATTGTGATCCGGTTTGCAGGTAGGTGACCGCCGGACCATGGTTGATGGCGTCGGTGTGCATCGACTTCACGAAACAAAGATCGTCCGCGATACTCGAAGTGTGCGGTAACAGCTCGCTTAACCAGGCACCACTTTGACCGTGTTGCCGAAAATGGAATGGGGAACTGGCCAGTGGGAAACTGGCCTGACTGCCCGTCATGGTGGTCAGACGCTGCCCCTGGCGGATTTCATCTGGCAGTTCTTGGCCGTGCTGTTGTTGAAGAACTGGTTTCTGGTCGTAGAGATCGATTTGAGAGGGAGCGCCGCTCTGGAACAGGTAGATGATTCGCTTGGCGCGCGGGCGATGGTGGGTGGATTGCAGGATTCCGCGATTCGCCAGTGCGTTCGAACGACCAGTCAGTTCGCTGACGGCAAGGCTACCGAGTCCCAAGCTCAATTCACTTAACCACTGACGACGACTACGTGGTATGGAACTTCCGGGTGAGGAGCAGAGAGAGTGCGACATCAGCCGGGGTACTCCACCGAGCAGGAGGCAAAAAGCTCATTCTACACAGTCACGGTCTGCCGCGTAAACGACGTTACTAGTGACGTTCGTTGCGAGCGATTACGAATGGCTGTGTTTAGAGCCACTGGTGATACGATGCGAACCGGTGGTTCGCTGACGGTAAGCTTCAGGGGGAATTCGTGCGTTGCGCGTTTTCGATCGCATAGAGCGTCTCGGAGCGTTTACCATCACTTTCCACAGCGATACGGAGATAAACACGGCCACCACAGATGGTTGGTGTTGCGAAGACACTGTTTCCCAGTTCGTTGCGGGCAATTTCGCGATATTTTGTGGGAGTTGCTTGCAGTATGAATGTCGTTCCCCGTTCGTTCGCTACGTATAGATTGCCGTTGACTAGAACGGGGGATGCACTAATGGGTCCTTGCAGGCGGTGTTTCCACATTTCTTTGCCATCGCTTCCCCGCCAGCAGAACATGATCCCGGCGTCGTTCATGGCGTAGACATATCCCTGGTAGGCGATCATTGACTGTTCGTAGCATTTTTGCCGATTTTTCCAGACAATGTCGCCACTTCCGTCGGCTTTGACGCAGACGGTTTCCGCATCGGGAAAACCACCGCTGGCGAAAACCAGATCGTCGTGCCAGACCAGTGTGCCGCTCGTGGCCATTGTCGTCGCTTTAGTTGCCCACAGCCGTCGGCCACTGCTCGGATCGAAACCAGCGACGAGGTGACAGCCTGCGATCAGAATCTGATCACGTCCCGCGACACGGCCGATGACCGGTGATGAATAACTGATGTAAGCAGGCCTTTTCGTACGCCAGATCTCTTTCCCGGTTGTCCGCTCAAGAGCAACCATATAACTCAAGTCATCACATTCCGCGAGCACGATCACTTGATCTCCATACAGGATCGGCGACGCGGCGTAGCCGTTCTTGTATTCCTGAGGGCGGAAAGGACCGACTCTCTTGTTCCAGAGCGGCTTGCCATCAAGATTCAACGCGGTGAGGTGGATGGACTCATGGTGAAACGCGGCGGCGAATAGGCGCTCGCCGTCACTGGCCACGGTTGATGTGGCGTGCGAGTTCTTGGGATGGATTCTTGCTGGAAGACCACCGCGGTTAATAATCTGGTGCCAAAGCCGCTTACCTGTGCGACGGTCGAAGGCGACGACAGACTGGGTTTCTTGAACCTCATCTGCCGTTTGCATCGCGATGACGTCGCCAATAACGGTTGGCGACGAATGCCCGCGACCCGGAACGGGAGATTTCCACGCGACATTTTGGTCGGCCGCCCATTGTGTGGGAGCTTGCTGTGAATCTTCGGCATGTCCGTTGCGCTGTGGACCGCGCCACCATGGCCAATCGCCAGCTGCTGACCGGAGAGCGGGGATCCCATCGGCGGCAGAACTTTGCGGTTGTTGGCAGAACAAGCCAATGATCAGGACCAGTAAAATCCAGTGAGTCGATGAAGTCTTGAGCGTGTTCATGGTCGTGCGACTATCCTGGGCGTAGAGGATGCGGAAAATTGGCGACTCGACTTGGTTCGTGTGGTTCCCTGTTGGATCTGTTATTCGGCCGTCGAGCCCCTGTTCGGCCTGTTAGAGCGGTAGAGTCTGATCGCTCACTGCGGGTTTCTGCCGCTCAAACCGAAGCCGCCCCATAATACCATCTCAGTCTCATTCTTGTTGTTTTTCGGGATGGTTTGCTGCTGGCGATCCGGCGGCGCGGGAGTTCTGCCCGCCGACTGGACAGGTCGTCAAATCACGGCAATTAGTGGAATACGCTGTGACGGTTGCATGATAGCAGTCCGGAGAGGAGCAGATGAGCAAGCGATACACCCCGTACAAACGTTGGAATCGTCTAGGTTTACTCAACTTTCCGTTTTTTTCTCGCCGATGTAAACGGTCTCCGGTAACTTAGATCTTTCGTGATTGCGCGTGGGATTTGACCATGCAACGTGCCGTTTTCTTGTTCGTTGGTGTCGCGGTCTGTCTGTTACGGATGGCAGCGGCCCAGCAACCAGTCGCCGACCAGCCCCTGGCCGAAGATGTTGTATCCGAGGACGTCCCGGAAATCCCACAGGCTGATCCACCGGTGTTACCGGAGACCGAGGTCGTGGGGCGGCCCAATTCGTTTCCGGGGCGACCGCTAGGCGAAGGGGCCGTGTTGACACCGGCTCGTGCGGAATCTTCAGCGGCCCGCGCGGGGAGTTCGGTGACCGTGATACAAGGGGACGAAATTCGTGCCATGGGGGCGCCGAATCTGGTGGAGGTATTGCGGCGCGTGGTGGGTCTGAATATTGTCCAGGCCGGTGGACCAGGGCGTGCGGCTTCCGTTTTCATGCGTGGTGCGAATTCTGAACACACGAAGTTCTTGCTTGATGGAATCCCTCTGAACGATCCAGGTAATGCTACGCGTGCGTACGATCTCTCTGCTTTTCAAGCAGACAACATAGAACGCATCGAGATCGTTAGAGGTCCCCAAAGCCTCGTTTACGGGTCGGATGCAATCGGCGGTGTTGTGAACATCGTTACTCGGCGTGGCGACGGACCGGCTCAGGCGAGACTACATGTTTCCGGAGGTAGTTTCGGCACCATCAGTGAACTGTTGTCTGTGCAAGGTGGTGATGAGCGAGTCTATTATTCCGTCAGCGCGTCTCATTTTCACAATGAAGGTATCTCGGTCGTCAGCCCTCGATTCGGCGGGCGTGAACGGGACGGACACGAAAGTTTGACTTTGGCGACACGTTTTGGTTGGACGCCGAGTGAACGGATGGCGATTGATTACGTGTTCCGCTTGCTCAGCGCGACGACAGAGATCGATGATTATCTGGCTGACAATTTGACTCGCACCAATCAACGCAAGCAGCTTTTTCAACGCATTCAAATGCAGTCCTTCTGGTTGGATGGAGACATCGAGCAGAAGGTCGGTTTTAGTCTGTCTGATTTTGGCTTGACCGATAGTGATCCCGGATTCTTTGGTACGCCGGAATTTCTCGGACAATCTCGCCAGGTCGACTGGCAGTCCAATCTGCAATTGACCGAGTTCAATCGGTTTACTGTGGGAGTCGATTATCTGCAGGAAGAGGGGTCTTCAACAGTCTTGACTACCCAGCGGCAAAACCTGGCTGGATGCTATTTGCAAGACGCCTGGGATTGGGGGGAAGTGGCCACGACGACGGTTGGTG
The DNA here is from genome assembly GCA_002709225.1 of Planctomycetaceae bacterium. GTDB lineage: Bacteria > Planctomycetota > Planctomycetia > Pirellulales > Pirellulaceae > UBA9264. The sequence goes on from PAQH01000029.1 coordinate 5,828, forward strand.
TGCGGTGGGATGAGTCGAGTGTGGCGGGAGTTGCCCAGACGTACCGAGTGACGCAAAGCTGGCAGTTGAATCCGGAAGGTCGAGCCTTGCACGCGACGTTGGGGACAGGGTTTCGGGTGCCTGCTATCGCGCAACGATTTGGCTTCTACGGTAATCCGGAGTTGTTGCCGGAACGCAGTCGCGGATGGGATGTGGGGTGGCGGGAGCCGTTTCTCGACGGAGAGCTGACTCTCGACACAACGTACTTCCGGAACGACTTTCAGGATCTGATCGTATTCGACACTTCATTGGGAGGTCCGACCGGGTTTGGTTCCCTGAACAACGTCGGTCGGGCGAGGACTTCGGGTGTCGAACTGGTCGCGAGCCTCTTGTTGACCGAAGCGACAGACATCACGGTCAATTACACGCATCTGAACACGATGAACGAGTTGACCCAGACCCGCTTGCTCAGGAGGCCCGATAACCGGGTTGGTTTTGGCGTTCACCATCGCTGTCGAGATGAGCGGACCCGGTTGAACTTTGACTTCCAATACGTCGGCACACGCCTTGATTACGATGATCAATTCAGTGTTGCGTCATTGGACAACTACATTCTTGTCAACTTGTCGAGTACCTATCAATGGTCGTCTCAGTGCGAGTTGCGTGCACGTGTTGAAAACCTGTTCGACGAACGCTACGAGGAAGTCTTTGGTTTTGGCACTCCCGGGATTGGTGGATTTGTTGGTCTGCAGTTGCGTCAGTAATGCGGCGTCGCAACTCGCTGTCGGTAACGGGACTGGCCAACAGGTTTTCCGGCAGTCCCGAGTGGTCGGTTTCCCGTGGGCGTCGACCTGCCCTACTGCGATTCCGCGAGGCATGTCCACAGTAAGATCGCAGTTTGCCAGTGGATGAGTGCCGGACTGCAGGACATGCCGGCTGCTGCTAGGGTTCGATGCGAAAACGGACAGGAATTCGCACCTCGCTAGCGATCGGTGTTCCGTTGCCTGTCGCCGGATTAAACCGCCACCGGCGGATCGCTGCCGAGGCAGCGGCATCGAGTGAACGACTGCCACTCGAACGGTCGATTGAAACCGCGGTGACACGACCAGTCGCGTCGACTTGTACGCGGAGCACGACGCGGCCTGTTTCTCCTTTCGAGAGCGCTGCGGCCGGGTACACGGGGTGCGGGCTGAAAATGCTCCGTGGCAATGCGGTCGTCTTTACTCCGGCCGCGTCACTCGTTGTAGCAGGCGACTGGGCGTGTTCGACGGTCGCCACTTCCTCGGGAAAAGTCCGTTCGCGTGCAGCCTGCGGCAGTGTTCGGTCAAGTTGCTTGGCGGGTGCTTGTTCTAGGGCCGGTTCATCGACAGTGAGTGTTCGCGAGGGCGTCGGTAGCGAACCGTGTTTTGCGACAACAGCAGGTCTGTGTGGGCGATTCGCGGTCATCGGCGACGGTGAGTGGAAGCGTTCAACAGGTGGTTGTTGGTTCCAGGGTTGTGGAGTGAGTTCACCGGGCGTCGTGTTGGCGGCGTGCGGGTTGGTGAAAGGCAGATCTAATTCAACGGTTTCACGAACCGGTGTCGATTGGCGCAAGGCGATTAGCAGGTGAGATCCGTCTCGCGGCGGTGCGATTTCCGCGGAACGCCACTGCAGTCCAGCCAGCCCGACGATTACCAGGAAACTGGCGCCATGTAGTGTCGCGCTGACGGAGATACCCCACCACGTCACCTTAGGGAGGTGCAGGAGTGTCGCCATGAGCGATGTTTTATCTATGGGCGCCGGCATCGCTACCGTGTTGTTGAGAGGGTTGTAGAGGCGATTCGCAGGCGTTTTCTGGGCTGGCAGTGCGAGGATCTGGGGAAGCCCGCTGCTGGGCAGCGGCCGCTGGGGCATGCCGACCTTTCTCGCAGGCAATCGGGCCTGCCCATTCCAGTGTACTCGCAAGCATTCCGGCAACGCAAACGGGTACCGTGAAGCCGTCTTTTTGCAGGTTCGGACGACTACATCTCCCATTCTTCCGGGCAGTCAGGTAGCATGGGCAAGTGTGAAGATTGGAGCCGAAATTGCGGAGGTTGAGTCGACCATGGCGATTCTGCAATGTCTTGAAAGGATTCGGCGATCGGTAGCCGGTTGGCGAGTTGGTACTCGCTGCTTCCTGTTGAATACAAACGCAGTGACACACCGGTCGTTCCACTCGGTCGCAGCGTGGCTAGCATGTCTGTTCATCATGACGGTTGTTGCTTCAACTGTCACGGTTGCTGGCGAGCGTGGTGGTGCCAATGCGGGACAGCACGGATGGCCTTGGACTCCTCTTGCCCGGCCCGAACCACCAGCTCTCAAAGACGCTGGAGAACATCACCCGATTGACTTGTTCTTGCAGGCCAAGCTTGTGGCCGCCGGACTTAAACCGGCGAAGTTGGCCTCTCCACGTAGCTGGCTACGGCGCATTGCCTTTGGTCTGACAGGCTTACCACCGGATCCCGAGACGCTCGAGCAATTTGTCGCGAATCCGTCAGAAGATGCGTACAACACGCAAATTGAACATTTCCTGAACGACCCTTCTTACGGTGAGCGCTGGGGAAGGCACTGGCTCGACCTGGTTCGCTATGCCGACACGCGCGGAGGCGCACTTGATTATGCGAGGCCACATATGTGGAGGTACCGCGACTACGTGGTGAGGGCATTTAACCAGGATCGTCCGTACGATCGCTTCATCCGAGAGCAACTTGCCGCGGATGCTTATGGTAAGTACGGGGCCGAAGGGAAGCTCGGTCTGGCATTCCTGCACCAATGGGTGCCGGTCGAGCGTGACGCGCCACAGCTTAATCGACGTGACTTTCTGAACGATGTGGTCGGTGTTACCGGGTCTGTCTTCTTAGGAGTGACGCTGCGGTGTGCACGGTGCCACGACCATAAGTTCGATCCGCTACCGACACGAGACTACTATCGTTTGGAGGCTTTCTTTGCACCTCTGCAGGTATCGGTTTCCACACTGCCATTTGGACAGTACGAGGTGGCTTTGCAACAGGCAGAAAGCTGGGAGAAACAGCGCGACGAATGGGCCGAACTACTGGATCAACGCAAGCGGAAGCAGGAGGCAACGCTCGCAGAGTTTAAGGCCCGTTTGCGTGGCCGACGCAAATTGGCGGCCAGCGGTGATCTTAAGGATTTTGTTGTGGATGTCACCGACGCCGAATTGAAGACGGCAATGCAAGAAGGGGTCTTATTCACTTCCGCAGAGCGGCAGAGCTATGAGTTGATTCGCCGTCAGACTGCTCGTTTTGCCAATCCGAATCATCGAGACTATTTCTCGCCGCTGGCCTACTCCGCCAGTGATTCACCTCTGCGGTATTCGGTCGCCACGCATGTCTTGTCTGGGGGGAATTATGAGCTCCGAGAAGAACAGGTCGAACCCGGTTTCCTGAGCGCGATCCAGGGACATTCCGACCCAGTCAGTTTCAAAGGAGTTTCAGGCCCGCGGCGCAAGTTGCTGGCGGAGTGGATCGCCAATGCGGACAATCCTCTCACGGCACGTGTCATGGTCAATCGGATTTGGCAGTACCACTTCGGCAAAGGTCTGGTAGCCACGTCGAGCGACTTTGGCAAGAACGGAAGCCAAACGGACCATCAGGACTTGCTTGATTGGTTGGCGGCGGAGTTTGTTGAAAGTGGTTGGAGTATCAAACATCTGCAGCGCACGATTCTACGATCCCACGCTTATCGGCAATCGATGAATCATGACGACCGTGCTGCCTGTGAGAAAGTAGATCCGCAGAACAAGCTCTTGTGGGCGCGCGATGCGATCCGTCTGGAGGCAGAGGTTATTCGTGACAGCGTGTTGTCAGTGAGCGGGCGTCTCAATCGAGTGATGGGTGGTCCTCCTTTTTTTCCGGACGTCGATGACGAATTGATGCAACGAGCACCGACCTGGTGGGAGCCGTCTCCGCGTGTTGCACGTGAACGACGCACAATCTATATGCTGCAGATCAGGTCGCTGCAGATGCCTTTCATCAAAGTCTTCGACGGTCCTAACATCGACGAAAGTTGTCCTGTGCGCGAGGTGACCACAGTGACTCCTCAGGTATTTGCGTTGTTCAATAGTCGATTGTTGCGAGAGCAGAGTGAGGCAATGGCGGAGCGCCTGGTAAGTGAGGTCGGTGGCGACTTGAAACTGCAGATCCGGCGCGCGTTCCAACTGGCATTTCAGCGCATGCCGGCAGAAGCGGAATTGACGCGTTGTCGGGCGTTTCTTGAGAAGCCCCTGGAGGCGACCACGACGTCCAACGAGGCTGAAACGATTCCCCATGGAACCCTCGCCGACTTGTGTCTGGTGCTCTTGAATAGTAACGAATTCATTTTTCTGGATTAGGTCGCGTTAACACCCGATTGCCGTGTCCCAGCAGGTGAAATAGATGCCAAAAAGTGAATTTGATTATTGCGGTCGGACGGATTCCCGTTCCGTATTGAACAACGGCGAAATGGGACGTCGGGATCTTCTTTTTCGCTTTGGTTCGGGGTTGGGAGCGGTCGCACTGACCGATATGCTGCGGCGGGATGGAGTTCTTCGCGCAGCGGAGACGCGATCCGCCAACCCGCTGGCGCCAAAGCCACCACATTTCGCGCCGCGAGCCAAGGCGTGCATTTTTCTGTTTATGGCTGGCGCACCCAGCCAAATGGATACGTTCGATCCAAAACCGGCCTTGCGCCGCTACCACGGAAAGCCGGTGACCCGCATCTACGGAAGTTATGAGAAGCGTTTGTATGTGGAAAGTCCCTTCAAGTTTGCGCGACATGGACAGTCCGGCACCGCTGTTTCGGAGATTTTTCCCCAGCTGGCGAGCTGTATCGATGAGCTGGCGATCTTGCGGTCGTTACACACCAGTGTTGAAGCGCACACTACGGCTACTTTTTTCATGAATACCGGGGAGGCGATTCCTGGAAGTCCATCGCTTGGGTCGTGGGTCATTTATGGCTTGGGAAGCGAAAACGAGAATTTGCCGGCGTATGTTGTTTTGCCGGATGAACGTGGTGGCGTCTTTGGTGGCGCAATGAATTGGTCGAATGCCTATTTGCCGGCGGCGACTCAGGGCACCTTGATGAATCCGGTTGGCCCACCCATCGTCGACCTGTTGCCCGGCTACGAGATTACTCGCCGGCAACAACGTGATAATTTGCGATTGCTGAACCAATTAAATGAGCGTTATCTGGCTTCGAATGAGCGCAACCAGAACTTGTTGGGGCGCATGCGTAATTATGAATTGGCTTTCCGCATGCAGGATACCGTCCCCGAGGCGTTAGATATTGCTCAGGAAACAGCGGCGACTCGCCAGCTGTACGGTTTAGATGACGCGGTGACTCAGCCGATGGCAAGAAAATGTTTGATGGCCCGCAGGATGGTCGAAAGAGGCGTTCGGTTTCTGCAAATATATTGCCGCGGTTGGGACTCGCACGAAAATATCGCTGCCGAGCACCGTAACCGAGGTGCGGAAATCGATCGTCCTGTTGCAGGCTTGATTCAAGACTTGCGACAGCGGGGAATGTTGGACGAAACCCTGATTGTCTGGTGCGGTGAGTTTGGCAGGACTGCGGATAATTCCATGAACTTTTTCCGTAGCAATCCAGGTCGCGACCACAACAAAGAAGCGATGGTGTGCTGGCTCGCGGGTGGTGGCGTGAAAGGTGGCACTGTGGTTGGCAAGACCGACGAACTTGGCAAGAAAGCGGTTGAGAATGTCTACCATACACATGATCTGCATGCCACGATCTTGCACTTGATGGGACTCAACGACATGGAGTTGACCTACTACCATGGCGGGCGTTTCAAGCGCCTGACCGACTTGGGCGGGCGCACGATCGACGAGATCATCGCCTGAATTTCGCAGGCAAGATGCTCAGGCAGCCTCGTCATCTGGCGTCCGGTATTCGGCCGCGGGCCTGACGGTGAAGGGTTGTTGATGAGCGGCGGTTTAGCTCAGTACCCGGTTTGGACTTCCAGTCGTCTAATCCGCACATCGTGGTCGAGTCCTGGTGTGCGGCGTTTCAGCGTAAACGTCAAGCGGTTGGTGCCTTGTCTCAAGAGCTCGACGGGAACCGGAACCAAAACCCCTGAGAAAGTGTTGTCGACGGGACGGTCGGCAGGAAAGCCGAGGATTCCCTGGTTGGCAGGCGGCGTCAGCAGTTTTCCCATTTGCTTTCGCTCCACTCCTCGGGGAGTTTGCGGAATCTCCAAGGAGTGGTCGTTGCAGGTAACCGATAGAACGTCCTGGTCACCCAGGAATTCGAATTCGATCCAGAGATGTGCTTGTTTGGGGCGATCGTTTTGCGCTCTGAGATCCGCCCCGATAGCCAATTCGGTCGTGTGCGATCCGCTCTTTACGTTGATCGAAAAGGGGACGCCGGCGGATCGACCTTGCGTACTGTAACGCACATAATCTGCTCCTGGTTGGCCACTTGGAGCGGCCACACGGTGTGTAGCGATATAGCGTTTATTCTTTCCCGCAAGCCGTTCAGGCCGCGCGATCTCCGCCAGCAAAGCTTTGCGCCAAGGGCCGTAATAAAACCAATTGAAAGCGTAGAGTCCATCCGCTCCAGCATTCCACAAGTTCGCTGCGGTGCCGCGGATGACTTCGTCTGGCTGCGCCATATACCCGTTTCCGATCGGCGTCAGGCAGGGGTAGATGGGTAGCTTGCGTGTGCCCATTAACGCGCGGAATTCTGCCAGTGTTGGCAGACTAGTAAGGCCTTGCCCGAGAATCAGTGAATCTACCAAGTTTTCGTCAATCCAACGGGCGATGTCAAAACCGCCAGCCTGGCACCAGGCGACTCGTTCAGGAATTCGGACTGCCACTTCGATGGGGCGTCCTCGCTGCGCCGCGCGGCGGTTGAGCGACTTGCGGACCTTGCGCATGAACCGCGTGAGGTGGTGTGCGTTTTCCTGCTCGGTACCTCTGGGAAAGTAAAGTGTGTGTCGCAGCCAATCCAGTTCGATTCCATCAAAATCCCAGCGATCGAAGAACTCCTCCACGGCTTTGAGTTTAAGAGTCTGTACTTGCGGGTGTGAGAAGTCGAGAGCAGTCCACCAATCCAGGTCTTCGACTAACCAGTCGGCATTCTGACGTTTAAACGTGGGTAATTCAGGGTTGGGAATCGTCCCTTTGGGGTGTTGCCCGTCATGGCAGTCATTCATCCGATAGGAAACGAACGCGCGCATACCTCGACGGTGGCATTCATTAACGACCAGCTGCGGTGGATTGGCGCCAGCCTCTGCCAGTGACTGGGGGTTTCTGTATTGATCTGCAGCATCGACTGGAATTCCACCGTGCCAGGTTTTCGACTCTGGGAACTGGAAGCGGTCCGCTTCGCCCGGCCATTCGAGGACGCGACTTTGATATTCCGCGACGTTGCCATTGCCGAAACTGAACAGGACTGCGTCTACGGATTGTTCGGCCAGGGGGTCAAAAATCAGTTTCGAGAATTGCTCCTTTGTCAGGGGGCCATCTGGGTTTCCCAGTGCAGCTCTCCCGAAGCAATGGATCATGGACCCGTCCCAATTGAACAAGAGACGCTTCGGCGACTGTTGTGGTGCGGCAATAGACGGTTCTTTAAGGGACGCTGCGGTGGCTGCCAGGGTTCCCAGAAAAGTACGACGTTCGATTGACTGCACGGTAGAATCCTCGAAAGGTGGACTTGGCAACAGGGCCACATTTGATTCGCTGACGCTTAACGCGAATGAAAAATCGCTGATTCACGCGCGTTGTTGGCTGGGTGTTCTGAGCGTTCAACGAGTTTGAATCCGCGTGCTTCGTAATTGGCCAACGCATGCGGATGGTCGTGACTGCAGGTGGCGAGCCATACTCGGCTGGCTTTCATTGCCCAGGCTTGCCGTACTGCGGCGCTCAATAGAACGCCGCCGAGCCCTTGTCCGATAAACCGCTCAGCCAGTCCAAAGCAGCATATTTGGACCGACTCATCAGTCTGCTTCTGCAACTCAAAATATCCTGCGGGGCCGCCGCCGACCGATGCGACCCAGGTTTGCACTTGAGAATCGGTTGCGAATGCTTCCCAATCGGCTGCTGTCCACGCTTCACGCCCTCCCCATCGGAAAGGTGTCCCAATCCATTGGTGCAAAAACCAGCTGAACTCTGGACACGGTGGGTCAATGAGATTGATGGTGAGTCGCTCTTGGTCCGCAGCGGTTGGCTGAAGCTGATCTGGTGCGTTCATTTCCAGCAGATAGCGGACTTTTCGATTCTCGTTTTCGTGATCCGTTGGAATGGTCGAGTGAGGTTCTGCAGGCATGGCACGGGCTCTGACGTAGGGTAGGCATGTGGTGCACCGGTGCGATCAGCTATCGAGAAGTTCCGCTACGCCAGGCGGAACTCTCCCAGCGGAGATGCATTTCTGTTTGCCATTCTGGCATCCGCCCAGCGGAGACTCAAGGCACGGCATTTGAGGTTGAAGTCGGGAGTCATTTCCGGCTGCGAGTGACAGCGGAATTACGGCTGTTGTGAGCGCAGAAAGGCAAACAGATCCGCCATAGCTTTGATGCTGATTTGTTGTTCCAGGCCATCTGCCATGTAGGAAACCCCAGTACTCTTCAGTGATTCGATATCAATGCGCAAGATTTCCAGACGGCGGCCGTCGGCTTGTTGCATTTTCAGGGCGTTGGCGGTTTCGTTGACGACCATTCCTGTGAACAACTGACCCTGCGTAGTCTGGACAGTGTAGCTTTGGTACTGCGGTTTCATGGCGCGACTCGGGTCAAGAATGTCGACCAATAGGGTTTCCTTCGGTCGCTGTTGTAGAGTTTCGAGGTCAGGTCCGACCGCGGTCCCCTGCCCTTGAAAACGGTGGCACCCAGCGCACGAGCGTTTAAAGACAAGTTTGCCGGATACTGGATCCCCTGATCTCTCTAATGCGATTTGGTACCGGTCGATTACCTGCTGTCGGTTTTCGAGCCGGTGGTGGGCAAACAGCCGGTGGAGTTGGTCCGCTAAAGGCGGTTTAGATTGTATTAACAGCAAGCGTATGCGAGTGGGGTCTATTTCGCTGGCCGCTACGATGTTTGTTTGGACTGCTGCCAACAACGCTTGCAGCCACTGGGGACGGGAAAAGAGTGTTTCAACGGCTGTCCGCCGTACACGTGGTGTCATTCGCGGCCAGGCGTGTAGTAGAAGTGTACTGACACGCTGGCCCTTGAAGCGTGCAAGTGTGACGGCTGCGGTTGTCTGGATTTCGATAGGTTGTTCGGGTGTCAATAGCTGCTCGAAGATCGCGAACTTGTTTGCAGCTTGCAACTCGCCAATACCTAGCGTGCGGATTGCTTCCAGCCGGCGGTCGAGCTTTGTGGTTGGGTCGACAGCCGCCAGTTGCGCCTGCTGTAGGAGCATTTCGAGAAGTTGTGGTATGTCATTTGTTGCGTTTTTCAGGATGTTGTGATCGGGAGCTAAACTACTCAGCAGACGTTGCTGTAGTTGACGACTCAACACCGGTTTTGATGTTTCCAGCAGTGCAAGTGCTTCGAGTGCTGTTGCAATTTCACTGGCTTCGCCTTGCCTGCCTGCCTGGGAGGCCAGTTGGTGTAGAACAGGATGAAGTCGTGGATTGCGGACCAGTTGAGAATCGCGGGTAAGCAGAGAGAGCATTGAGCCAACACCGTGGCGCAAGGCACTCTGTACTGCCGTGATGACTAGCGGCTCGGCTGGGTTTTCCGCCAGCAGTCGTTTCAGCGGATTGAAACGAAAGGAAAAACCACTGGTACCGAGTGTGAACGCCAACTGCAAACGAACACGGGGCGATGGATCCTCTGCCATTGTTTGCACAAGTTCTTGTAGTTCAACGGATGCAGGTAGACGCGGTTCACCAAGCAGCAGGGCGTGTTTGCGAACGCGTGGGCTGGAGTCTCTCATCGCGGCTGCAACGTGCTGATCGTCGAGGAAGTCTTGCGACTGCAATCCATACAGTGCATGCAACCGTGTGGTGGGGTCTTTGGCACTTTGCGCGAGGTCCGCGAGCAGCGGGCGGGCGCGAGGGTCTTGCCTCTCGACCAGCAGTCGGGCAGCGGTTTCACGGTGCCAAGCATTACGATGTGACAGCAAACTGACCAATTCGGTGGTATTGTGGGAGGCGAGCGAGGGCAGCGGTTTCGGCGATTTGTTGCGTGGGAGAATGCGGTAGATGCGTCCCCGTGCAGTCCCGCGACTGACATCGATTTCCGCTAGCGAGGGTTCGGGTACGAAGGCCGCTCCCTCGATCAGTTCGCGGTACATGTCAACCACATACAGGGCTCCGTCGGGACCGTTCGCGAATTGCACAGGACGGAACCAAGGATCGTATGAAGCGAGAAATTCAGTGTCTTTGTCGGCGCGGTAGGCACGCCAGCCAAAAGTCGTAGCCTCGAGTCGGGCGCGATAGACAAGATTGTTGGCGACTTCTCCGACAAAGAGATTGCCGTAAAAATTCTTGGGGAATGCATCCCCACGGTAAACAGTAATACCGCTGGCGGAGGTAAATACACCGCCAGATCGAGCAGCTTCGGGGTCGTTGCGGCGCTGCGAACCCGCTACCCGAGATCGTAACACCCGCCAAGGTTCGAGTGGGCTGAGACGGTGCAAGAGAGCGAGAGCCGGTTCCGCGTTGATATTGATTGCTGGCGTTGGTGGAGAGAAGAAGGGGTTGTTTTGTGTATAGCGGTCGTCGTAGCTCAAGAATTGTAGTGGGCGAACGTTGGAACAGAGGAACTTGTTTCCATCGTCATCCATGCCCAAGCCAAACTGGCCACCTCCACTGCTGGTGGCAAACGACCAATTTCGCGGATTCAAAATCAGTCCTCGTTGACGGATGGAAACCGCTTGATTCTCCGGTAGCTGTGGAGAGCGGATCGCACCACCGGCAAATCCTGTTGCCATGTGAATCTGGTTGTCGAGGCCCCAACGCAGGGAGTTGAAAATACCACCACCGGCGAAATCCCGGCCGAATCCGGTAAGCACGACCTGCTTCGCGTCCGCGGTTCCATCGTCATCCCTGTCCGGAAAAAACAGGAGGTCGGGGGCGGCGGCCACGAGTAGGCCCTCGCGATGGGGGAGCAGGCCGGTTGGAAAGGGAACTTCTGCAACGAGAGATGCTACGTCAAAATTTCCATCACCGTCTCTGTCACGGAGTCGTTTGATCTTCCCCATCCGCCGACGTGCTGGAGGAAAGCGATATTGATTGAATTCGGGGTATTCGGCAACAAACAGGCGTCCGGCTGCGTCGAAAGCGATTGCAACCGGATCCTGGACCAGCGGTTCAGCCGCGACTAGCTCGATCCGAAAATCCGGGTGGAGTTGAAAGGACTGCAACGCCGCTGCGGGTGCGAGCGGGCTGGCCGGACGTTCCGCGTCTGGTGGTGCGGCCGCGAGTATTGCCTCCAGAGCGGCGATTACCACCAGTGGCGTGCCCCTGGTTGTCCAGGTCGACTGGGTGGGGTGTCGACAAGTGCCTTTTCGGAACATTGACACATCATAGCAGAATTGGAGCGGTGTCGGTGGCATTGGTCCGGTGATTGAGCCGTCCTGGTATGTGGAATTTGGGGAGAGCCCGGGGGTAAGTTCCGTTCGTCCGGGTGCAGGTAGCGAGGCGAGTTCAGTAGTTGGTTATGTGGTGATGTGGGGCAGACGCGGAGGCGACCGATTGCGGGGTTGCAGGCCGCAAAATACACTCGAATAAGATTGCGAACGTTTGACGCGATGTGCATTGGCGAGTCAACTTCCGCGGGGTTGTGATCGGGAGCGGTGACTGGCGAGTGGAGGTGGAGTAGTTGGCGGCAATGTTGCTGAAGATGCAACCACCATCGAAGGCGGTGTTGCTGTCGAGTTGTAATCAAGTCTTTATGAGACGACCGCACTTGTGGCTTCGTTTGTGCGGTCACTCGTGCCTCATTTCTCTTTTGTGGTTTGGTTTTGACGGATGCAATTTCGAGGTTTGAAGATCAAGGCTCGCCTCTATTTCCGACGTTGTCGGAAATATCTTTACCACAGCATCCTGCACGCAGATGATCCACCACACAAGTTGGCATTGGGCGTAGCTTTGGCGATGTTCGTGATGTTCACGCCGACGCTGGGTCTGCAGATGATCATCACGGTGTTCTTGGCCTGGCTGCTGCGCGCCAACAAGGCTGTCGGTTTGCCGGTTGTGTGGATTTCAAATCCGGTGACCTTCGTCCCGATATTCTATCCTTGCTACGTTGTTGGGTGTTGGCTGTTGAACCAGCCGCCACAGATCGATAGTTCCTTCTGGACGCGGCTGTCCACACCACCATCAGGAGCGGGAATCCAGCACTACTGGGACCTCTTCAAGGGGGTGGCGGCGCCGCTTTGGATTGGGGGCATCATCGTGGGCACTTTGCTAGGCGCGCTCACTTATTTTTTGTTGTACTTCAGCATCTGTAGATACCGTATGCGACGCTGGGGCCAATTGGTTCCTCCAAAACCACGGTTTCGGCACTGACAATGGTAGTTATTGACGGAGCCCCACGGCTTTTGAGCGGGACGCTTGCATTAGTGGTGGTCAGCGAAGGTGAATGCACGCCGTTGAAGTGCCGGGCATCGTCGTGTTATCCGGCAACGATGGACAGCAGGGAGTGCGACTGATGGACTTCGAACAAGTTGCTCAATGGTTGCGCGAGTCACAGCGAGCGGTTGCTTTTACCGGTGCAGGAATTAGCACGGAGAGTGGCATTCCTGATTTTCGTTCACCAGGTGGCGTCTGGGCACGAAACAAGCCGGTCTACTACGATGAGTTTCTAGCGAACGCAGAGTCGCGACAGGAGTATTGGCGGCAAAAATCGGAAGCGCATGTCGATTTTGCAGGAAGTGTTCCCAATGTGGGACATGGTGTGCTCGCCAGCTGGGAGCAAAACCGAATCTTGCAGGGCGTCATTACGCAGAATATTGATGGCTTACATCAGGATGCAGGAAGCCGACGCGTAATCGAATTACATGGGACCGCTCGGTTTGTCGATTGCCTGTCATGTGCGCGTCGGTACGAAGTTGACCAGATGGTTGAGCGGTTTCAGGCTACTGGAAATCCACCAACGTGTGACGATTGTGGTGGCATCACCAAACATGCAACCATTTCTTTCGGCCAGCAATTGCAGCCCCAGATTGTCGACGAAGCAACCAGTTTGTCACGTTCGGCAGATGTAATGTTGGCGATTGGGTCTTCGCTGGTGGTGGAGCCGGCAGCTAGTTTACCACGCATTGCCCAAGCAGCAGGGGCTCGGTTGGTGATCCTCAATCGTGACGAAACCCCACTGGATCACCTGGCAGACCAAGTCATACGCCGGTCGATTGGCGAGTCGTTACGAGAAATCAACAAGATTCTCGGAACGTGAACCGACTCAGATTGTGAGAGTTGTCCCCCGTTCAACCAGGAAATGCCAAATCATGCATCTGCCACGGGGGTGGCGGCAGGGGGTGTTTTCAGCCGGAAAGGACTCCGATTGGGCTTCTCAGAGATCTGGGGTACCTGGTCAGGAGGTGGACGTCCGAGGACACGTTGCAAGACCACGTTGCCCCAGGAAGTGGCTGGTCATTAGAATAGAGGGGCTGACCTATCTGCATGTGATTCCAAGGCGTGAGTTTGGAAGGAATACAAAAATGTTGTCTATTGCGCGTCGGATGATGTCTGGTGTAGCCGTTGCCGTCCTGCTGGGGACGGTCGCGCCATGCGCTCGAGCTGCCGAGCCGGTTGCCGAAGAAGCGATCAGCTTTGAATTGGATATCATGCCGATACTCACTGCCCGCGGCTGTAACGCTGGCGCCTGCCACGGAAAACAACGGGGGCAGAATGGGTTTCAGTTGTCTTTGCTGGGGTTCGACGCGGAATTTGATTTTGCGGCGCTGACGCGAGAAGGACGCGGGCGACGAGTTTTTCCAGCCGATTCCGAGCGCAGTTTGCTGCTGCGCAAGGGCTCAGCACGGATGCCACATGGTGGCGGCGTTCGTTTACCGTACCGCGGTGAAGATTATGTGACGTTGCAGCGGTGGATTGAGGAGGGTACCCCCCGTCGGATCCCTGGGGAACCGACATTGTCGAGTGTAACGATCGTTCCAGAGCAAAAATCACTGCGCCCGGAAGAAACCCAACAGCTCCAGGTAACTGCCCATTACAGCGATGGCAGTCGACGCGACGTGACCAATCGCACGACATTTCAATCCAATGAAGCTGCGGTCGTCGGTGTTACGGACAGCGGGGTGTTACGGGCGGGGAATCTTCCAGGCGAGGCGTCGATCATGGCGCGGTTCATGGGACAGATTACTACTTGCAACGTGACGATTCCGCTGCCAGGTGAGGTGCCAGCAAAACTCTATGAGGGACTTCCTCGCGTCAATTTCGTCGATGGCCTGGTCTGGGACAAACTGCAACAGCTGGGGATCACTCCTTCGGAGCCGGCAAATGATCCGAAGTACATGCGACGTGTTTATCTTGATATCGTTGGTAGGTTGCCCAACTCACAAGAGGTGCGTGAGTTTCTCGGTAGTACTGATGAAAACAAACGATCACGATTGGTCGATCATCTGCTTGAGCTACCTGAGTATGGTGACCACTGGTCGAATAAGTGGGCGGACTTGCTGCGCCCCAATCCGTATCGTGTCGGAATCAAGGCCGTGTTGAACTATGATGCCTGGATTCGATCCAGCTTTCGGCAAAACAAGCCTTATGATCAGTTTGTACGCGACTTGCTTACGGCCAGGGGAAGTACTTGGCGGAACGGGGCGGCGACACTTTTCCGTGATCGGCGATCACCCGATGAATTAACGCCGTTAGTCAGTCAGTTATTCTTGGGGATACGACTGGAGTGCGCCAAGTGCCACCATCACCCGTTTGAGAAGTGGGGGCAAACGGACTTTTATAGTTTCGCTGCCTATTTTGCTCGTTTGGGTCGTAAAGGTTCAGGACTTTCGCCACCCATTTCTGGAGGCGAGGAAATTATCATGACGCGTGCGAGCGGTACCGTGAGTCATCCGCTGACTGGGAAAGTCCTTTCCCCCCGTCCCCTTTTCGGCACGCCACCAGAATTGGTGGAAGGCGAGGATCCTCGCGTTGCCTTAGCGCGTTGGATTACCTCAAAAGATAATTCCTATTTCTCACAAGTCGCGGTCAACCGTGTGTGGGCTGATTTAATGGGGCGTGGATTGGTTGAGCCGGTAGATGACCTGCGGGCAACAAATCCTCCTTCCAATGGTCCTTTGCTGGAAGCGCTGGCGGTTAGCTTTGTGCAGAGCAATTTTGATCTAAAACAGCTTTTGCGCACGATTACCGCATCGCACGTGTATGCTTTGAGTTCACAGCCAACTGAAAGAAATATCTCGGACATCCGGAATTATTCGCGCCATTATCGCCAACGCCTACGAGCGGAAGTCCTGTTGGACACGGTGAGTGATATCAGCGGTGTGCCCGAGACATTTCCGGCGATGCCACAAGATTCGAGAGCTACTCAGATCTGGACACACCGAGTCAGTTCGTTGTTTTTGGATACGTTTGGTAGGCCGGACCCAAATCAGGATCCACCCTGCGAGCGAACGGGAGAGTCCACGGTTGCCCAGACGTTACACCTAATGAATGCCCCGGCATTGCATGCGAAGGTTACCTCAGACGAAGGCCGGGCGGCTGAGTTGGCGAGTAGTGATCGTACAGCGGATGCCATTGTTGAAGAGCTATACGTGATGATTTATTCACGTTTACCGGAAGAGGCTGAAGTCGAGATTGGACGCCAGTTCTTTGCCGAACCGGGAATCACACGCCGCGGCGCGACCGAAGATCTCATGTGGGCTTTGATGAACACGCCCGAATTTGTGTTCAAGGACTGAGGAGGGGGACCCACAACCCGAGAGAGCGTTTGCGCACTGCTTTCATTCCGCGTGGCGTTACAGGCACTTTTGTGGTCGGAGTAATGAGTCGCCGTGTCTCAAATGGTGACGGATGTTGTGATTCTCGGCGGCGGCTTTGGGGGCTGCCTGACGGCGCTGATTGCGCGCCAGATCGGTTTGAGTGTTGTCGTCGTTGATCGTGGCTTCCACCCTCGTTTCGCGATTGGTGAATCATCGACGCCGACCGCCGGAGTGATCCTGCGTGATTTGGCTGCGAGGTACGACCTTCCTCAATTGGTTGCCATCAGTGATTATGGCAACTGGCAAAAAAGTGTCCCTGATTTGGTCTGTGGCATCAAACGCGGTTTCAGTTATTTTGGTCACCAAATTGGTGAACGTTTCGTCCCAGACAATCATCATCAGAACGAGCTGCTTGTTACGGCCAGCGCCAATGATGAGCAAAGTGATACACACTGGTTACGGGCGGATGTCGATTCGTGGATGGCGGAGCAGGCTCAGGTCCAAGGTGTCGAGGTTCTGGAACGAGTCGAGTTGACGGGGTTATCAGGCGTTGATCCTTGGGTCTTACAGGGGGTTCAGGCCGGGCGCACTATCGAGGTGCGTGGCCACTTTCTGGTTGATGCGACGGGTGCGGCAAGTTTGTTGCCGAAGTGGTTGTCTTTGCGTTCAATGCGAGACTGCCTGCGGACGCAGTCGTGGGCAGTGTTTTCCCATTTTCATGGTGTTACGTGTTGGCACGAGTGGCTGCGTGGACAGCACGCCACTCTCCACGAACACCCCTTTTGCTGTGACCACGCGGCTCTCCACCACTGGTTGGATGCTGCTTGGATGTGGAATCTGCGGTTTCAAGATGAAAGAGTCAGTGCAGGTTTTGTGATGGACTTGCGACGTCACGAGATCGATCGGCGTAGGGCGCCTCGTGATGACTGGGAGAGTATGCTGGAGCGTTATCCCGCAATCGGTGACGTGTTCGCGGATGCACAGCTTGCGGAGCTGCCGGGGAGTATCATTCGAACGAGCAGGTTGCAACGACTTTGGGGAAAGCTGGCCGACTTGGATTGGGCGCTCTTGCCACACACCGCGGGTTTTATCGATCCGCTTCACAGTACGGGAATTGCCCATACGTTGTGCGGCATTGAACGCCTTGCCGCAGCGTGGTCTGAATGCTGGGGCCAGTCAGGGATGGCTGAAAAAATGGCGGACTACGATCGTATAGTGCGCAGCGAGTTACTGCTGATTGATCAGCTTGTATCGAATTGCTATGACGCGCCTGACTTTTCGACACTGACGGCTTGTGCGATGCTCTATTTTGCCGCCGCAACAACGTACGAACGGCAGCGCCCGGCGCAAAGTGCTGCATTCGAATCCGCGTTCTTGTGTGCCAATTCAGTCGCCTGGCGGCAGGCGGTAGCAACTGTCAGCGACTGGCTGCAACGCCTGGGCGCCAGCCCGTCGCCTAGCGAGTTGCGTCTTTTCGAGCAGCGTGTCGCAGTTGCGATCCGGCCCTTCAATCAAGTGGGACTGTTTGCCGCTGACATTATGAACATGTATCGCCACACAGCCGCACCGGTTAGTCGGCACGCGTGACCTGGTTGCTGTCGCTGAGGGATGGGCTGGGTTACTCGTGTGTCAAGCACGCAACCTAGGGCAAGCGTTGCGGCTATGACTCGTTTCAGGACCAGACAAAAATCTCCTCCCGGTCGCTGCTGAAACCGATGAAAACGGCGACTACGATGCGCGGAAGTTCTCCGTCCAACCCGGGAACTTCGTGGATTGAGCGCGTGTTGAAGAAGTAGAGGTCGCCAGGCTCCAGGCAAACTTCGAGTTTGTCAATCTGGTTTGCCTCAGCGTAGTCGTGAAATGTACCGTCTTGAATGTGGGGGTCGACGTGAGGATCCCAGAGGCATCGATGAATGATCGCTTGGGCGGAACGGTCACCTCGTTGCGCATTTTGCAGAACGAGTATCCCGGCAAACTGGTGCTCAAATGCGCTGACCGAGTAATTCTCGCGTTTCTCTCTTAAACGGACTGAGTCGAAGTGGGGCTTGTAAGTGTAACCATCGTAATGGGCGCGAATTATCGCGGGGCAGTACTGGCGGCCATCAGGCTCATACGCTGTTACAGCACGCTTGCCACGTGAGAGTCGTTCAAGCGCCCCGTAGATCAACTCGATGGGGTTGTCGTTGTTGTCGAAGAGCCGATTGAAGATCGCTTGACTCTCGGACGCGTGAGAAAAAAAATCATCGGGATTCGAGCCGCGATATCCCAGGCTGCTGCCAATATCGATGCGTGTCCTGCCCGTGTCTTTGTTGGTATTCCAAGCGTAAGAGGCGTCTGTGTCGGCACCCTTCTTGAAATATCCTTCCGGAATCGCGACGGCGCGGAATTTTTCTGGAATCTCTACGTGAGGGTCGTAGAGCAGGTCTTCCTCGATCAGGCGGTCAACGAGACTCTGGCAGATCTCCGGTTGCCATGCGTTCCGAAGAATAATGGCGGGGATTTCTCCTCTGGCGAGTTTTTCGAGTGAAAAAACTGAATCACTCAACCCTTCGTTAATCGGTGCGTCGATAGGTGTCCAGTCGTCCATGGTGTGGGTAGCTCTTCAAGCGGAGTTAGCGGGAGTCTTCAGGTGTGGAAAGCATTTGGCAGGCTGCCATTCTAGATGGCAAAGCGAGCGCCGTCACGAGCGGTCGCTGTTGGTGGAACGGCCGTGCGACCATGATTTTCATTGTGTCAGGGTGACACGCTCATTTGTGGCCAACGTAAAGCGACTGCTGGTGGTTGGCTCGCTGTGACGCGTGGCTTGGAGGTGCGTGTTGTGGTTCGAGACTGGTCGCGGCCGTCTTTAGCGTTGGTGAAACGCATGTTTCGTTAGAAAACCCACTTCTCTCCGTGCTGTCAACTCGCTTGTCGATCGTAAACCGCGACAAGAGGATTTGCTGTGCACATTGCATTTTTTATGGCCAGAGTTAAACTTTTGCACCAAGGCTCGCGGTTCCATCTTCGAGTGCTATTCCGGTCGGGGTTTGGGTCTGAAAACCGGGCCTGCAGAATTTTCAGGTGAGATGTAAAGGCGAGATGTAATTA
>PAQH01000030.1 GCA_002709225.1 Planctomycetaceae bacterium
AATCGGACGGAAGAGTGGCGAAAATCGGTTCGAATTGGCTACCATACGTCGCAAACGCGTCCGATTGATACTCCTTTGGAGATGCCAAATCATAAGTTTATTGTTGGTGGTCTCAAGGAAAGAGGTCAAGAACCTAAACTGACATATCACTGAAAAAACGTTTGATCTCTTTTATGGAGGAACTTTAACTTGTTTGGTAAAATTGGTCTATCAAATCAACGAAGCAAGTGAAAATGATGAAAGGAACTGTGAAATCGGGTTTTAGGTTCAGTGGATCAGGAAGGATTAATGGGCTATAAATTTAAAATCGATCTTCACGTTAGAGATTATGAATGTGATATGCAAGGTTATGTTAACAATGCGGTCTACCAGAACTATTTGGAACATGCTCGGCATGAATATCTACAGAAATTGGGGATCAACTTTGCCGTACTAGCAAAACAAAAAATTAACTTGGTGGTGGTTAGGGTAGAATTAGATTATAGGTTTCCATTGCAGAGTGGTGATCATTTTTGGATTGGCTCAAACTTGGAGAGAATTTCAAGGATAAGGTTCAAATTCTGGCAAGATTTATACAGGTACCCGGATGACAAACCCGTTTTGAAATCTGTCGTAATTGGAACCTCTTTGAATGGAAAAGGCCGCCCTCAATTATTTAAAGAAGTAGATGATTTGTTGCCGGATTAGATCCTCAAATTAAAGCTATTTTACTTCTTTAGCTCTATGGTAGTTTTGCCGTATGATTGTTAGGTAAATTATGTTTTGTGAGTATTAGAAGACCCCATGGTACTTTCGTAGTAGTTAAAACGACCAGTTTGAATGGGAAAAGGGGCGATATTGACTTGTTCATACTGTGTACGTGTTTTTTTGTATTTGAAAAATAGTAGTCTACACTTCCATTTACATTGCTCGAATCGGAAATTTTCGCGATTGGGAATGTAATCATAAGCAGGAAGTGTAGATACAGGGAACGCGGCCAATTGACTGCTGATCTTTCCTTATCTTCAGTTGCAAAACTGGATAAGGAATTTCAAAAAGCGACAGATTTCTATCAGACAAATGAGTTAACACTTGCAAAGCAAGTATGTAGTGAGATACTCTCCGCTAGTTCGCAACATGCTCCAACTATACATTTACTTGGTCTTATTGCATCCCAAGAGAATCAACTACAAAAGGCTGCTAAGTTGGTTCGACGTGCAATTGATCTTGACAGTGTTTGCCCTGTTTATTACAGATCTTTAGGGGCTATTCTACAGCATCTAGGATGTTTTCAAGACTCGGTCGATGCGTACCAACGCGTATTATCAATTGTTCCTAACGATCATAATATTTTGAATGATCTTGGTTACTCTTTTAAACTCTTAGGGGAAATTGATCAGGCGTTCGAACATTTTCAAAACTCAATTGCCATTTTTCCCAATTACTCGGCGTTTTACAATTTAGGTTTGTTGATGCAGGAGAGAGGGCGTTTCGAGGAGTCTATTTTTCATTATAAAAAATCCATCGCTATCAATCCTAATTTTGATCAAGCATATAATAATTTGGGTAATGTACTTCAAGAAATTGGTCGATATGATGAAGCTTATTCCTGTTATCAACGGGCTCTAAAAAATAATCCAAAATACTTTGAAGCCGAGGTAAATCTTGGTATTCTTTGTATGAAAATGGAAAAACTAGACCAAGCGACCAAGTGTTTTCAGAAAGTCCTACAGTTAAACCCAAAGTATCCAGAAGCCTATAACAATCTTGGTCTAATCTTACAACAGCAAGGGGAAGTTGAAAAAGCAATAGTTTGCTTTCGACGTGCTTTAAAAATAAATGCAGTTTTTCCAGAAGCATATACGAATCTGGGTAATGTTTTATTAAAGGAAAGTGGGGGGAGTGACAAGGCGATTGCATTGTACAATCGGGCGATTGATATTGACCCTAACCATTCTGAGGCGTTTTATAATCTGGGTTACGCCCAACATCGGCAAGGGGACTTTGAGAAGTCTTTACAATCATACCAACGTGTGTTTTCGATTGATCCGGATCAAGCAGTGGCTCACCTTAGTTATTCGATGACTTTGCTTATTATGGGTAGGTTTGCTGAGGGTTGGACAGAACATGAATGGCGATGGAAGGACATCGCGTTTGAATCTGAACATAAGAGAAGTTTTCCGCAACCCTTATGGGATGGGAGTTCATTAACGGGTAAAACAATTCTCATCTGGTTGGAGCAAGGCATTGGTGATCAAATTATGTTTGCTTCTCTGTTGCCTAAACTTCAGCATCAAGCTCATCATGTTGTAGTTGAGACAGGTAAGCGTCTTATTCCAATTTTTCAGCGTTCGTATCCAGGCATTGAGATCGTTCCCGCTCAGAATCCACCTGATTCAATACTACTTGACGATTCCATCGATTTTCAATCTTCGATAGCCAGTTTACCTCAATGGTTTTTACCTGATGAAGCTAGTTTCCCTCGGCAACAGAATTATCTCGAAGGTTGTCCTCGGAAGACTAAATTGCTTAGGGAAAAGTATCAGAAACTTGCTGGTGGAAAAATTCTGATTGGTATTTCTTGGAAAAGTGCAAATGAGAGTATTGGGGAATTGAAGAGTGCTGCGCTAAAAAATTGGGAGTCGTTGTTATCTGAAACAGATTGTTTTTTTGTCAGTCTACAGTATGGTGACGTGGAACGAGAGCTTAGAGAATTTGCGGAGCAAACAGGTATGAAAATCTATTATGATGATGAGATTAATTCTCTTGAAAGTCTAGATGATTTCGTTTCACAAGTTGGAGCCTTGGATTTAATTATTTCGACTTCAAATACAACTGTGCATGTGGCAGGAGCGCTAGGTAAGCCGGTGTGGACGTTGTTGAATTACGTTCCAAGTTGGAGGTGGATGGTTGGCCGTTCGGATTCGCTCTGGTATCCATCTATGGTTCTTTTTCGGCAGAAGTATATTGGGGATTGGAGCTCCGTTTTTCAGTCAGTACATCGCCATTTGAAAGACTTGCTGCAAAAATCAGTTAGAGTTAATGAGGGTTAGCCGAGTGGGGATTGATTATGATTGACGGTGTTTATTTGAGTTTTGATATGGAAAGTAGTCCATTGCACTTCAAGGTGAATGGGTATTTGAGGTGAAAAATTTCTAATGTCAGAATTTGATGTGCACACCATTTTGGACGATGCTGTCGCAAAGTATAATAATGGGTGTTTGCAGGAGGCAGTTCAGTTATCTAATCAGATTCTGAAAAACTCTCCTGACAATCCTGATGCTTTAAATTTGCTTGGTATTGTGGCTTCTCGGAGGGGGCAGTTAGATGTTGCGACAAAGCTACTCCAAAAAGCTATCCGGCATGCACCTGATCGCCCCTCTTTTCTAAACAATTTGGCGAATTTGCTTGTGGAGCAAAATCGAGTTGACGAAGCACTCAAAATTTATTATCGAGTGCTTCGAATCAATCCGGCACTAGCGGAAGTTCGTCACAATGTTGGTTGCCTATTGCAAAGACAGGGTAAGTTGAAAGAGGCAATTAAATTTTATCGAAGTGCTGTTGATATTAACCCTAAGTATGTAGGAGCCTATACCAATTTAGGAAGTCTTCTGCAGGAGCAAGGTGAATATTATCAGGCTATTAAAGTGTATAAACAAGCACTTGAAGTTAATCCGAACATTCCTGAAATCTACAACAACATTGGCATTATTTTACAAATAC
This sequence comes from Planctomycetaceae bacterium, assembly GCA_002709225.1. Classification (GTDB taxonomy): domain Bacteria; phylum Planctomycetota; class Planctomycetia; order Pirellulales; family Pirellulaceae; genus UBA9264. The sequence continues at coordinate 3,703 of PAQH01000030.1, forward strand.
AAGGTTTTATTAACCAAAATTCTAGACATATAGATGATGCTATTCTGTGCCATGAACGTGCTTTGACAATCGATCCTCAGTTCCCAGCAGGAGAGAGCAATCTTGGGTTAGCCTTGCAAAAGCAAGGAAAATTGGAAGAAGCAGTTTTCCACTATAAGCGAGCACTCGGAATCTCTCCTAAATTCCGGGATGCTCATTACAACCTAAGTTTTGTAGAACTTCAAAGAGGGAATTTTGAAAATGGCTGGTACCATTATACAGCTAGGTATGGAAGAGACGCTGACGCTATTATTCCATTTCTCCAGTCTGGTATTGATTTGAAGAATAAACGGGTTCTTATTAAGAAAGAACAGGGGTTGGGGGATGAACTCTTTTTTTTAAGATTTCTGCCGAGATTAAAATCGCTTGGTGCTTGGCTTGCGTACCACACTGATGTTAGGCTTATTGATCTTATTTCGACTTTGCCATTTATTGATTTAGTTACGGATGATGCTGCATGTTTAAATAACGTTGATTTTGTTTTTATGGTGGGAGATCTTCCTCGGTTACTTGGGTTAGATGATATTGGTCAAATTCCTCTTCCAATTTTCTTCCAAATTCCTCCAGAGAATTTAGCTTTGGTACAAAACCAACTTTCTGAAACTGGCCCTCCTCCTTATGTTGGTGTTACATGGTGGGCTGGTGTTAGGGATGATATAATGTCATACCGGAAAGTTGATTTCCGCTGTCTCGCTGAATTTTTCAGAGGAATTGAGTGTACTGTGTTAATTTTGCAACGAGATGTGGACGTGGAGGAAATTATGGCGTTTTCTGAGATTCTTGGTCGTCAGGCGTATGATTTTACTGATTATAATCAGGATCTCAATAAAATGGCTTCATTGCTTAAGCTGATAGATCATTATGTCACCGTCGGTAATACAAATGTACATCTCCGTGCGGCAGTTGGAAGATCTAGTTCTGTTTTAGTTCCAGTCTACACGGTGGCCAGAATCTGGATAGACCAAGAACAGAGTTCGTCTTGGTATCCAGGGACAAAAGTTTATCGGCAGAGTGCAGAATTAAGTTGGAATTATTCATTTGAGCGATTGCAGAGAGACTTACAGCTGACATCTACTTGAGTTGTATTGGTTATAGCTAGTTTGTGTTTGTTTGTAAAGAAACACTATTGGTTAGAATCAAGAAGTTGGGGTTTTGTTGTAAGAATTATGTTTTCTCGGAGGTTGATCTTGAGAATTGGAGCAACCTAGGACGCGAGGTTTTCCATGATCCATTGTTAGTTGGGTTAGAAAACCTTTGGATTATGGGCTTCTTTTGGGTTTTAGCTCCTTTTGAAAATATGTAAAAGACTAGTCTTCAGCAAGCGATTTCAATCGCACATAAGTATTATCGGTTAAAGCAGTGTAGTTAAGTAAAGTGCATTCTACAGTTTGTAAAACGTGGCGTTCAAAATCCTTGATATTTGTTGTTTTATGTCTGTGGTTCAGTATTGTTTAGATGAATACGAAGGGGCGGTGGAAGCGTACCATTGTCGGATACAAATAAACCCTGATTTGGCTGTTTTGCATGCTGATTTAGGAAATACATATGTACTAGGGCTTTATAATGCTGTTATTGAATAGTATAATCATACTATTACAATCAATCCTGGTTATATTAGATGTTCCTTATCATTTGAAAGTTTGTGTCGTGGGATATTTTGTCAGCTCAGGTATTTCTTTGGTTTCCAAGAACAATCTAAGAGTCTTCAGATGCCACTAGTTCAGGCTCGTGTTGGTGGTGAAAGTGACGTTGAAGGGGCATTTAAGTTCCTGTTCTCTCAAGTTGGCAGAGTAACATCACCATGGCCTGATGCAGCATTACCACGTGATGATGAAGGATATTATGGGCCAGTCCCTCCAAATTTTCTGCTTCGCCCTGGTTTTGTTTTGTTTGAAGGGGCTACCGTTATCAAAAATACCTCGATGATACTTTGTCGTAACAATACGTTTTATCCACAATTGTGTTATCATAATCCATCTCGGTTTCTTGAAGTTTGTGGGTCGATTAAAAACCTGCGGCAGGATGGATCCTGTGAAGTAGATATGCCTGATGAAATCGATTATGTCGATCAACCGGCGGTTTTAATTGGGAATTCGGATGTTTATTATTTTTGGTTGTTTTATCATGTAACAAGGTTTTGGTTGATGCAGATGGTGCAAAATCAGAACGAAGTCGAATGTTTCTTAAACAAAAAAACCAACAGTTTCCAGAAGCAGACTCTTAAACTTCTCCAGATTAACTCTAACGATTTTGGCTATCTCAATTTAGGGGCTACCAAGTTCCGTCAACTTTATTTGCCTACTGGAATTCATCGTTGGTCGTTTACTCATCCCAAAGCAATTGAATGGTTACGTGGAGAACTGTTATCGACACAATCACATCCATACCGGCGGGTTTTCCTGTCACGTAGAGATGCGGCCCGGCGTCGGTTATTAAATGAGGAAGAAATCTTTGATCGCCTAAAGCCTTATGGCTTTGAGTTAGTTATTCCTACTACTCTTTCAGTTGCTGAACAAATTACAGTGTTTAGTCAAGCGGAGATCATTGTTGGGCCACACGGTAGTGGTTTTTCAAACATAGTATTTGCATCGCCACAGGCGAAAGTGATAGAGATCCAAAGTCCAGATTGGAATTTGGGGTTCTATCGTTCTTTGGCTTGGTTAATGGGACAACGGCACAGGCAGATTTCCGGTTTTTCTCAAGGTATTTTAGATAAGCCAAAGGGACAGGATTATGTTGTTGATTCCCGTGATGTTGCGAACTTGGTGATAGAGGAACTCGTTGAAAAGGAACGTTAATGAGATTGCTTGGTACTATAACTGAAAGGTGTTGTTACTTAACAATCGAAATCGAAAATCTATCTTTGGTATTACTTTGTTTCTTGGTTGCAAAGTATGTAGTTATATTCGACTTTCACTGTATTTAGTTATCCAACAGTTTTTTACCCAAATTTTCATCTGGTGCTGCTTTTATCTGGTTCGGATATTATCGTATTTTGTGTTAGAGACGAGTCAGTATTAAAAATGGTATTATTTGATACCAAAAACAGAAAGTGTAGGAAGTGGTACTTGATCAAGCCGTAGGTCTAAGGTTATGTGTCTAGTTAGTAAAATAGGAGTTGCTCCAACCTTGTTGAAGCCCTGAACCAAGGTTCAGTACCATTATCTTTTAATTTGTGGTTCTGTATACTTTTATTGAAAATATTGTCAACTGAAACAGGAAGTATCTAGCATGGTTTTAGCATTTGTTCAAGCCCGCATGAGTTCTAACAGATTTCCTGGTAAGGTTCTTGCCCCTTTTAATGGAGTTCCTATTCTTACTTGTGTAATAGAACGGCTAAGTGAGGTGATTTCATCCGATAGAATTGTTGTTCTGACCAGTACCAATCAGTCTGATGATCCTCTTGTCTCTTATATGGAAAATGCAGGAATTTGTGTGTATAGAGGACCACTTAAAAACGTATTTGAGCGTTTTCAGTTGTGTTTAAGGAAATACCCTTGTAGTTGGTTCTTTAGAATATGTGCTGATAGTCCCCTTCTGGATAATGCAATATTACAAACTATGTTGATTAAAAGCGGTGAATCAGGTGTTGATTTGATTACCAACGTTTTCCCAAGAACTTTTCCTAAAGGACAGAGTATAGAAATGATTAAAGCTGATACGTTTGAAAGTATTGATCCTAATAACTTGACTTGGATACAGCAAGAGCATGTAACCAAGGTCTATTATGAAAGGCCAGAAAATTATAAAATTGTTAACCTTGAGTTGTTAGGCAAGAGTCTGGAAACTATTAATTTGTCCGTAGACACTATAGAAGATCTGTATCGTTTACAGGATTTTTCTACTTTGAGCGAAGATATTGCTTGGAAATTTGCGGAATGAGATGGGTGTTCGAGAAAAAATAGGTGTTGCGGTAATTGGATTAGGTATAGGAGAGCAACATGCCCGTGCATATCACAAGATGAATCATTGTGTTATACATTGGTTTTATGATTTGAGTTATACCAAGGCAAAGGTGGTTGCAGATGAGTTGGGGCAGGGGAGAGTCGCTACTAGTTTTGAGGAAGTTCTACACGATCCCGAAGTGCAAATTGTTTCTATTGCTTCCTATGATTCCTCTCATTTTGAGCAGGTCGTAGCCGCACTTGATGCGGGAAAACATGTTTTTGTTGAGAAGCCGATCTGTCGAACCATTGATGAGTTAGCAATTGTTAAGAAAGCTTGGGTTCGGCATAGAAATAAGCTAAAACTGTCCTCAAATTTAGTTTTACGTTCAGCTCCTTTATATCAGTGGTTGAAACGCAAAGTTGAATCCGAAGGGTTCGGGGAAATTTATGCGTTTGATGGGGATTATCTTTATGGTCGGTTACACAAAATTACGCAAGGTTGGCGACAGAGTGAAACTGATTATTCCGTTATGCTTGGAGGTGGAATCCATTTGGTAGATCTAATGTTATGGCTAACCGGTGAAAATCCGACTTCTGCCTACGTGGCTGGGAATAAAATCTGCACACAGAACACCAGCTTTAATTATTATGACCACATTTCGGCTTTACTTACGTTTCCTTCAAGTATGATGGGAAGGATTACGTCTCATTTCGGTTGTGTTCACAGACACCATCATGTCATACGTGTCTTTGGTACGCAAGCAACATTTATCTATGATGATTCTGGACCAAGGTTACATAAAACACGAGAGCCTATAAGTCTGGCTGCTCCAGTTTATTACTCCGCTCTACCTGGCACAAAGGGCGATTTAATCCCAGCTTTTGTTGATGCAGTAATGTGTGATTCAGACTGGAGCCAACACACACAAAATATGTTTGACGTAATCAGTGTTTGTGTGGCATGTGATGCGGCGATCTTAGCCAATTCACCGCAGGAAATCAAGTATATATGATAGGACTGAGTGCGAAAAATTAGGGATTTGGTTACTAAGTTTATGGGGTAAGGAGTGCCGGTTGTGTGGCAGCAAATTCTTGCATGTTGGCCTTGTCTCTATATTTTTAGATGGGTGTTGGTTTCCAAAAATTCACTAAATGTGATACTTATTTAATATAACAAGAAGAGTTAGTATTTTCATGATACTCAGTGAGAATATGCTATAAGGTAGTCGTGAAACTATTTAAAGTTAGTATCTAAGAAAGGCTTAGGATATCATCTAACATGTTAATGGATGATTTGTAAAGAATAATATTACTTTTTCTTTAGGAGAAAATTCCCAAAACCAAAAGCAACTGGGAATTGTTCAGGTTCTTCTGAAGCTTTGCTTATTTAATCATGAAGGAGTAGAGCAAATGACATTATTCTGAGTTGTATATCCTAAGTTCTAGCTAGGTGTAGTTGATTCCAATTGTTGGTAGGCTATTGATTTGAATGCATCGTTTTTACCTGAAGGTGTCAATGGAATCGTCTGTTTTCAATAGAGAAGTAATGCTACAGATATGCCATGAGGGCTTTAGCAAATTTAGTATCGGAACCTACTTTACTAACGAAGGTATAATCTGAAGCTGACTCCTTGATTAAGTGTAACTGTTCACGTTTTGCAAACTTAGTCATACTTGGAAATACGTTTTCCTCTGTTGCCTCGAGCCAATATAATCTTGCCGTATTGGCAGGGAGCTTTTCGAGCTCACTAAGTAAATAGATGCCTTTAGTTCTTTGGTTATTAATAATGAGCATATAATTTTTTCAACAGCTTACGTAGCATTGCTTAGTGCCGTTTCCTTACAATAGCCGCTATCTCTGTAATGTCGCATTTTTCACTACTAATTTGATTGTAAACCCTCTTAATTCCTTCAATTTCACTTTTATATATACTGGGTATTGGCATATCTTCTATAATAAGAATATCATAGTTCTTGTGGTGGGCTACTATAGGGTAAGGGTAAGCCTGTTTTAATATTTGAGTGCCTCAAATACGTATAAGCGTGAAGTCTCGGGTCGTTTTCACAGTTTACTTCAAATTCCACAGTGGATATGCGTAGATTTTCCTGATTCAATCTGGATACAGTCGCGTTCTCGGACGCTTGTGATTCTAATGATTGTAATATAGCATATCCTCATTAGCAGGTGTTTTAAAAGAGGTTCGATTCTTTTTGAAGACACCTACATTTGGTTTAGCAAATGAATCCTATAATTTACATATTGATTGAAATTGCTGAAAGGGAATTAGATTCAAAATTGCTGACAGCGCTCTACCTAGTTAAAAAAGGATTTCATGTCATAGTGGGTTATCAATGGGCATTAAGTGAAAATAGAGATTGTTTACCAGTAGGCACTTTCTTTTTTAAGGGAATGAACAAAATTCACACTGATAATATGGCTAGGGTACGTCGATTTGGGCATGCTGTTGTTGCTATGGAAGAAGAATTACTTGGTCTTTGTGGTTATCCTCCTGGGGATGACAATTTTCGAGAGGTATTTCATACAGATGCTAACCATCATTGTCAACTTTTTCTTGCTTCCCACGAGTTTGAAGTGAAAGTTGTCAAGAAAATAATGCCTGACTTGAATGTACGTTTGACAGGGAATCCAAGAACAGATTGTTTGCGTCCAGAACTTGTATCAATGTATGATTCTGTGATGGAAGAGATTTCTGAGGTATTGGCTTCAGGATACATTCTGATAAATACGAACTTAGGGTACCTTAATTCAAGACTTTCTTCCAAGATTGAATCTAGTGTAGAAAAAAAGGTTGTTCCTGAAGATCAGGAGTTCGCTAGGCGTTATAACGAACAGAAGGGATCTTATATCAAGTGGGAAAGATATGATATGAAATCTACATTCAAGTTGATTCAACTTTTTGGTCAACATGATCCTAATCAAAAAATTTTGATTAGGCCCCATCCTCGGGAGAGTCTAGATACATACACAAGATTTTCCAGGAAATATCCAAATGTTGAAGTTGCTAATAATCAAAACTCGGCGCGTCCGTGGATACTTGCTTCCGATATTCTTGTTCATACGGGATGTACTACTGGTGCTGAAGCCGTAGCGATGGGTCATCCTACTATCTCAATTCAAGGTAAGGACAGTGATTTTGTACAGTATAGAACTACGAATCAAGTCTCGTATTTAGCAAATACGGCCGAAGAGGCTTATCAGGCGGTACAGGAGTTCTATGCAGGTAAACTTAAACTTGGTAATCCCTCAAAGTTGACGGGATTTTGGCCGGCACAGGCGGGCGAGTTTGCGTCTGAGAAGATTTCCAACGAAATCCACGACTTCTATCTTAGCATCGGCGGATTATTCACTGATTTCAAGTTGACTTTCTCAAGCCCATTTAAACAGATAAGATTGACTGATTTTCACAAAAACAAAATGCTGGTAGAACTCTCTGTGGTGGAGGAGGTTTTGAAGCGGATATACCAAAACTTGCCTGCTATGCCGCAGATGAAATTGTATGAAATTTGCAGGAATGTGTTTTACCTGCGCCCTCTTTAGTTGAGGAATAATCTTACTTGGTATGAAGGTTTTGTGTGTAGCGTTGATGTAAACTTAATTAAGGTTCTTGACAGCAGATCAGAAGGAACTCTGGAGTTCCTAGGTGTTGCATTTGATTGTGATTGGTTTCCCTGGGAACTCTGTGTCCATCAACTGTATAAGAGGTTTGTTCCTTTATCTATTGGTGAGTTTAGCCAGTAGAATGTTTGACCTAGAGATTGAGGCTAATACATTGATTTGGGACTTAGCAAAACTGAACTTCATTATAGTAGTATCATATTAGATAGGAGAGGAGATTTTCTTTGGGCTATAAGGTCAATCCTATAATTTACATATTGATTGAGTTTGCTGAGAGAGAGTTAGATTCAAAGTTGCTGACGGCACTTTTTTTGATAAAAAAAGGATTTCACGTTGTGCTAGGGCAACATTGGTCTTTGACTGTCAATAAAGATTGTTTGCCAACAGGAGTCTTCTTTTTTAAGGGAATGAATAAAATTCAGACTGACAGTATGGCTCGGGTGCGTCGATTTGGACATACTGTTATTGCTATGGAAGAAGAACTACTGAATTATTGTAAGTATCCGCCGGGCTATTACGATTTTCGAGATCATGTTTACACGGACGCCAATTATCATTGTCAACTTTTTCTAGCCACCCATGATTTTGAAATGGGAGTTGTAAAACAAATAATGCCTCAGTTGAATGTGCGTCTAACAGGGAATCCTAGAACAGATTTTCTTCGTCCAGAACTGGTGCCAATGTATGATCTAGCGAGAAGAGCGATTTCTGAGAAGATGTCCTCAAATTACATTTTGATAAATACAAATTTAGGGTTTCTTAATCCGAGACATTCTTCCAAGCTTTTGTCTGATACGGAGAAGAGGGTACTTCCTGAAGACAAAGAATGGATTAGGTGTTACAAAAGGCATAAGGATTCTTATATCAAGTGGGAAAAGTGTGATATGGAATCTACATTCAAGTTAATTGAGCTTTTCGGGCAGCATAGTCCAAATCAAAAGGTTGTGATTAGGCCTCATCCTATTGAGAAGGAAGAAACATATACAAGGTTTTCTAGAAGGTATCCAAATATTGAGGTGGCTAGTAACCAAAATTCAGTGCGTCCTTGGATCCTCGCTTCCGATATTCTAATTCATACAGGATGTACTACTGGTACTGAAGCAGTAGCGATGAATCATCCAACAATATCAATTCAAGGAAGGGATAGTGAATTGATACAATATAGAACTACGAATCATGTGTCATACTTGACATATACTGCCGAAGAGGCATACCAAGCAGTACAGAATTTCTATGCTGGTAAGCTTAAGCTTGGTAATCCTTCAAAGTTGCAGGAATTCTGGCCGGCACAAGAGGGCGAATTTGCAGCGGAGAGGATCGCTGATGGAATCCATGATTTCTACCTTGGTATTGGAGGGGAATTCGCCGATTTTGAGTTGAGTTTTTCAAGCTCATTTAAGGTTGTAAGGTTGACTGAGTTTTATAAACGTAAGATGTTTGTAACACTTGCTCAGTTTAAACATTGATTGAGGCAAATATATCAACAGTTGCCTGCTATGCCGAAACAGATGAAACTGCGTGAAATTTGCAGAAATGTGTTTTACATGTATCCTTCTCAATTTTAGTTGAGATCTTTATGAATGGTAGGATAATTCTATTCAGTTGTGTTTTTTCGTAAGGTATGACATCGACGGAAACTTAATATTAAGATTCTTGGTATTAAGTTAAAAGAGAAGCTCTGGAATGTTTTTTGCCGTGCATTTCAAAGAGTTAAAATGGGATTCTTATGAGTTTATTGTTTATTTAAGAGGCCTACGTTACAATTTATTGTTACTATGTTTTCAAGGCGTATGTAGTTTTTTGAGTTTCGGTATTTTTATTGTATTGGTAGTTTGGTGAGATTGGGGCTGACATTGATGGGAATATGCTTGATGTGGTTATGATATTCAGAAAACGAATTCCATTATCTAAAATGATGATGAAGTATATCGTATAAGGAGGTATATATCGAGTTCGGGGTATTACCGAGATCAACACAAAACTCAATCTCGACTAATCGATTTTGGCTTGCTTCCATTCTAGCACTTGTTCTGAACGGAGAAAATTATTTATGTAATTATGATTTGCTTTGTCAAAACAGAATAGGTAGAGAATCTAGTGGAACATAAATATATCAGATGTTTTTTTGCTTAAATTGAAGTTCAGCTTTCCCTTAATAGTTGATAAATGTTCGTTGAGGTTTAATTGTTGCGTGGATGAGAGAAGATAATTCTAATGAGTAGTATGGTATTTGCATCGTCTCAATCTAAGAAGGAGTTCCGAGTTCTTTTGCCTATGTGTTTCGAAGTGTGTATGATTTCTTGGATTCCGGTTTTTTCGATTGTACGAGTGGTATGACGTCGATTTGGGTTCACAGACATAGAAATGTGTTTGATGTGATTAGTGGTTGTGTGTTGGTGTGCAGTTTGGCCATTACATCCAATTTCATACAGCAAGTTGAGTATATATGAGAGAAATTTCCAGTATTCCTTTTGGCCGACCATGGATTACAGATAATGAACGTGAAGCAGTTCAGCAGGTATTAGAAGGTCATATTCTTACCCATGGAGTTAGGTGTAAGGACTTTGAAGATGCGTTCGCCAAATTTATGGGTGGAGATGCGTATTGTTTAACAGTAAGTTCTTGTATGTCTGCCTTACATCTTGCATACTTTCAGATGGGCATTGGTCCTGGTGATCAGGTGATTGTTCCGGCACAAACACATACTGCAACAGTTCATGCTGTTGAACTCGTCGGTGCAACACCAGTTTTTGTGGATTGTAATCTGCAAACTGGAAATATGGATTTTGAAAAAATTGAGGTTGCGATTACGTCAGATACAAAAGCAATTGGGCTAGTTCACTTGCTTGGTATTCCATGTGATATGGATCAGATTCTGCGTATTGCTGACGAGTATCAGCTAAAGGTTATAGAGGATTGTGCGTTGGCGGTTGGTGCTCGTTATAAAGGGAAACATGTTGGTTTGTTTGGAGATGTCGGCTGTTTTTCGTTTTACCCTGTGAAGCATATCACAACAGGTGAAGGAGGGATGTTTGTTACTCGTCATGCAGGTTTGGCTGAACAAGTTTCTAGGTTACGTGCTTTTGGCGTCGATAGAGGCTATAGTGAACGGACGGTATCTGGCAAATATGATGTTACTGTCCTTGGTTTGAATTCTAGGATGAGCGAAATGCAGGCAGCCATGGGTTGTCAGCAGCTGACCAAAGTTAGCCAAATTCTTGAACTTCGTTCGGATAACTTTACTCAGTTGAAGGCTAGCTTATCTGGTATAGAAGGTGTTTCAATTTTGGATGTTGACCACCCGAATAAAGTCAGCTCGCATTATTGCCTCAGCGTGGTTCTTCCTGATGATTTAAAAGATTCTCGTGATAATGTTATTAGGGGGCTTAACGATGTAGGAGTTGGTACCAGTATTTATTATCCGCATCCGGTGCCGCGGTTAACCTATTACAAGAACAAATATGGTTATCAGAAAGAATCGTGGCCCAATGCAGTTGCAATTAGCGACTATTCGATTGCTTTACCCGTTGCTCCGCATGTAACTTCGTCTGATGTTCGGTACATAGCAGAAAATTTTAAGAGAGTGATCGAAGAGATTGTATAAGAAAGATAAGGAAAATTGTTCATGATCTACAAGGCAGCAGTAGTTGGTCTCGGCATAATGGGTAATGTGGCGGATGGTCTTGGGGGCAGGCATCCTATGATTTATAGTCCTTGTTGTCATGCGGATGTCTATGAAGTTCACCCACGGACAGAACTCGTTGCTGGGTCTACACGCTCTGCTGAAAAACAAGCGCTCTTTCAGCAAAAACGAGGGGATAAGCCTGTATACAGTGATTATCGTGAAATGTTGAAGGAGGAAAAACCTGATATCGTTAGTATTGCAACGCCTGCTACCAACCATGCAGAAATAGCAATTGAAGTTGCCAAGTTTGGTGTTAAAGGAATCTACTGTGAGAAAGCGATGGCCGTCAGCCTAGCTGAATGTGATAGAATGATTGAAATTTGTGAACAGACAGATACGGTATTAATGATTAATCACCAGAGGCGTTGGGATAATCGATATATCGAATTGAAGCGCTTTTTAGAAGATGGCAATATCGGGAGCCTTCAAGCAATTCAAATCAGTCTTGGCGGAAGCCGGCTTTGTAGAAGTGGTACTCACATGTTTGATTTAGCACTAATGTTTGCTGATGATGGGGTCAAATCTGGTTTGGGTTGGTTGAGTGATCCAGATAATTTTGACTCTGGTGGGGTGGGTTTTTTTGAAACCCAAGGTCGAACTCGTCTCTTCATTGATGTATCCGCTGGTATGAATCATTATGCTCAAGTTGACTTGGTTGGTCAAAAAGGAATTATTAAGATAATTGACGATGGATTCCAGTTTGAATACTGGGTGGTAGATCAGTCCTCCGAGTTTCAGTTAATGTCAAAGAATCATCTTCCTCTCAATTATCCGATCCAAAGTCCTTGGCTGAATGCTATTGACGATTTGCTGAATTGTATTGAAACAGGTGAGGAACCACGCTCCAGTGGTTGTGATGGAAGATCTGCTTTTGAAATGATTGTTGCAATTCATCAATCACATCACTCTGGGCATGTTCCTGTCCTTTTACCTCTGGATGATAGAAATTTTAGAATCGAATCGAATTGAAAGCAATTTAGCAATTAATTTTCATCATTATTCCTCAGATTTTGCCCCAAAAGTTTCTTCATGTTTTTTTTCAGTTTGTTTGATTCCATACGGTGTTAAGTTTAGATAGGGTGTCTTATGAATGATTTATTGCGAGGTCGAAAGATCGCTGTGATTGGTGGTGCTGGTTTCATTGGCCATAATTTAGCTTTGGGATTGGCCCAAAGAGGAGCTGATGTTGCTGTCGTTGATAGTTTGCAGGTCAATAATTTGCTTACTTTTAGCTCTTTTGATGAATATACTCCTAATCAGGAATTGTACTTACGCATCATTCATCAACGTTTGGATATGTTGCGTCAATCGGGAATTTCATTACATGTGCAGGATGCACGCGATTATTATGCTTTGACTCGAATCTTGGTCCAGATCCAGCCACAAGTAGTTGTACATCTGGCTGCTGTTTCCCATGCAGGACGTTCTAACAAAGACCCATACAGTACGTTTGATCACAGCTTGCGTACTTTGGAAAATGCACTTGATGTTAGCCGGAGTGAGGTGGAACACTTTATCTTCCTATCTTCCAGTATGGCCTATGGAAATTTCCAGACTGAGCAAGTAGACGAAGAACACCCGCTTAATCCAATTG